>NZ_JBINJE010000009.1:0-135402 GCF_043951955.1 Halalkalibaculum sp. DA384 | reverse complement strand
TAACCCGGATTATTCACCAAGAAATTTGGTTGTGCACGAGGCGAAGGAAACATGACCGCGGAATAGTACAGGTGTACAGTGAGCACCTCATGTTTACTTCAACGAAGTGCACGGCCCAATTTAGCAGCTATTTGTGAGGATACCCAAATTTGGGCTACCGGGTACTTCCGCTAGATATCATAATATCATTGGCTTATGTCGTAATTTGTTCTACTTCGTGAATAATCCGGGATAGGCCGGCTTGGTATGCCTCGCGGGTTACAATCAGAAAAGGCCGCTGCAACCAAATGCAGCGGCCTTTTTAAGTTTAGAGCAGGTCTTGTCTATTCTCCTTGTGGAGTAAGGGTTAAGGTCCACTGGAATCCCTCACCGCCACAGCAGGTTAGTGTAACATCCATGACGATTCTCCCGGTTTCTTGATTATAGGTGCCAGTAATATCAGCCGATACCCCTTGATCGGTATAGGCCGAAGGTGCAATAACCACTCCATTACCAACTACACTGAATGGATATGGCACCGCACCACCGAAAGCACCAGCGGCAAAGTCGGAAATGAGATTTCCATACTCAGTACCACCTTCAGTATAGGGAGGATCCAGATCCGTAATTTGAACGGTACCTGATCCGGAACCGAGGTCACCGGCAAGACTATAATCGTAGGTCCCTGTTTCTACAGGTACTTTAGCGTCAAAGTCAATAATGGTTATTGTCTGTTCTTTTTCGATTGGACCCTGACCAACCATCAGCTCCTCGCCACTGGCAGAAACAGCACTTTCAAGGGAGACCGTAAGATTTTTGTCTCCATCGATTTCGCCATCTCTCGGAAAGATCAGCTCCAGGGCGTATTCATCGTTGGAAGTTGTGGAATCCACATATTCGATGGTTACTGTACCTCCGTCGGGGCTGACATTCTCGTCATCTGTTTTCCAGTCGGTTTCATATTCTGCCGTTCCCGAAATGGAGAAGGTGACATCCACATCTTCCCCAATCGCCACGGGCAGTTCAAACACTACATCCAGGGTATCTCCTTCCAGAACCTGGCTGGTCGTGTCCTGCAGCTCTACATAGGGCGGTTGGGCAGTACTGCTGATATCGTACGGTTCATTTACGTTTTCGCAGCCGTAGAATAGCATCGTGGCTAAGGCCGCGGCCACTAAGACGAATGTTTTTAACAATTTCATAGGTAAGTCTCTTTAAATTAGATTAGGCAATTAGTTTTCAAACCACATCGGCGTGTCGTTTGACGGGCGACTTGGCGCATTGGGATTTGCAGAGAGCTCGTCCGGTGGATATGGAAATCGACGGATGATATTTCCAAGCAGCGCATTTTGCGGCACCGGCAGGTCGGGCACTTTCACCCTTCTCCACTGCGTCCAGTTTTCAGGCGCTTTTTCAAAGACATCGATATATTGCTGCTCATGGATGTCTTCAAGTGCCTGGGTTTGTCCCAGTGTACTCAGATCATCCAGGGCGTTGATGTAGTCGTCGCGCTCGCTGTCCGGAATGGACCCGGGCTTGTCATCAAAGTAATCCATACTTAATCGAATACCCTCTTCGTAGCTGACTTCTGCCTCATCTAAATCACCTTGGTTGGCATAGTATTCCGCTTCATAAAACCATACTTCAGAAGCGGTAACAATGCGGCTGGGCCAATCCTGGCGAATGATGTTTTGACTCAGCATGGAGGTTTCCCCGTCGTTGTAGTCAAATACCCCGGCTTCCTGCCCGAAGTATTCGCTGGTTTGCTGCGTACCGTCATCAAAATCAACGGCGTACTCAAAATAGGTGCCTAACCGTGGATCGCCATTATTGCCGAGATCTTTCATCAATGATACGAGAGGGTCACCGGCAAAAAGATACCCGTTTCCGTTCCCCGCATTGACAAATCCGGCAAACTGGTTATTCAGTTTCCAGAGGTTGTTGGCGTTGTTGGTTTCATTAAAGAACGGGATTTCCGCATTATCCGCGTTTGTGCGAATCAGGGGCTCATTTTCGAGCAGGTCCGCAATTTCGCTGTCTACCGAATTGTCCTTGTTCCTGATCAGCATAAGGATGCGAAGCTTCAGCGAGTTGCCGAATTTTTCCCATTTCGCCATATCACCTTTGTAGATCAGGTCGCCGTCGGTAACCCCGGCCAGCTCCGAACCGATCTCAATCTGGTCGACAGCCTCGGTCAAATCGGTTACCAGTCCGCGTAGAATCGTCTCCTGGTCATCAAAATTTGGCTGGGATATCTCGCTGTCCACGGCCTCGGTATAGGGAACCGCGCCAAACAGGACGGTCAGCTCGTAGAATACGTATGACTGCAGGATTTTGGCCTGCGCGGCAACGTTGTTGCGCACCGGATCGGCCGATTCAGCCTGTTGCCTGACAAGTTCCAGGTTTTTCAGCACATCTACGTAGTAGAAGCTCCAGGTGTTCCCGGTCATAAATGAACTGACGGCATAGGTCTCGGAGTCAGTAAACACACCGGTTGAACCGTTGGAGCTCCATATTTGCGCCCACAAGGTGTTGGAGGGACCAATTTCTATGGCCCGGTTGGACGCGATGTACCCGAGTGCAGTGGGGAACAGCAGGTCGCCTTCTACTTCAGTCGCAGCATTGGGATCTTCGTTGATATCAAGAAAATCGCTGCATCCTGCGGAAAAGAGTAGTACGAGTGCAAAAAAGGTTGCACTGACTTTTTTGAAAATTAAGTTCTTCATAATCTCTTTTTGCTTTTAAAATAAATAGTTGTTTAGAAAGAAATGCTGACGTTGGCCCCGAAGGAACGCACCGAGGGCAGGTTGTTCCACTCAATACCCTGGCCGTTGGAGGCCGAGCCGAACAAGCCGGTTTCCGGATCGATATGGGGAATCTCACTGTACAGCAGGAACAGGTTCCGGCCGGTGAGTCCAACCGAGGCGCGGCTGATCGGGGTATTTTGCAGTATGCGGCGCGGGAGGTTGTACGACAGGCTTATCTCCCTGAGTTTCACATAAGTGGCAGGAAATACATTGCCTTCATGGATAGAGCTACTGGAATAGCGCCCCCAGAAGTCTTCCATGCTTTGTACGGGCACGTCGTTGGGACGTGTGCCGGTAATATTTCCTTCGGCATCCCGGGAGGTTACAATAACACCGTCGTCAATGAAGGTGCCTTCGCGGTTTTCAAGTGTTTCTTCCACCACACCATCTCTTCGGAGTACGCCTACAGTTTGTGAGAACAGCGTTCCGCCCTGTTTCCAGTCTACCAGGAAGCTGAGGCCAATGTTCTTGTACTGGAACGTATTGTTAAACCCAACGGAGAAGTCTTGGTCAACGCTTCCAAGGCGGATGATGTCTCCTTCTCTTCTCAACCCGGTATTGGGGTCGATGACCGGCTTGCCCGTGGCCGGGTCGCGTTCAAACCCGGGACCGTAGAGGCCCAGCGATTTGCCGGGTTCCGCTTTGACCTGCAGGCTGCTGAAGCCGCTTTCAATGATGATCTCTTCCACACCGGGAGCCAGCGATTCAACGGTGTTGTTGTTCTTGGTGAAGTTCACATCCATATTCCAGCTTATGTCGCCGGCCCGAACCGGGGTGGTGTTCAGTGCAACCTCAATACCTTCGTTGGAAAGTTCACCAATGTTGGTTCTGCGGAGGCTGTAGCCCGTACTTTCCGGAATCGGGATAGAAATAATCTGGTCTTCGGTGTCGATTTTATACAGCGTGAAGTCGATACCGAACCGGCCGCCCCAGAATTGCAGTTCCGCTCCAACCTCGTAGGAGATCTGGTTTTGCGGTTTCAGGTCGGAAGGTGGAATAGTGCCGGTCGCCTCAAAGCCTACCTGCCCGCCAAAGGGGAAGGTGTTGTCGGTGCCGTACTGCCCGAAGAACGAACTTACCGGGAAGTAGCGGAAGTCGAGCTGGTAGGGATCTTCATCGCTGCCCACCTGCGCGTAATTCAGTCGCAGCTTACCGTAGGAGAGCAGGTCACTGTCTAGGTTCAGCCCTTCCGTAAAGATGAAGCTCAGGTTGGCCGAGGGATAGAAGAACGAGTTGTTATCCTTGGGCAGGGTCGAGCTCCAGTCATTACGCCCGGTAACTTCCAGGAACAGGTAGTCTCGGTAGCCGAGCGTCACATCCCCGTATACCCCAACGAGGCGGCGTTCAGAAAATTCGTTGGAAGGGGTGTTGGAGCCTGCATTGGCAAAGTTGTACAGGCCGTCAACCGTCAACTCCTGGGCTTCGTTGTTTTGAATTTGAAGCCTAGTAGTGTTGATATTGTGCCCCGCAATCGCCTTCAGGTTGAAATCCTCGGTCAGGTCTTTCTGGAAGGTCACAATGATGTCGCTGTTAAACTGGTAATTCTGGATGACATCCTGCGTGAACAGCCCGTTTTCACGACCAATGGTTCCTTTGGCATTTATATTGCGCCGGTCTTCGGTGTAAAAGTCGGTACCCACGCGAGCCGAAATGTTGAGGAACTCGTAGGGGTCGTACTGGATATTTCCGTGACCAAACACGCGGTCAATGCCGTTGGTGAATACATTTTCATTGGTGATCCAGTATGGATTGTTGGTGAATGAGCTAAGAGAATTCTGGCTTCCGTCTTCATTCAGGTAATCCTCCATATGGCTGTTGGCGATGGTCCGTGGAATGGTATTGACAAGCGAGGTCAGTACGTTCGGGTCGTTGCCGCCGGCTACCGCTTTACCCCTGGTTTCGGTTTTGACATAGTTGAATCCAACACGGGCTGTTAACTTGTCGCTCACCTTGCTTCCGGCGTTCAGCGACAGGTTTGTTTTTTCCAGGTTGCTATTGGGAATGATGCCTCCCTGGTCGGTACGGGTTACGCCCAACCGGAAGTCGCCATCCTCATCAGCGTTGGCAACAGAAACACTGTTGATGGCCGTAACGCCGCTGTCATAGAAGTTCTTGACGTTATCGGGATAGGCTTGCAGCGTAACGGTTTCTCCCCTGAAATCTTCAACTTCCTGGCCTTTTATGCGAGGGCCCCATCCATCCAGGTCTTCCACGTCGTATTTGCCCAGGTCTCCCTGTGCATACTCATTCTGGAAGTCCGGCAGTCGCAGCGGGTTGCTGGTGCGAACGGTCGAATTGATGTCAACAGAGACCCCGGAGCTTTCCCCGGTTTTGGTGGTAATCATAATGACCCCGTTTTTGGCGCGCTGACCGTAAAGGGCTGCCGCCGCCGCTCCTTTGAGGACTGAAATAGACTCCACGTCATTCGGGTTGATATCCGATGCCCGGTTTCCGACGTCAATAGCCCCGGTAAGACGATCTTGCGAGGTGCCGGATACGATATTTGCATTGGAAATGGGAATACCATCCACTACAAACAGGGGTTGGTTGTTCCCGGAAAGGGAGGCGATACCACGAATGACGATTCGCGAGGAGCCGCCAACGTTGCCGGACTGGTTGGTGATGGAAACACCGGGTACCTTGCCGGCCAGTGAATTAACAAAGTTGGTTTCTTTGGCTTTGTTAATCTCTTCGCCACCTACGCTGGTAACGCTGTAACCCAGCGATCGTCGTTCTTTTTCAATTTGCTGGGCGGTTACCACTACATCTTCCAATCCGATTAAGTCGGCCTGCATCTCGAAATTAATCTCGTTTTGGCCGGTGCTTACATCGATTGTTTGCTGGATTGTGGTATAGCCGATATAGGATACCCGAACCATGTAGGTGCCTACCGGAATATTGTTCAGGGTGTACTCCCCGTCAACATTGGTTGTCGTACCCCGTTCCAGGTTGGGGATGAAAATATTGGCACCCGGCACTGGTTCGCCAGACTGCTGATCCGTCACAACGCCGGTGATATCACCAGACTGTGCATAGGATATCGATACAGAGGCAAGTAGAATAACCCCTATGGATAGTAACTTTCTAAGCATAGATAACCTCGTTTTTATTGTAATTTAAGCAGGTATAACGGCAGGTGCAGATTATTGCATAAATAACCTATTCTCTATATACGGAATGGGAGATGTGATGATAAAATAACCCACGAACCTACTATTATACTATTTTAACGTATGTAAAATGGCCACTTTTTTGGGCCTCACTGACACCTCAAATTAAGGTATTTTTTTTGATAAATAAAACAATGTTCCGATAAATTGTGCTAAACACCCCATATGGGATAAATAAATATTACATCTATCGACATTGTATTAAATAAATTAGCTTTTATTCACTAATTGTTAAGTATAAAAGACCGCATGTTCTGTTAAATACTCCTGGTGAGTATTTGACCTGTAAGCCAGAGCTGAATTTGCTGGTATTGAATATTAAAATAACCCTGGTGGCGGCGCAGCAGGTAGTTGTCAAATGGGTAAAACCGCGATTTCAATTTTGATCGCTGGAAGGTATAGTTGTATTCGGGATCGCTGCGGTCGTAGGCGTACGACCAAGTCATCACATCCAGGTGGGTCTCCACATACCAGGGCGGGCCAAAGAGGATGTATATCATGCCGGTGTCGGTTTTCCATCCCTCCTTGAAGTTGGAAAACTGCTTGTTGGCCTCTTCAACCCGTGAGTAAAACATCTCGATAACACTCCGGGCTTCGTTCTTGTTTCCGATGTTGCTGAGCCAGAACCGGTCGATCTCCGCTTTTAGCGAATCGGAATCGTTGATCGCACTGAGCCGTTCATACTCGTCATCGTTCATGAGGTAGTGAAGGGGCCCCAACATCTCCTGGGCGGTTTTAATAGAGGGATAATTGGTGCTTTTTACGCTAAAATCACGTGCCTTGAAAAGAGGTTCCTCCTCCTCATCTCCGCTGGCGGTAACCTCAAAACGGTAGTTGCCGCGCCCCTGCTGGGGAAAGAAAAACTCAACGAGGACGCTGCCCGGCTGCGTCAACACGCGCCTGCTGGATTGTATGACCTCCTCCTCGTCATATTCAATGCCCTTGTACGAAATATTGGAGGGGCTGTAGTTATTGTAGTGCATGGGGCGGGCCACGCTGGTATCCGAATCATAACGGATCAGTTCGGTATCGATGGTCAGCGGGCTTTCTGATTTGTTGTTGGTAACCTGGAATACAAATTTCAGTGAATCGACCTTTCCGGGCACATCGTAAGTTGTGATCGGCAGCCAGGCGCCCTGATGTTCGTCTACCTGTTTGCCGAGCAGCCGAATGTTGGTCAGGTTGGAAATATTGTCTTCGGGATTCGGGATAAAGGTATTGGATGAGCGGGTGGTGTGCTTCCCGGAGTTCTGGTCGATGACCGTCAGGTTGATTTGGTAATCTCCCGGGGCAACCGGTATCTCTTTCTCAAAAGTGAAGACCTCCTGGCTGTATGTTATGTTGGGATCCTCCTTTTCAATGGTTACGGTAAAGCGCTCGGTATCGATAATATTTTCAGTGTCGGCCTGGTCCAGGATCTGCACTTCCAGGGCGATGTTGGCGGTTTGCATGTCCTCTACTTCCTTGTATACCAGGCTGCCATACACAATGTCGGCGGCCACGCTGATGTGGGGCTCGTCATTTTCATCCAGCAAGCCGATGGCGGAAAGCCTGACTTCCGGGAATCCCCCGCGGTATTGATAGGTTGATCCTCGTACGATGTCCGGGTTCATCGATTGGCTGCAGCCCATCATCAGGATGGAAGCCAGGAACAGAAGTGAAAGAATAGAGCGCATTATGGGACCCCTTTGTTTAACGGTTGCTCTATAATAACTAAATGTTAAACATGAAATTATACAAGCGTTAATTTGTAGTGTCAGGCTTTTGCTGAAACAGCTAAAACGGTAATTCTCAGTCGATGTCAATATCGCCTGTCAGGCATAATGCTAAAACCCGTAATAAGCCAAAACGTTCCATCCATGCGCGCACGAACAGAATAATAAAGCTTGACCACGGAATACCCAACAGGGGAGATAAGGCGAAAAAACGAGCAAAAAAAATTTTTTGAAGGTTCAAAAGATAGGCTAATTTTGTTTCCGCTTTGAGATTCCATATTTAGTGGGTCTTTTAAAAGCATCGGCATTTATATATTACCTTAACTCAAATTGGCGGACAGAAGCGATTTCTTCGATACTGTACAGCCGGTTGCGGACGGTGTAAGAGGATGCTGAAAAACGGCGGGTTCATACTTGATATGTGCAAAATTGCGCTTTTGAAATCCTCATCGACGAGGTATCATTCCCCCGGTTCTGGATTTGCGCAGGAGTTGCCCCTGGGCAGTACCGGGCTTTTTAAACGTCCTCTTTTAACAAGTTGAAATTCATTGTAAGTATTTAATCACCCTATATATATATTGATGTTACAAGGCGAAAGAAGAACGAAAATTGTTTGTACGCTGGGACCCAGTTCGAATACCGGGGAAGTTATTGAGCAGCTGATACGGAACGGAATGAATGTGGCTCGCTTGAATTTTTCCCATGGTACCCACCAGGATCACAAAGAGACCCTTGAACACATACGTCGTATCTCCAACAGGCTGAATGTAAGCGTGGCGGTTCTTGCGGACCTGCAGGGACCCAAAATAAGGGTCGGCACGATGAAGGATGAAGCCCAGGAAATTGAGACCGGCAGTTATGTGAAGTTGACATCCGAGGAGGTTGTTGGAACCTCCAAAACGATACCCATCGATTATTCCTACCTGAATAAAGATGCCCGCGAGGGAAATACCATTTTGATGGATGACGGCCTGCTGGAGCTGAAGGTCGTGAAGAAAACGGAGGAGCACCTCGAAGCGCAGGTGATTGTGGGAGGGCTGCTGAAGTCCAGAAAGGGGGTGAACCTTCCTGATGTTGATATTTCGATGGCCTCCCTTACGGAAAAGGATATTGAGGACCTGGAATTTGCGGTTGACCAGGATGTGGATTTTGTGGCGATGTCGTTTGTACGGAGTGCCGGTGATATCCAGGAGGTTATCTCGCGGGTACGGGCCAAAGAGAGCCAGGCCGGCATCATTGCAAAAATCGAGAAACCCGAAGCGGTTGAGGTGATCGACGAAATTATTGAAGAGTCCGATGGCATTATGGTGGCACGGGGCGATCTGGGTATCGAGCTGCCCAGTGAACGGGTCCCGCTGATTCAGAAGAAAATTATTGACCGGTGCCGCCGGGCCGGCAAGCCGGTTATTACCGCTACCCAGATGCTGGAATCGATGGTTAAAAATCCGCGGGCAACCCGGGCCGAAAGTTCTGACGTGGCCAACGCGGTGCTCGATGGAACCGATGCCGTTATGCTTTCCGGCGAAACAGCGGCGGGAGAGTACCCGGTGGAGTCACTGAAAACCATGGACAAGATATGTCGCTCGGTGGAATCCCAGGTGTCGCACATCTATAACAGCCTGGAGTATGTAAAACCGGAGTGGAAGGAGAAGCAGATCATTGAATCGCTGGCCTATTCCTGTATCTCCATGTCGGATAATGTTGAAGCCAAGGCGATCGCCACGATTACCCAGTCGGGGAACACGGCCCGCCGGATTGCCAAATTTCGCCCCAAGGTTACCATAGTGGCGTTCACCGAAACCGAAAAGATCCGCCGGCAGCTGGCCCTGGTGTGGGGGGTTCGCCCTGTCATTATCGACAGGATTTTTGACGAGGATACCGATCACACCGTCCGGGTGATGGAAAAGTATTTGACCGATCACGGGCTGGTCAGCAAGGGCGACCGCGTGATTATAGCCACCGGAATGCCGATAGCCAAAAGAGGCCGGACCAATATGATTAAAATAAGCTCGATTGAATAGTTTTTTGCTCTCCCGATACATGATACATGATACATGTTTCCTTTTGTTCAAGCCAAAAGAACACCCCCTTTTTTTAAAAAAGAGGGCTTTGCAAATCTCTCTATTCCTTGTTCTGAGTGAGTTATACTCCTGTTTAAAAGGGCACCAAGGTCGGTGGTACAATCCCCACCCAACAAAATAGCAGGTTCTGCAAAGGCCCCTTCAGAGAAAAATCTCCTGTTTCTTATTGGTGCTTCTTTTAGCCCGGATTATTCACGAAGCAGAACAAATTACATCTTAAGCCAATGATATTATTATATCTAGCGGAAATACCCGGTAGCTCAAATTTGGGTATTGTCACAAAGGCTGCGAAATTGGGCCGTGCACTTCGTTGAAGTAAAAATGAGGTGCTCACTGTACATCTGTACTGTTCCGCGGTCATTTTTCCTTCGCCTCGTGCACAACCAAATTTCCTGGTGAATAATCCGGGTTAGCGCAGTGATGTATCGCCAGGCGAATAAAAGCTAAACAAATTGTGATATTTGAGTTATTTTACGAAGTTCATTGACGAAATAAGGCCGAGGATCGGAAGGTATATTGAAAAAAGCATTCCAAATAGCAGTTCTCACCCTCTTGATGGGATGCGGGGGCGCACTCAAAAACTCCTGGATCGATTTCCGCGCTTACTACAACACCTATTACAATGCCAATGAGAGCTACCGGGCGGCACTTAAACAGCTTGCGGACCAACCCAGGGAGATTAATGTAAATGATCCAATCCGGGTTTTTCAACCCCCGTTGGGTTCGGCCGATCAGCAGTTTCAGGATGCGATTGACAAAGGTGCCCAGATCCTTAGAAAATTCCCGGAGTCGCGGTGGATTGACGAGACGCTCGAACTCATAGGCAAGTCGTATTACTACCGGCAGGAGTATTATTCTGCGCAGCAAAAGTTTGAGGAGCAGTACAACGTGGCGGAAACGCCGGAAATGCGCCAGCGTGCCGTAGTCTGGAAGAGCAGGGCCCTGCTCGATCTGCAGATGTACAGCGAGGGTGTCGTATTCCTGGAAGATCAGCTATCGAGCCTGTCAGGGGAGTGGAAACCGGAGCTTAGGGCAAAGGCGGAGGTCCTGCTTGCCGAGCATTACGTGCAACTGCAGCAGTGGGACCAGGTCGGGCAGCTGCTAACCCAGGCATTGCCGCGATTGCCCAAGGGAGCACTGAAGGCGAGAGCGCACTTTTTGCATGGTCAAATTCTAGAGATTGGAGAACAGTACGGAGCGGCGGCTGAAGCTTATGGAAAAGTCTCTGCCAATCGTCCCGGATTTACCCTGCTCTATTATGCCAACTACAAACAGGCTGAGGCGTTGCGTAAGATGGGGAACCTGGAACAGGCACTGGCGATCTTTGTCAAGATGAGCAGGGACGACAAAAATGTGGAGCGACTGCCCGAATTATACTATCAGATAGCCCGAACAGAAGAGGCGATGGGCAACTACGAGGCGGCCCGGCAAATTTATGAACAGGTACTGCGCAGTACCACCTACCAGGTGGAACGGGAAACGAGAGCCGATATTTACTACCGGCTGGGACAGATGTACACCAATAATCTGAATCGGTACAAGCTGGCTGCCGCCTACTACGACTCCTCTTCCTCTTTAAGGGATCGTTCGGAGCAGGGGGGCGCGCTGGAAGAATCCTTGAACACCAACATACTGGCGCAGGCGTATGGCCGGTACAGCGAGTTGCGAAACCGGATCAGTCACCTTGATAGTTTGCTGTGGCTCGGAAATCTGCCACAGGCCAGGTTCGATTCCGTGATTGCGGAGATACGCCGGCAGCGAATCCGGCAGCTGGAGGAGCAGGCCGAGGACCGCCGGCAGGATGCCAACGTCTTAACCAATGTGAATACCCTGGAGAGTGCGAACCGGGATAGCGGTACCTCCGGGACCTACGGCTTCCTGAATTATCAGAATAGCCGGCTTTTGACCGCGGCCCGCACGCAGTTCAGGGCGGTCTGGGGAGGACGCCCCCTGGTGGATAACTGGCGCCGGGCGGAGGCGATACGTGACGGAGACAGCCGGCAGGACAGCTCGCAGGAGGAGACGGTTGCTGAAGGGAATGGCTCCTCTCCGGATCAACCACATTCCCCGGTTGAGCTGGATCTTGGTGAAATTCCCTTTACCCCGGAGGAACGGAAAAAAACGCGGGACGAGATAGCCTCGGCAAAATTTGAGCTCGGCAACCTCTTCCTGCTGACGCTCCAGGAACAGGATAGCGCGGCCCATTACTTCCGTTCGGTCGTGGAACAACATCCCGGGCATGCCCTGGTCCCGAAGGCGCTGTATTCACTGTATGAATTGTATAACTCCGGGGGAGATCAGGACCAGGCGGAGCAGTGGGCCGCCCGGCTGAGAAGGGAGCACCCGGATTCCCCCTACACTCGTCGGCTGGATCAGCGTCTTGAAAAAAACGTTCCCCCGGGTCCGGCGCAAAAGGATTCGACAGATCTGAAGCTATCCCGGCAGATGAAAAATATTCTCTCTTCACCGGCTGCTACCGATGAAATTGCAAAAGAGTTGCGGAGCCTGGCGTTGGCAAACAAGGGGACCCCGGCTGCCCCGCTCGTTCATTACGAGTCCATAAAATACTACATCAGGCTGGCCCGCGGGCGGGACAGCATTAGGGTAAAACCGCCGTCATCAGATTCCCTGGCTACAGACTCTGCCAACACGGATGGCAGGGTTCCCCGGCTGGAGTATCGCGGAGCGTACTGGGATACCGTGCGCGCGGTACTAAATGAACATACCCGGAATTTTTCCAGTCAGCCGGCAGCCGAAAGGGTCATTAAACTCTCTGAAGCACTGGGAAAAATGGAGGAAAATCGGCCTCCTGAGGCGTTGTCGACCTGCCGGGAGCTGGGTCTGGAACCGAAGATAAAGGGAGGAATAAGCCAGTTTTTGACAAATGTTGAACTACCGGAAGATCTTGAAGGTGAATCCCCCCCGGGCACAATCGATTACTCCTTTCTGATTACTGCGGAAGGGACAGTGGAAGAGTTTCAACGGGTATCCGCGAAACCAGGAGCGGGTATCGAGGAAGCTTTTGCACGGGCGATACGGGAGCACCTGGAATTCATCCGTATGAACCTGGATCGAGGCATGAAAAGGGTGCGGTGCAAGTTTTCTTTCCCTGTTTCCGGACAGGCTGAAAGATAGGGAGCAAGAAGGTGATAAGACCGCAGACGCTCGGAGGGCTATTCAGGCGGCAGGTCTCACGCATGGGCTGTATCAATCTTCGATGAGCTGGTGAATGGAATCGAGCTGATGTTCTTTTAGGTAGCGATCAAGCCTCTTGTTAATTCGTTTGATCAGTCCGGGACCTTCATAGATCAGGCCGGTGTATATTTGCAGAAGATCGGCACCCGCCCGAATTTTGGCCAGGGCACTTTCAAAAGAGTTGACGCCCCCGACCCCGATAATCGGTTTTTGACCGTTGGTGATCTCGTGGATCCACCGTATGATTTGGGTGCTTCGTGCAGCGATCGCCTGCCCGCTGAGTCCGCCCCGTCCCACTTCCCTCAACCGCCGGGCGTCGGTTTGGAGTCCCTCGCGACTGCTGGAGGTGTTGGTGGCCACATATCCGTTCACCCGGTGCTGTTCGCAAATGTCAACCAGTGCTTCCAGCCGGTCTCGGTCCAGGTCCACAGAAAATTTGACAAGAGTGGGAATAACGCTGGCATCTTCCTTGATGTTAAGAGCGGCCAGCAGTTCATCAAGCGGCCCGGGTTCTTCGAAGGTTTTCCCCTTGCTGGTATTCGGGCACGAGATGTTAACGGTGATGTAATCCGCTACCTTTTGAGCCTCTCGGAAGCTAAACAGGTAGTCCCGAATCGCCTTGTCACCAACAATGCCGGGATCATGAGTCTTGGCGATATTGATGCCGAGTGGTATGCCGAGCTTTTGGTTCTGCAGGCGGCGGATCACCGTTTGGGCCCCGTCGTTGTTTAGGCCCATGCGATTGATCAGGGACTGGTCTTTCTCCAGCCTGAATGCGCGGGGGCGGGGATTGCCGGTTGAAGGGTTGGCGGTGATGCTGCCGACTTCGGTATAGCCGAACCCAAGTGCTTCGATGATGCCGGTAATTTCGCCGTTCTTGTCAAATCCCGCTGCCAGCCCGATCGGATTGTTGAAGGTGAGTCCCCAGAATGTTTGACACAAGCGGTCGGATTTATAGTGATACAAACTTTTTCCGGCCATCTTCAGCAGCGCACTGCGGGAGGCCATTTTACCGAACCCCATGGTCGTTTCATGCGCTTTTTCTGCCTCCAGGTCAAAGAGCAGAGGTCTGATAATTGATTTGTATATCATTCTTAATGTGGTGAACTTCAAAGCCGTAACAATGTACGAGGTAAGGATTAGAAATGAAATTAAATAGTACCGACGATCTCTACCGGTATCTGGACTCAATTCCTGCATTCCAACACGAAGGAGCGGCCGCCGCAAAGCTGGACCTGGAACGGTTTCGGGCATTTTGTGGAGAAATCGGTGATCCCCAGGAGTCGTATCCATCCATTCATGTAGCCGGTACCAACGGCAAGGGCAGTACCTGCCAGATTCTGGGGGCAATCTATCACAATGCAGGGTATAAAACGGGGGTATACACCTCTCCCCACCTGCTGGAGTACCGGGAGCGCTTCCAGGTAGATGGAGAATATATCCCGGAGGAGCGGTTGTTGGAGTTTATCAATACCTATCGTGCCCGGATCGAGGCGGCGGCCCTTTCCTATTTTGAGCTGAGTACCGCCATTGCGTTCTGGTGGTTTCATGTGCAGCAGGTGGATATCGCGGTTATTGAGACTGGGCTGGGGGGGCGGCTGGATGCCACCAACATACTTCGTCCTGAAGTCTCGGTAATAACCAACGTGTCCCGGGATCATACGGACATTCTGGGAGAGGATATCCTGGATATTGCCAAAGAAAAAGCTGGAATTATCAAATTCCATACGCCCGTCGTGGTAGGGAATGCCAGCGAAGAGGTGCGGACCCTCATCCGGAAGGAGGCGGCCCGTCAGTGGGGAGCGGTATATGAAGTTCATTCCCTGAATCCCACCTGGAAGATGGGCATATGTACCCTTGCCGAAGGGGAGCACCAGTACCATTTTGCAACCGATCTGAATAATTCCGTGCAGGCATACAACATTGCTGCGGCCTGGTATGTTGTTAAACTGCTGGGCGACTCATTTAATATTTCGGAAGACCAGTTCAGGGAGGGTCTGAAACAGGTAAAAAGCACGTTTAATCTGCCCGGCAGGTTTGAAAAACTGGATCCCGGCAAGGAGTGGTATTTTGACGGGGCGCACAACCTGGAGGCGGTCAGGGCGATGACGGCCTCTGTTGAGCGTATTAAACCGCTGAACCGTGCAGTATTGGTTCTATCACTCATGAAAGACAAAATAGACCGGGAAATGATGGCGGAGTTTCAGAAGTTCAAAAAAATATACTATTATACATCCGGGTCAAAGAGGTCAGCGGGCATGGGGGAGATAAAAAAATGGTTACCCGATGCGGAGCCTTTTCCAGACGAACAACCTCTTTTTTTGAAAGAACTTGAGTCAGAATTAGTAATTTTTGCTGGAAGTTTTTACTTTTACTCATCGGTTCGGAAGTTGTTACAGACACTTCATTCCGACCAGTAACCAGTTTCTTATCTATTCTGATTGCTTACATTTGCAGATTACGCAGTGTAACCAACTCTCTCAAGCACACAAATTTTTTACTTTTACTACGAATTTTTTATTCATCTCACACTAATTTAACCAATCACAGTAAATAGAGCATTATGTCGGATATCCAGACCGATGGGTTGACTGAAGAGGAAATTGAAAAACTACATCGCAAGACGGTGAAAGAATTGCGAGAACTTGCCCGTGAACAGGGACTGAAGTCTATAAGCGGATTGCGCAAACAGCAGCTCATTGACAAGATTAGCGAGACAGCCCGCGAGCAGGCGGAATCGATGCCTGACGCAACCTCTTCGGCCAATGAAAATGATGATGAAGAGATACAGCACACCCAACCCTACAAGAAAAATTCTGACGACAACGGCAGCAAAAAAAGCCGAAGCCGGTCCCGGAGTAATTCGAGCTCAAAATCGAAATCAAAATCGGGCGGGGGCAAGAAGAAAAAGAGTGTGCACGATATTCTCCCCGAGTCTGACGCCCCGACGCTACAGGAACGAATAGAGGAGATACGCCCGGGGCTGGGTCCGTATCTTATCAACGAGGGCACCCTTGAAATTTTGCCGGACGGATACGGGTTTTTGCGCTCGGTGAACTATAATTACAAGGCCAGTCCGGATGATATCTATGTCTCTCCCTCCCAGATAAAGCGGTTCCGCCTGAAACAGGGTGACTGCGTGATCGGCATCATTCGCCCCCCGAAAGTGGGAGAGCGCTATTTTGCCTTGCTGCGCGTTGATGGTGTTAACGGCAAGATTCCGCACGACATGGACAACCGGGAGGATTTTGAAGACCTGCTGCCGATCTATCCGAATGAACGGTACAAGCTGCAGTACGATCCTCAGGAGTATACCACCCGTATCATCGATCTATTTGCCCCGCTCGGTAAAGGACAGCGGGGATTGATCGTTGCACAGCCGAAAACGGGAAAGACAACCATCCTGCGAAATGTGGCCAACGCTGTCAACAAAAATGCGCCGGATACGAAGGTCATAATCCTGCTTATAGATGAACGGCCGGAAGAGGTCACCGAGATGGAGCGCAATGTGGAAAATGCCGAGGTTGTGGCTTCTACATTTGATGAGCGGCCTGAAAATCATATCGGACTGTCGGAAATTGTCTTTGAAAAAGCGAAACGGCTCGTAGAGAGCGGCCACGATGTATTGCTGCTGATGGACTCCATCACCCGCCTGGCGCGTGCTTACAACATCTGTGCCCCTAACACCGGCCGTACGATGTCGGGTGGGGTAGACTCGGAAGCTCTCAAGGCCCCGCGCCAGTTGTTCAGCTCGGCCCGAAATATCGAAAATGGCGGCAGCCTCTCTATCCTGGCAACCGCGCTGGTGCAGACCGGTTCCCGCATGGATGACCTGATTTTCGAGGAATTCAAAGGTACCGGTAACATGGAGGTGGTTCTGGATCGAAACCTGGCCGATCGGCGTATCTTTCCCGCAATGGATATTTTCAAGAGCGGGACCCGCCGTGAAGAGCTTATTGTGCCCGAAAGTGAACGTGAAAAAGTGGTGCTGCTGCGCCGCTATCTGAACCGCATGAATGCCAATGAGGCGATGGAATTTCTGCTTGACAAGATGAAGGGCACCAAAGACAACGAGGAGTTCCTGATTTCCATGAATAAATGATCGTCCACGCATAACATCGGCGAACTGTGTTAGAAGTTGCTGGTTTCGCGTCAAATCCTGGATGCAGCCGTTACTGGCATAACGCGGATAAACACCGATCATGCCGATTTACGCAGACTGCATGGTAGAACTACTATTTCGTGGTGCTCTGCATTCCGCGATGAGAGCGTTCGACTGCGATAATCTAAGGGCAGCATTGACAAAATTGTGGGTTTCTCCTTCAAGTGAAGGAAGCGGACCGCTCAATTTTCTTCCTTCAGCACGTATTTCCTGTCATTCTCATCCTTGGCGAGCACCCCTGCTTTTGAGTAAAGAGAGTGATAGAACAGCAGGTGGGCATTCTCCTCACACCCTTCCTGCAGGAGTTGAAGTTTTCGTTTTTTTGCCTGGTTGGGATGGATGTCAACATGCCGCATGGCGTACCTGTTGAGATGCGCTTTACTTGGGAGCAGGTCGCCCAGGTAGTAGGCCGCCTCCCCCTGGTCATGAACCCGTATCACCTGGTGCCCGGGCGTATGTCCACCTGTCCAGATCGCATCGATCCCCGGCACAATGGCTGCATGTTCCACGTCCAGTAATTCGAGATAGTCATCAGCAAACAGGCGGTACAGGTCATCCGGTTTGTATGTGGCGCCTTTCCCGGCAGCAGTTGGTTTTCCTGCGTGTGTAATGGCATACTCCCATTCCCTTTTTTGCAGGTAATAGGTGGCATTGGGGAATGTGGGCTGCGTCAGGGCACGGTCGTCGGTATATGTAGATCCCGCTGCATGATCATAGTGAAGATGGGTAAGAATCACATGGGTAATATCTTCAGGAGCAAGCCCGAATATTGCCAGGTTCGTAACGGCGTTTGATACCTCCGGGTACCTGCTTCCGGCGTCCAGCCCCCATCCCAGACCGGTATCCAGCAGTATATGCTGCTCGCCGGTGGAGACCAGGACCGGGTTGATGCCCACCGTCGTTGAGACCTCCACCGGCAGGTCTACAGCGGGACCGGTCTCTTTTTGGGACAGCTTGTTGAAAGCGCCGTCGTCAAAAATTTCAAACTGTCCTTCACTAAGCTGTTCTATCGTAAAACGACCGACCTTCATGGCATTACTGGATATTTAGTGCGTATGGAAAGAGTAACAACGGATCGCCTTTTCCATATCTAAACAACGCTTTGAGCTTTTCAGTTTGCTCGTATTCCGGAAGCAGGAAATTCCCGAGCAGTGATTTTGCCTTGGCCTGGGCCGAACTCATCAGCAGTTCATAGAAATCTTTGGCTTTTGGATAGGTGAGGAGCTGGTAGTCCGATATCTCCGCCTTTTCGGCCGCAATATTCAGCGCCTCTTCCATTCCCCCCAGCAGGTCCACCAGGTTTTGTTCCAGCGCATCTTCGCCGGTCCACACCCGTCCCTGCGCAACGGCATCGACTTCCTCCAGCGTCATATTTCGTGATTCCGCTACTTTTGAGATAAAAATCCGGTAAAAATCATCCGTGAATTGCTGGTAGGCTTTCCGCTCGGTTTCGGTGAAGCCGCGCGTAGGATTCAGCCAGTCTGCGTACTGGTGCGATTTAACCTGGTCGAAGGTGATACCGAGCTCCTCATTCCAGAGCTGCTTGGTATTGAATTTCGTGGAAAACACGCCGATGGAACCGGTCAGGGTCGTCGATTCCGCGACGATCGAATCCGCAGCCATCGCAATATAGTACCCGCCGGAGGCAGCCACAGGCCCCATGGAAGCAATCACAGGAATCTCGTTGGAGAGCTCGCGCAGCTTGTTCCATATAAGGTCCGAAGTGCTGCCGGACCCACCGGGGCTGTTGATGCGCACGACTACCGCTTTGACATCTTCATCCCCGCGAATATCCTCCAGCTGTTCTTCAAAAAACGAAGCCGTTATATACTGCTGGTTGTCAAAGGGAGCATTCGCATTTACCCCGTAGACGATGGGTCCGTTGGCATAGATAACGGCAATCTTATTGTTCGTAGAGTTGCGCTCAATTCCCGCCGTGCCCGGGGTTACACGGTAATAACGGTTGTTGGAAATGGTTTGCAGGGTACTGCTCTCTTCCACTCCCATGCGTTTTTTGATCAGTTTTTTAAGGTCATTGGGGGAGAGTAGCGAGTCGATCAGGCCCTGCTGGTGCGCCTTTCGGGTCAGCAGGCTGGGAGCGTCATTCATCAGCGTGTTTATTTCGCCGGCGGACTTCCCCGTCTTTTGACTTACAGCCCCCACAAACGTACTGCTCACATCCTGAATGATCTGTTCGAGCTGGTAGCGACTCTCCTCGGAAAGCTCTTTCTGGTAAAAAGGTTCTACCGCCGATTTATACTTTCCGTGACGCGCAATCTCGGCCTCGATTCCGATCTTTTCAAACAGCCCCGCATAAAATGAGACCTGGGAATAGAAGCCATCAAACTCAAAAAAGGACTCCTGCGGAGAAAAGACGGAATCTGCGGCGGATGCCAGGTAGTAGCCTTTCTCATTATATCCGATATCGGAGGTGCTGGCATATACGAATTTGTCGGTACTGTCGCGGAACGTGCGGATCAGGCGGTGTGCCTCCTCAAGATTGGCCCAGCCCTCGGAGACGGCGTTAATCTCCAGCCATACGCCTTTTATGTTGTCGTGCCTGGCGGCTTTGTTCAGGTTCTCCCGAAGTGACTGCAGCGATACTTTTACGCCCCCCTGGGTGGAAAAAAGTTCATCAAACGGGTTGCTGGACTGCTGGGCCGGAAGAGAACCCTGCAAGTTTATTTTAAGAACGGTATTATCACGTACGTAAGGTTCTGGCTGCTGGGTACTGCTGGAAAGCGTGATAAAGAATACCACGAACAGGATGAACACGGCGA
This sequence comes from Halalkalibaculum sp. DA384, assembly GCF_043951955.1. Lineage (NCBI taxonomy): Bacteria > Pseudomonadati > Balneolota > Balneolia > Balneolales > Balneolaceae > Halalkalibaculum > Halalkalibaculum sp. DA384. Next base: position 115,513 of record NZ_JBINJE010000009.1, on the reverse strand, counting down.
TGAGAAAGCCCAGTGTAGAGGCGATCAGGGTTTGAAAGAACTTCATATTGCAGAGATGATTTGTGAGTATTGAAAATTATGGAGGCTTGTGCAAAGCTGTGCAGCAATTTTGAACGCCGAAATCAAATATCCGTATGAAACGGAAATCGGATATGTAAAACTCTAGATGCGCTCAAAATGAGGTACTCAACGTTTTGCAGATCCTTCGGTTGATGCAACACGCATTACACGATATAAGTTGACTGATGTTATAAAAAGCGAATATATATTACAATGAGCAATTACGATGTAATTTTGATCGGATCCGGCCACAACGGCCTTGTTACGGGCTGTTACCTGGCAAAGGCGGGGTATTCCGTGCAGGTGCTGGAGCGTCGGGAAAATATCGGCGGGGCCGTGTGCACCGAAACAATGTTTCAATCCGAGGAATACCCCGGGGGATTCCGAATGGATGTCGGGTCGTCGGTACATATTATGATTCATCAAACCGGGATTGTCGAGGAACTGGAGCTGGAAAAATATGGGCTGGAATATATCGAAATGAACCCGATCATGTCTTACCCCCTGCCGCCCGCACAGTCGGAAAAAGGGGTGATTCATTTCTACAGGGAGCTGGATCGCACGCTGGAGTCGATCGCCCGGGTGGCACCCGAAGATGTTGAGAACTACCGGAATTTTGTGGAGTTCTGGGGGCGGGTCAACCAGGGCGTGCTGAAGGCGTTTATGGTTCCGCCTACCGGTAAAAATATTGTAAGTGAGCTGATCAAGGGACAGGTTCGAAATGGGTCGATGTTTAAAAAAGGGGAGCAGGCCGCGGGACTCCAGAAGATCTTCAGCAGCTACGGCAAGGTGGTGGACGACGCTTTTGAAAATCCTTGGCTGAAGACCGCACTCATCTGGTTTGCAGCCCAGTCTGGTCCCACGCCGGACCACCCCGCTACGGGCGATTTTGCCGGCTGGCAATCGATGTTGCACCAGAGTGGAGCCAGGCACCCGAGAGGGGGCAGTGGGATGCTCACCCGGGCGATGGCCAACTATATCGAGGCCCACGGAGGGACTGTTCAGACCGATGCCCCTGTCGCGGATATTATCATCGAACAGGGCCGGGCAACAGGAGTAAGAACCCGGCGGGGAGAGGAGTTTTTTGCCGATGTCATTGTCTCTAATGCGCATGTCCAAAAAACAATGATGGCCCTGGTGGGCCGCGAGCACCTGGATGCTTCTCTATATGAGAAAGTGGAGAATATCAACGTGGGCAACGGCTTTGGAATGGTGATTCGTTGTGCGGTGGAAGAGCTGCCCGAATACAGCGCCAGCCCCGGAGATCCTGATATCCACAAGGGAATGCAGCTGCTGGCCCCCTCCCGGCAATACCTGAAGAATGCCATTGCCGATCACACGCGGGGTGTCCCGCCACAGGATCCGGCAGTGCTTGCCATGACATTTTCTAAAATTGATCCGGATGTCGCGCCCGACGGAGGGCACACCCTGTTTGCCTGGGCTCAGTGGCACCCGTATGAGCTGAGTAACGGGGAGCACTGGGACCAGATCCGGGAACGGGAAGCCCAAAAGATATACGATGTCGTTACAGGGTATGCTCCCAATATGAAAGGGAAATTAATTGACTGGTATATTCAGAGTCCCCTGGATATTGAGCGCAAGCACGCCATGCCGCGGGGTAATGTGATGCATGTGGAGATGAGCTTTGACCAGATGTTTATGTTTCGCCCGATCCCGGAAATGAGTGAATACAAAACCCCGATCGAAAATCTGTACCTGTCTAGTGCTTCCTGTCACCCGGGCGGGGGGGTGTTCGGGGCCGCCGGGTATAACGCGGCACAGGTTATTCTGAAGGACTACAGGAAAGACAGATGGTTTTTCTGACGCTGCAGACTACCGTAAAAATGAAAAATGCCGAAGTAACTAACCTGATTTTGACATATTTATCTTAAGCGGAATACCTGTTTGCCCTGAAATGGCAAGAAAAACAGTCCCTCCTTGAGGAGGGGCAATCGCGTGGCTCTCGCGATTGGTTCGGGAGGTGCAGGTCTAACATAGAGAATAACACCCCTCCCGCCTTGGGCGGCGCTCCCCTGAAGGGGAGATTAAGGGTCTGCCCCAAGAAATTATGAAAAAGCTTAAAGCTGGAACTTACGTTAAATAGATATTTTTTTGGAATTCAAGATGGCTAAAAAAGTTTCTGTGAACTCATTTGTTGAGGTGAATCTTTCAAAATTAAAGGACAATACAGAAGTACTGGCGCGCTACCTTTCTCCCGGTGTTAAACAGATGGCCGTGGTTAAAGCCGACGCTTATGGACACGGGGCAGTGCCCGTGGCCCGGGCCATTGAGGATCAGGTGGCGTGGTTTGCCGTGAATGATGTGGATGAAGGGATCGCTTTAAGGGAGGGTGGAATTGATGCACCCATCCTGGTTTTTGGTGTTCCCACGGATGAGACTGCCCCGGCGTATCCAGCATATCGACTTACGGCGACCGTCAGCGACCTGGTGCATTTCGGTATTTTGCGCGGGGGTACACAGTATCACCTCAATTTTGATACCGGTATGGGACGACTCGGATTGGCAGAGGATGAGATCCCGCAGACGGAGAAGCTGGTGGAAGAGCGAAAATCGATCACCTGTACCGGAATTTACTCACATTTTGCCACGGCCGAGGCACCGGGGTCCGCTATGGCGGAGACGCAGCTTGAACGTTTTCGTACCATTCGCCGAAGGTTCAGTGGTGGTTGGATTGCACACATGGCCAATACCGGAGGAACTGTCTTCTATCCCTCTTCTCATTTTGATATGGTGAGAAATGGAATTGGTCTCTATGGATATGCCCCGGGGGATGCGCCCGTAAGGGAACTGCAACCGTGCCTGCGATGGGTCTCGCACCTGGCGCAGGTACGGCGGATTAGAAAAGGCGAAACCGTCAGTTACGGTGCCCGCTGGAAGGCGCCGGAGGACGGCTATATCGGTACTGTCCCCGTTGGCTATGAAGAGGGCATTCCCCGGTTGCTGACAGGAAATTTGGATGTCGCGATTGCAGAAACGAGATATCCTGTGGTGGGAACGGTGACCATGAATTTTATCATGGTCTACCTGGGTCCGTCAAAAATATATGAGACGGGAACGCCGGTCGAGCTGCTGGGACCCCATGCACAAACCGCTGACGAGTGGGCCCGGCGCAGCCAGACTATTGCATACGAAATATTAACGGGTATTTCCGAACGGGTCCCCCGAAGGCATGTAGCCGACTAACCTGCATATTTTTGTCAGAATTAATGTTATAGGGCTTTGTAAAATCCTCGATTTCTCGTTCTGAGGGAGTTGCACTCTCGTTTACAAGATCAATAAGGTCGGTGGTATAACCCAACTCCCAGCAAAATAGCAGGTTCTGCAAAGATCCCTTTAAATTTCCTGGTGAAATGCAGGCTAGCCGTCAATTTCATCCAGTTCAATGTCATATATCAGGGTGTCGTTGCGTAAGTTGTAACCGTTGGTTCCCGGCCTGCTGTTTCCGTATCCGTAGCTGGGAGGTATGATCACCGTGCGTCGTTCTCCCTCGGACATGCCTATCACGCCCCTCCTGAATCCTTCGATCTGTTCCGATACGGCCAGTAAGCGCGGGGCGGTGTTCCCGTTGGCCCACGTGCTGGTGAAAACGGTCCCATCCTTAAGCCGTCCGGTGTAATAGACCGAAATCTGATCACGTTCGTTAACCTCGAAAATCCCATTTCCCTTCTCGAGAACATAAACCGCGATATCGCCGTCCGCAAGAGTGAAACTGCTGTCAGCCCCCGAGATGTCCCAGGGGGCGGGAACTGTTGAGAAATCCGGGCCCGATATGGTATCATTGTCCCCACAACCCTGAAATGCGATGAAAATAACGATGCCAAGGACAAAAGGGAGAAACGGTTTAGTAGTAATGGAAGATCTCATTAAATGTGTTAACAACTTTTCTTTGGATTCTAGCAACTGTTCATTTCGTACCGAAAGTAAGGGAATTAGTCTCCACGTGCTAATAACGCACACGGTCCGGGCGAATTATTCTTCTCCCCACGCCCTTCTGAGCTCTTTCTCTCGCTGGCGCACACCCATCTTGCTCACCCAGATCGAAAACTGGTACAGCAGCAGCAGGGGAATGGCAATAAGTACCTGGGAGACCGGATCCGGTGGTGTCAGGAAAGCGGAGAGTATAAAGCAGGTTACGATGGCATGCCGCCTGTATTCGCGTAAAAAGTCGGGGGTAAGCAGCCCGAATTTGGATAGAAAGTAACTGATGACCGGCAGCTGAAAGATTACGCCGCAGGAAAGGATCCACATGGTGAGCGAACTGAAATACTCATTAATGTCAAAATCGTTGTGGATGACATCGGCAATCTGAAACTGGCTGAAAAACTGCACGGCAAAGGGAACCAGTACAAAATAGCCAAAGCTGACGCCGAGCAGGAAAAACAGGCTTATAAAAGCAACGTTAAAGCGTGATTTCCATTTCTCGGTTGATTCCATGGCCGGTTCCACAAACGCCCACAGTTGGTAAAAGAATATCGGAGAACCGATAATGCCGCCCATCACAATGAGTGTTCCCCAGTAAGTAAAAAACTGACCGGGCAGTTTTCGGCTCTGCAGGGTCAGGTCTACCGCATCTATACCCAGCATTTGGTAAACAACAAAATCGGCCCGGGTCGGTCCCAGCATAATCTTGTTCACCAGGAAATCTCCAAAGATGAATGCGATTAACATACCAAACGCCACGCCTCCAAATCCTTTGATGAGATGCCAGCGCAACTCTTCCAGGTGCTCCAGAAATGACATTTCATCAGTGCGATCCTTCGGCATCGTGGCCTGTGGCGGATCGGGTGCCATAATTTCTCGGTCTTCCACAATATCTTACATTAAAAATTAAATTTGTTCTTCAAAAAATGGATGTTACTGAATAACCCGGACCAACTGTAACGTAGTCAGTGGTTATATTTATTTTCTGGGTATGACTAAGAGAGTTCAATTATTCAGAAATCTCCGGCAAGTGCTCAAAATTACCAAAGAAACGGTCGAATCAATACCTCGTCCGGGATCGATTAAACCCTTTCGCGAAACCCAGCATAATTTAAATGCAGTAATCTGTAAAAGATTTAAATAGATGGTAATATTTTTAGATCTTAACAACATCAGATTCAAACGATACTCATATGCTGTGTTGCCAACTGTTGAACTGCTCGTTATACATCGCCAGGTTGTTCAACGGTGATGTTTGCCAACCGGCAGTGCAAAGATAGCTTTAATATGAACAATAAAAGAATGCGATTATGACTTTTGGAGCAACTGAAATTGTATTGATACTCGCGGTTATTATCCTGTTTTTCGGCGCACGAAAAATTCCTGAACTGGCCCGCGGTATTGGCCAGGGCATCAAGGAGTTCAAGAAGACTACCGAAACCTCCGAGCAAAAACCTGAGCAGTCAGTCGAGAAATAGCTGACCCGGTATTACGCGGTAACAAAGTCGTACAGCGGAAAACGGTTACATAGTTCCTGGACTTCTGATTTGACGTTCCGTTGGATTGTCGTGTCTTCAGGCTGCTGCAGCACCTTGTCAATTAGTTCTGCAATATATTCGAATTCGCCCGTACCCAGTCCGCGCGTAGTCATTGCCGGGGTTCCGATACGGATTCCGGAGGTGACAAACGGGCTCTGGTCGTCAAAGGGTACCATGTTTTTGTTTAGGGTTATATTGGCTCGTTCAAGCGCTTCTTCAGCCTGCTTGCCGGTCAGCCCCTTGTTACGCAGGTCCACGAGGATCAGGTGGTTGTCCGTTCCGTCACTTACCAGGTTGTAGCCCATCTCTTTGAACTTGCGGGCAAGGGCCTGTGCATTGTCCCTGGTCTGCTGCTGGTACTGTTTGAAATCCTTTTCCAGTGCCTCCTGGAAGGCCACCGCCTTTGCAGCGATTACGTGCATGAGTGGTCCGCCCTGCGTGCCGGGAAAGACGGCCGAGTCCAGCACTTCACTCCAGTTTTTGGTACGGCCGGATTTCCGGGCGGTCACTCCCAGCGTATTTTCCCCGTCATTTCCCACCAGAATCATGCCGCCCCGCGGGCCGCGCAGCGTTTTATGGGTGGTTGTGGTCACCACATCGCACCAGGGCAGTGGATCGTTCAGCAGGTCGGCGGCGATGAGCCCGGCCGTGTGGGCCATATCCATCCACAGGTAGGCGCCCACTTCATCTGCAATTGCCCTGAATGCCTCGTAATCCAGGTCACGCGGGTACGCCGAAGCCCCGATGGATATCAGTTTCGGTTTCACTTTTTTGGCTTTGTCGCGCACCTTGTTCATGTCGATGCGCCCGGTCTCCCTGTCAACTCCGTAAAATTCCGATTTGTAAAGGAGTCCGGAGAAGTTGACCGGCGAACCGTGGGTCAAATGCCCCCCGTGCGACAGGTCCAGTCCGAGCAGGGTTTCTCCCGGCTCCATGAATGCCAGGTATACCGCGGCGTTGGCCTGGGCGCCTGAATGAGGTTGTACATTGACCCAGTCGGCCCCAAAAAGATCCCGGGCCCTGCTGCGGGCCAGCTCTTCAACCTGGTCTACAAATTCGCAGCCGCCGTAATAACGCTTGCCGGGCAGCCCTTCCGCATACTTGTTGGTCAGGGTCGATCCCATCGCTTCCATTACGGCACGCGAGGCGAAATTTTCAGAGGCGATCAGCTCCAGGTTGTCATTTTGTCGGTGACGTTCTTGATCTAGCAGTGCAAAGATTTGAGAATCTTGATCAGAAAGTGATTTCATTAATCGTCTTTTTCGGTTAGCGAATGTATTTTGTTGACGCGGCGTTCGTGCCGGCCGCCCTCGAAGGTTGCATCCAGCCAGGATTGCAGAATTGAGCGCAGTTGCTCCTCGTTGAGTTCGCGACCGGGAAGGCAGAGAATATTGGCGTTGTTGTGCTGTCGGGTCAGGGCCGCAGACGCCTCGTTATATGCCAGGGCTGCCCGTATATTTTTAAATTTGTTGGCTGTCATGCACATGCCCTGGCCGCTTCCACAGATGAGGATGCCCTGCTCGTGCTCCCCGGAATCGACCTTTTCGGCCACCTGGACCGCAAAGTCGGGGTAGTCGACCGAATCGTCGGAGTGGGTGCCAAAATCAACCGGCATGTGTCCCATCTCTTCCAAAATTTTAACGACAGTTTCTTTGGCCTCATACCCTGCATGATCACTGGCAATCGGGATTATCATCAATATCACCTGCTGGCTTGGTTAAAATTTTAGTTCCGTAATATCTTGAAAATATTATTCACTGAAAAGGAGGGAATGTTGAATATCAAAACAGGAATAATGATTTTTTAAAATTTAAGTGTTTTACGGTCTTCGGTTGTCTATCGGCCGCTGGTCAGGGCATAGACCAGGATGTTGGTCCCCATCTGCAGTGCTTTTTGCCGCAGCGGTTCCGGGTTGTTGTGGACTTCCGGGTTGGCCCATCCGTCCGCCAGGTTCGATTCATATGTGTAGAAGGCCACCATCCGCCCGTTCCGGAAGAGCGCAAATCCCTGGGGCGGTTTATTGTCGTGTTCATGGACTTTGGGCAATCCCTCCGGGAAGTCGAACACCTGGTGATATATCGGGTGGTCGAACGGCAGCTCCACCAGCTCCTCGTCGGGGTACACCTGGTCGAGCATCTTCCTGAAATTGTCGTCCAGCCCGTAATCGTCATCAATATACAGGAAGCCGCCGTTGTCGAGATATTCCCGCAGGTTGCGGGCTTCAGCCTCGTTGACGGCGATGGTGCCGTGGCCGGTCAAAAAAGCAAACGGGTACTGGTGGAGATCGCGGCTGCCCAGGGCCACATCGTCGTACTCGGGATCCAGCGTGACGGGGATCTGCTGGTTGGCAAATTCAAGCAGATTCCTGAAGGCCGATGGGTCATTGTACCAGTCGCCCCCGCCGCGGTACTTAATGCGTGCCATCGGGGTGCCTGTCTCAGACTGTGCGGGTGCCACGTGCGGGAAGCCGGTAACGAAAAAGATGCTGATCGAAACTACTATGATTTTCTGGATCATGCGGGTTGCCGTTACGCCTTGTGGTTTGATGCTGGTTTTAATGTAAGTATAACTCGGAGAGTGTAATAATTATTATCGTTTACAAGAGCTTTCCTCTATCCCGGCAGACAAGGAGGATCAATTTCGTTCAATAAACACTTCAACCGTATCGCTGGCCAGGCTGCCAAAAATGCCGATGCCGCCCTCCAGGTTGTAGATGATATTCTGCAGTTCGCCGGGAGGGAGCGTGCTGCCCCCGGTCTGTACATCCTGGGAGCGATAAAAGTCATACATGTTATCGTCAATAGCGCTTGCGATGATATAATTTTCTTCATAAAAAGCGACGGCCAGCCAGGGCAGCCGCAGGGTTAATGTCCCATCCTCGTTCTCTTCATAATTTTCTTCATTTACAATCCCAGAAGAGTTGGAATAATAGCCGGCGATCTCCTGGTCCTGGTTGTTGACCTGGTCGGCGTAGAAGGGCGTTAGGTTTTCGACGGCAGGATTCCCCGCTTCCACCGTAAAAATGAAAAATGCCTGCCGCCCGGGGTACGCACTTCTCGTGGTATTTATGGTGATCTGGTTCGGATCCTGGTAAGTGATTCTGTCTTCAGTGGAATTTTCGGCCTTAAAAGCCCCGGGAATGCGCGTGGTGCCCTCGATCTCTTCGACAGAGTTGCTAAACGTGACGTGCAGCTGATATGTTCGCCCGGGCAGGACCTTGTGAGGGTTACCGGTTTCATATATTCCATTTGACCGGCGCCTGAAGGAGAAGCGATCTTCGACGGTTTCGCCCGACTCGTCCAGCAGGCGGATCTCGACATCGGCATCATTGACGGCGGCGTCGTTGAAGTTGTATCGCTGGTCGACCGGAACCGTCCTGGAAATACGGACCTGGGGCAGCGTGCGGTTGGCTACCAGGTACGATTCAACTACATACTGCTCCTCAAACTCATCCTGGGGGTAGAGTTCGCAGCCCGCGGAAGCGAGGATAAAAAGGATAAACGATGTTAATGCGAGGTATCTGAACATAGGATGCTAAAAGTTGACGGTGTATGAAATATTCGGAAGAACGGGAAGCATGGTAACCTCTTCACGCTCAATGGGATTTTCATCAAAGTTGAAGTTGTAGAACCAGACGTTACGGCGGGAATACACATTGATAAGCTGAAACTGCCAGCGGGCCTCACCCATCCCAAAAAAGCTGCCGGAGCGGGTAAAGCCCAGGTCCAGCCGGTGATAGGCCGGCAGGCGGGAAGCGTTCACTTTTCCGATGACCAGGGCATCGAGTGGCTGAGATTCGGTGGGGAAATCAAAAGCGACGGTGCGCCCCAGCGGCTTGGTGTACGCCTGGCCGGTGGAATAATTGAACACGGCAGAGGCCTTCCAGCGCGAGCTCAGCGCGTAGTTCATCACCAGGTTAATATCGTGCTTTCGATCGTACTTGGGCGGAAAGAAGCGCGCATGTTCCGGCTGCCCGATGGGCGTGTTAAAGCCCGGATATTTTCGCCGCGACACGCTGAAGGTGTACCCCAGGAAGCCGGTTAGCCGCCCGACCTGCCGTTCCAGCATCCATTCGGCCCCGTAGGCATACCCGGTCCCGAACCGAAACAGGTCGGGGTAGTCGAGCCCGGCTACATCGGGCAGGAAGGGGTTGAGGTCGAACAGGTCTTCCATGGTTCGGTAATAGATCTCCATATCCAGTCCATATCCTTCCCACGGCTGGGTTTTGGCTCCAACCACATATTGGTCGCCATAGGCGGGCTCTACCCCGGTATCGGTGGTGAGCCAGGTGTCAAACCCGGAGAACGCCTCGTTGGAGATCAGCGTCAGAAACTGGTTGTATCGCCCGTATGCAGCCTGAAAGCGCACCTCGTCGACCGGCTGATACTCGATGGAAACGCGCGGGGCCAGTTTCCAGTAGTTGCCTTCGCTGAACCCGTTGAGCCGGAGTCCGGCTGTCATCTCTACCTGGTCGGTGATGGCCCATTCATCCTGTGCATAAAGCGAGGTGTAATGCGATTGAATACGCGAGCTAAAAGTATCCTCACCGTCAAACTGGTCTTGTACTTTCAGGGTCATGAGACCGCTCCAGAAGCCGGCAGAGACGGAATGGCGATCGCCGGGCTGGTATTCGACATCCCCCTTGACTGAAAAATCGTAGATGTTGTTGGACCGCTTGAAGGGCGTGCTGGCGATATTGAATGACGGGAAGTTGAAATAGCGCGAACCGGTGACGGTAAGGTTTGAAAACACCTTGTTTGAAAAAATATGGGTCCAGGTGGAGCTGATGGTCTGGTTTCCGTAATTGAGCTTGATGCTGGCGTCCTCGGCAAACGGGAACAACAGGTTGTCGATTCCGGAGTAAAAGGCCAGTGAAAACTTGTTGTCGGGATCGGCGTCATAATTCACTTTGCCGTTCAGGTCCAGGAAATAAAAACTTTCGGGAATATTGTCCTGGCTTTCCTGCAAGACGGCCAGCAGCGGCTCAAGCGTGGAGCGGCGTACCGCCAGCATGTACGAGCCCTTTTCAAAAGGGCCCTCCACAGACACCCGGGATGCCAGCAGCCCGATGGAGGCCGACCCGTTAAATTCATTTCGATTTCCATCTTTGTTGTGGATGTCGAGCACGGAGCCGAGCCGACCGCCGTATTCTGCAGGGTATCCTCCCTTGTAGAGCCGTACATCCTTAACTGCATCGGGATTGAAAGTGGAGAAAAATCCGAAAAAGTGTGTGGGATTGTAGACGGTGGTGCGGTCGAGCAGGATCAGCGTCTGATCGGGACTTCCCCCGCGGATATAGAGTCCGCTGGAAAAATCAGAAGCAGCTTTAACGCCGGGCAGAAGCTGTACGGCGCGGAATACATCCGCCTCAAAGACCGAGGGGACCTCCTTGATCAATTCGGTTTGTACCTGGGAAATCCCGATATTTTTTTGTTCCTCTTTTTCCATTTCCGACTCCACCACAATTTCATCCATCTGGATCCCTTCCGGGGATAGCTCGATATCGAGGCGGAGGCTTTCGCCGGGTTTCAGTGAGATCTCCCTGCGGTAACTCTGGTAGCCGATATAGGAGACAAGTATGACGTGTTCGCCCGGTGCAATACCGGTGAGCGTGTAGTATCCGGAGGTGTTGGTTGAGGTCCCTTTCCGGGTGCCTTCCAGGGCCACGTTGGCGGAGATGAGTGTCTCCCCGGTTTCTGAATCGGTCACATATCCATTTACGGAAGCGGTTTCCTGGGCGGCGAGCAGAGCGGGCAGGAGTATGACGGCGGCGAAAATGGTGAGAGTTCTCAAGGGGAATAGTAAATGGTTACAAGAGGGCATTTGAAAACCGTTGTTTTGCTCAATTCCGGCATTTTCGCGGATTCGAAATCCTTATTTATGAGGTATAAACTGCGGTTCCGAATCCGCTCAGGCTTTGGCTTTGAACAAAACTCCTGGTTTTCAAAGCCCTCTACAAATTAAAAATTGAGTCTCGGTTACGATTGGACGCACAAAAAGTTACACGAATTTTTGTGCCAATGACTAATTATTTTTGTGTTAACTTATGGGGCTTTCAGAAACGCTGGATATTTGTTTTCTTTTTGCGAGATTTAAAATTGTAATACAGGCGTACAATGACGAATAATACCAAAAACTGGATCGTACTGAAATTTGGAGGAACCAGTGTATCCTCCCTGGACAACTGGAAAAATATCACATCCATATTGCAAAGCCGGCTCCGCGACGGGTACCGTGTTTGCCTGGTTCATTCGGCGCTGAGTGGCATTTCAAACAAACTGGAAAAGGTGATTGAACCGGGATCGACGGAAAGTTCTGAGTTGATCGTCGAGGAGATTAAACAGCAACACCGCACGCTTGCAAAAGATTTGGGGCTCGATGCAGATCAGCTGCTGGCCGATGAGTTCAAGGAGCTCGAACAGCTTGCACGCGGTATCGCCCTGTTGAATGAGGCGGGATACCATGTGCAGGCGCGCATCATGGCGCTGGGTGAGCTGATGTCAACCAGGCTCGGCGCAGCGTACCTGAAGCAGCAGGGGCTGAGTGCCAATTGGAGGGATGCCCGATCGATGTTGAAGAGTATTCCGGTAAAGAATGCCAGTGAAAAGTCACTGGCACTTTCCGCCATCTGCGATACTGGGGAGGACCGCCCGCTACAGCAGGAACTGGACCGGCAAGAAGACGAACTGGTACTGACGCAGGGCTATATCGCCAGTGACGGTGATGGCAAGACGGTTGTTCTCGGCCGGGGGGGATCGGATGTTTCGGCAGCTTATTTTGCCGCCAAACTGCAGGCAGAGCGGCTGGAGATCTGGACCGACGTGCCGGGCATGTTTTCTTCCAATCCGCACGAAATTCCATCGGCGCGCCTGTTGAAACATCTCAGCTATGCCGAGGCGCAGGAGATCGCCACCAATGGTGCCAAGGTACTGCATCCCCGGTGTATCATGCCCGCGCGCATCCACAATATCCCGATTCATATCAAATGGACACAGGATCCGGGGCAGGAGGGGACGACCATCTCTGCCGCCGCAGCCGATGATGAGGCGCTGGTGAAGGCGATTTCGGTTCGCGAGAATGTGACCCTGGTGAGTATGGAAACCCTCGGGATGTGGCAGCAGGTGGGATTTCTTGCGGATGCGTTCAGCGTGTTTAAGCGGCATGGGCTTTCAATTGATCTGGTTTCAACCTCGGATTCAAATGTTACCGTCTCTCTCGATCACGGGGCCAACACCCATTTTCATGAGATCAGGGATCAGTTTGTGAGCGACCTGGGTGAACTCTGCAGGGTCCAGATTATTGAGTCGACTTCCGCGGTGAGCCTGCTGGGTCGTCATATCCGTACCATCCTGCATCAGCTCGGTTCTGCTTTTGAAGTGTTCCAGGAGCACGAGGTCTACCTGGTCAGCCAAGCGGCAAACGACCTGAATTTTACTTTTGTTGTAGCTTCAGGCCAGGCCGATCGACTGGTGCAGCAGCTGCACGAGCAGGTAATATCGAAGTCTGCCGGACAAATTTCCTTTGGTCCCACCTGGCAGCAAATTAATGGGTCGCATTCCGACTCCTCACCCTTCAGGGATAGCTGGTGGAAGGCAAAGCGAAAAACACTTGTTGAGTTGGCGGACAAACAGGGACCGGTTTATGTTTATGACTCGGAACAGGTGGAAAAGACGGTTGGAAACCTTCAGCAATTGACTTCCCTGGATCGACTTTTTTATGCGATCAAGGCCAATAATAACGAACAGCTGCTGCATATTTTCCATGACCGGGGACTGGGTTTCGAATGTGTTTCGATAGGAGAAGTGGAGTATATCCTGAAGTTGTTCCCGGGCATAGACACCGATCGGATTCTCTTCACGCCCAATTTTGCCCCGCGGGTGGAATATGAGCGGGCGCTTGAGCTGGGCGTACATGTAACCCTCGATAATATTTTTCCCCTGCAGGAGTGGACGGAAGTGTTCAGCGGGCATGAAATATTTCTGCGTATTGATCCAGGGCATGGCCACGGGCATCACAAGCATGTACGAACAGGCGGCACCAACTCGAAATTTGGTATCCCGCAATTTGAGCTCGACGAGGTGAAATCGATTGTGGATCAACACAGTATCACGGTGAAAGGGCTCCACGCTCACGTCGGCAGCGGAATCAAAGATCCCGAAAGCTGGAAGAGAACCGCCCTGGTGCTGGCCGGAGCAGCTGAACAATTCGAGGATGTGGAGATTCTGGATGTGGGCGGAGGACTTGGAGTCCGCGAAAATGAGATGCAATCGACGCTTGATCTGCAGGAGGTCGAACGAGAACTGGCCGAATTCAAAAAAGGTTTTCCTCAATATGAGATCTGGATGGAACCGGGACGGTATATGGTAGCCACCGCCGGGGTGTTGCTGGCCCGTGTGACCCAGATCAAGGGAAAAGGAAAGGTCAGGTATGTGGGCGTGGAAACGGGGATGAACTCACTGATTCGCCCCGCCCTGTACGGCTCCCACCACACAATCGTAAACCTGACAAAAATCGATGAATCTTCCACGCAGATTACCAATATTGTTGGGCCTATTTGTGAATCTGGAGACAAGCTGGGGATCGATCGCCTTTTACCTGAATCACGGGAGGGAGATGTGATTCTTGTTGCCAACGCCGGTGCCTATGGGCATGTAATGAGCTCCAGCTATAACATGCGTGAACCCGCCAGCGAAGTGGTCATATAGGGTTGATCAGGGCATCCTCAGACAGATCCTGAGTCATGATGTAACTGCAATTTGCAAGGCTGAAAGGGCCGTTCACAAGCACGGTTTTCCGCTATTTTCTTCAAATAAGTTGCATTTGATTAGGGATGGCGCCCACCAGGGCCCCTGACGAAAATGAACAAGGAAAGGGGGAGATCCCAACAAGAAAAAAGCTATTCCCCGATTGAGGTGTCCCTTTTGGATTGATCAAAAGGGACGAAAAAATAAAGGCCGCTGTGAAGGTAGTGATAGCAGTGCTAGAAAAGGGAACCATTTTCGTTTTGAGTACCTGTAGGAGCCACGTCCACTTCAGACCCGGTACTCGGCGCGGTATTGGGATTTTCCTTCTGCTTTTTGGTATTTACATACAACTCACTTTTGCATGAGGCGCCTTTTTCCGCGGTGAAATTTTCGGTGTGGATTTCGCCCTCAATGTATGCCCCTTGTTTGAGATGCAGACCTCTCCTGGCATGGACTTCACCTCTGACTCTTCCTTCAAGAACCACTACCTCCGCTTCAATGTCGCCGTCGAAATCGGTGGTTTCATCCAGAAAAACATATCCATTTATGCCGTTAGTCATAAACGCTCCCTCTTTGCTTGTTAAAATGCTGACTGTTGTACCTGCTAGCGAAAGTCAACTAGCCGCTGTAGATACGTTGAACGTTTCTTGATTTGTGTAATTTACTTTCAGTGCACTTATAATATAAACTACGTATAAAATTTTATTAAATATTAATTTGCAGATAAATAAAAATTAATATTTGTGGAATGTTATGGTCAAACACCTCCAGCAATGAACATTTGGCGGTCGGAAGAAAGCTTTCCCATTTGCCGACCGCGGAATGGTCACATTAGTGGATCCAGGATCTTCTTTCACTATTCAAATACCGGTTCAGAATTTGTTCGTACTTTTTTACCTGGATAAAAATTTCAGATCTTTGGCATTCTGTCCCCTCTCCATTGCATATTAATATGTTTGAACTGTTAAGCGTTCGATTAGCTGGATTTTTTAATACGGCAGGTTCTATTACTTCATCCATATTATTCAGGACAAATCCTCCCGCCTTATTTTGGTTCATATCCGGATTGGAAAAGCGACGTTTCCGGGATTGGTTCGATCATTAAAGGCTTGAAAAATAGTTTGTGATTCCACAGAAATAATGGGAATTTTGGCGCGTTACAGAACGTTGTTATAAATGGCTTTGAAGCAAGGAGCCAACATGGATTTTGTGTTCTTTCACTTACTGGGGGTGTAATGGATTCGACGGAATGCGTAGCATCGCAGGCTGCATGTCGAGTTCGAGCGATGGCACTCGTATAAAAACCATCATGCAAATATTGTAATTGACAACAATTACTCTTACAGCTTAGCTGCGTAAGCAGCTTTGCCGTTCACTCGGCTTCTTGCCTGTCAGTGCCGTTTGAACGTCGACTATGACAGGATAGCATGTGCTCCGCCGTCTGTCGGGGCATGTGTAAAACTTTAACAGGCTAGCTTGGTGTTAGCCTAGTTTCCAGGCAGAGCATCAGGCGAAACCCAATATGGAAACTACACATGTAGATGCTTGAACGATATACCATTTCGGACCGGGGTTCGATTCCCCGCACCTCCACAACCACCATATATAGCTCATCCTGCTACTTGGGATGAGCTTTTTTTGTGGCCCTGCTCACGGTTCAATTTATACGGCACAAAACTATTCCTAGTCAAGTAGAACACGTCAGCCCAGCTAAATATGCCTTGGTTTATTCCCATCGATAGCAGTTGAGATCTGTCCTCATTCTCTTTAAACCGAACTTTTCATCACTGATCGATAGTGCAGGCTGACGATTGCGGGGACGCTGAAGAGATCGTGGTCGCTAAAATTTTTTGTGTTTAAGCTGGCATAGGTATATTCCCGCCCTTATTTAAACTAAATCTAAATAAAGCAGGAAAATGAAAAGAGCTGCGTCTTTACTACTTCTATTCGCTGTTACGTGCATTTCAGCACTGGCACAGCAAAATCAGCAATTTTCAATTTCAGGAACGGTAACCACCGTCAATGGCGATCCGGTGGTAAATGCCAATGTGGTACTTGAGGGCACTTCTCATGGGGCATCGACTACAGTCGAAGGCAGGTATGAAATTGCTGGCGTCCCGGAAGGGGACTATACGCTCGTGATCTCAACAGTGGGGTATAAGCGCTTTACCCACAACCTGGCTGTTGATCGAAACCTGGAACTGGATGCAACCCTGGAACAACGGGTTGAGGCGATGGGGGAAGTCACCGTTTCAGGTAGAAGCATGGCGAACTACAATACTGCGGTCATTTCGCAGTCGCTGCGGCTCAATCAGGAGTTAGTCAGTGCTCCCCAAAATATTCAGGTTATCACCAAGGATCTGATCGACGACCAGCAATCAATTGATATGCTGGAGTCGGTCAGCAAAAACGTGAGCGGGGCACAGATGATTGAGCACTGGGGAAATTTTGCGCGGATTAACATGCGGGGCTTCCGGATTCCGGCCTTCCGCAACGGCATGAATTTGCAGTCCAGCTGGGGACCGCTTGCGGAAGATATGGTGATGGTTGAGCGCATTGAATTTGTAAAAGGTCCGTCCGCTTTTATGCTTTCCAGCGGCGAGCCCGGCGGACTCTATAATGTGGTCACGAAAAAGCCGGTCAGTCAATCTATAGGTGAAGTCGGCTTGACCACAGGCAGCTACAATACGCTGAGAGCTACGGTAGATGTTGGTGGAAAACTGAGTGAAGACGGCCGTCTGTTCTATCGTTTTAACGGTGCGGGCACCACTGAAAACTCGCACCGGGAATATGGATTTAACGACCGCTACACCCTGGCACCCTCCCTCAGCTACGGTATTGGCGACAATACCACGGTGACGGCACAGTATTCGCTGCAGTATTCTGAGATGTATATCGGTTCTGCCTATGTGTTTGCCCCGACCGATTTTGGGACCCTGCCGAGGGATTTTTCCATCTTTGATCCCCGAATTGAACCTACCGAAATGAAGGAACAGTTTGCCCATCTGAACCTGACGCACCAGTTTAATGACAACTGGAGTATTACTGGTCAGCTGGGATATATGAATTACGACCAGGTGGGCAACTCAATGTGGCTCGACAGCATCCAGAAAAATGGAGATATGATCCGGCGCCTGAGCATCTGGGATGCCCGTGACGAAGCCAAGCTGGGACAGCTGTTTCTGCGTGGGGAAGAGCAAACCGGGGGTGTTTCTCACAACATATTGGCAGGATTGGATTTCGGTTATAAAAACTACTTTGCCGACTGGAATCAATCCGGTGCCCTGGATTCCCAGAGTCAACCGTTCAATATCTATAATCCGAGTAACGCCAATGCCACCATTCCCGAGTTTGACCGCGAGACCAGTCTCAGAAAAAGGGCGGGTGGCAACATCGTCCGCAGTGAGTACTTTTCGTATTACCTGCAGGACCAGCTCGGCTTTTTCGACGACCGCATTCGCGTTACGCTTGCGGGCCGGCTGACCGATTACGAGAGCTCCTCGTATGGTTCCGGTACGGAAGACCAGGTGTTTTCGCCCCGTGCCGCGATCAGTTTTTCAGTCACTGAAAATACCAGTATCTACGGAATGTACGATCAGTCTTTTATCCCTCAAACCGGCCAAAATGCCCGGGGCGAGGCGTTTGATCCCGAGCGGGGCAACAACCTGGAAGGCGGCATCAAGCGCGAGTGGGCCAACGGGCGGTGGTACTCCACCATCACTTATTACCACATGACCAAAGAGAATATGCTGGTTGGCGATCCTGAAAACCAGAATTACTCTATTCAACTGGGCGAAGCCGTATCCAAAGGTGTGGAGCTCGACCTCCGCGGACAGGTAGCTCCCGGACTCAGGGCGGTGCTTAACTACGCCAATACCGACGTAAAGATTACGGAAGACACCAATCCGGAAAATGTGGGAACCAGGGTGGCGGGTCATGCGCGCCATCTGACCAATGGATGGCTGACGTACACGCTGCGGGAAGGTTCTCTTGAGGGACTGGGACTTTCACTCGGCTACCAATACCAGGTGGATCGTTCCTCATGGAACTGGAATGCTGAGAACGAGTCGTACCTGCCGGACTACTTCAGGATGGACGGAGCCCTCTCATGGGAACAACGCAACTACAGCATCTCACTGAATCTCAATAACCTGCTGGACGAATACTTGTATTCCGGTGCCAACTACGGAAGCTATGTGTACTGGCAAAGCGAGCCGGGCCGAAACTTTCGCCTGAGTTTTGAGTATGCTTTCTGATTGAGGGTTTTGTCCAAGGCCAAACACGCCGGAATTGGCAAAAAGATGGTTCACAGAGTCTTCCAATAATCAATAAGATTAAGAGGCTGTCTCTGCAGCATGCAGGGCGGCCTCTTTTTTTGTCACTTAACATGTCGTTTCTCTATCTTCCTTCAAGATCAGTCAAATACGTTCCCGCATTCAAGGGAGAAAGTGTTCAGGTTCACGTCAGGTTTTAGTTAACGACCGCCACCGTGGTGGCCGAAAAGCAAATAATGCAGATGAAAATACAAACGACGGCTCAGCTCAAGGCGCTTTCACTGAACGGCAGATCACTGGAATTGCCCGCCTCCCAAACCATAGAGCTGGAATTTTCCGCCATCGATACCGGGGGCGAATTCCGGGATGCCATCCTCGATTTCACGATTCGTATTTCCAACCAAAATGGTGTGGATTTTCAGAAGCCAGCCAATCAGTGTGATATCGTAGCTACCATGCAAACTCCCGATGAGAGAAAGCGGGAAGCAACTTTTTCCTCTCCTGCAGAACCAGTGTTAAATGATGAGAGTAGGCTGGAGGTGAACGGTCGACTGAAAGACGAGATGCTCAGCCGGGAACTGGCAGGATTTATGCTGCACCTGCTGAGATAGCTTATAATGACCCTTCAAGCAACTGCTGCGCCCGGTACTGGACATACCGATCCTCCACCAGGTTGTCGGGGCGCGGTTCGAGATTAAGTATGGTTTTGAGCTGGTTCCGGGCTTCCTCACCGCGATCAAATTCAAGCAGCAGCTGCGCATACAGCAGCAAGTTGGTGGGATGCTCCGGCGCGATGTTGACTGCTTTTTCCACCAACTCCAGGGCTTTTTGATCAGAGGGCCAGCCCATCACCAGCGGTATGTTCGGGGAGTGGAAATGCACTTGTGCGAGAATACGATAGCCGCCGCCTCCCTGGTAGTCGGCATCCAGGGAAATAATCTCCTTGCAGACCGCCCGTAGCTTTTTGGAGATGCCGTTGGTGGCCGCCGCCACAAAACCGTGTACATCCGCCCACCGACCCACGTTCGCCCCATACCAGAATTTGATCGGCACCGACCTGGGAAAGCGCTCCATCATCTCTTCTCCAAGCTTTTTACCGCGGTCATACAGCTCTTTTTGTCGCTCTTCGGGTAATCCCAGGAACATTCCCTTGAAATAATAGGAGCGTAGCAGAAATGTAGCTGTTTCTTCGGGATTGATTTCTTTTTTGCGTGCCTCCTCAAAGCTCTCTAGCGCTTTATTTATATAGGCAGGTTGGGCGCGAAAGGAATCGGCCTCTGCGGAACGCTGTTGGAACCACTTTTTGCCCGTCTCGTAAGGATTTTGTGCAGTGGCGCCTCGGGGAGCGCTCCAGAGTACAAAAAGAAGAGACAGGATAAAACAGGTGGTGAATCGATTTCCGCGATAATCGGTGTGAGTGAGTGGGTGAATCAAATATGAGTAGTTAAAGGTTGATAATATTTATTGTATCCTATTGGTTGATATCGATCTGTTCAACCAGAATCAAGTATCATTCCGAATAAGTAAGTGGGATTGCTGCATCTGACCAGTATTTCCATCCCGGCCAGGGTGGCGGCCAGGTTGCTAGTTCTCCCTAAATAGTGTTATTTACACACAACATATTTTTACTGTGGTAAATATACAAAAGAGCGGCAACAACTTGGATTATGAAAATTGCAGGAAACGATAATAATTTTTTGACCATCAGGCATCGCAGCAGTACCGTAGGATGGGGACTGTCAGTGCTGATCTTTTTTAGCGCCTTCTTAACCGGTAACCTCAGGGCCCAGACTTCTCTCGGAGATCTCCGGTCGGATTTCAGCCGGGAGGGAAATGTGATACTGTTCAGCGGTGAACATGCCGATCTCCAGTTGCAATTTTGTACGCCTTCCATCGTGCGGGTCCGCGCCAGCTGGGAGCGATCGTTTGATACTGCCGGCAAAGAGTGGATGCTGGTGGAGAACCGGTGGGCGGCTGTCAACATGGAACTGCATGAAACGGACCAGGAGCTCATTGTCGATACCGGGGAACTTGTGGTCAGGGTGAAGAAATATCCGCTTTCTGTTGAATTTCGAAAGCCGGACGGAACGCTGCTCAATACCGAGACAATCCTTGAAACGCCGTCGGCCGGCGGCATGAAGAAGCAGGGGGAAGCGGTTTGGGTACAGAAAAAGTTGTTGCCGGAAGAGCACTTTTTCGGTTTTGGCGAACGGATGGATTTTGTCGATCAGCGAGGTAAGAAGATACAGCTGAATGTGGGCCGGGGCACCGGTCGCCCTCATATTGTGGGAGCATATAATATTCTGGAGGCGAATTATGCACCCGTACCGTTTTTTATGAGCACCAGGGGGTACGGCATCTTTTTTCCACACGCCCTATGCAACCGAATGGGATATGGGACACACCCGGGAAAACAGCTACTCGTTTAAAGCCGAAGGGGGAGCCGTCGATTACTATTTTATATACGGGCCGGACTTTCCGAAACTGCTGGATCAGTATACCACCCTGACCGGCAAGGCACCGCTGATTCCCAAATTTGCCCACGGACTTCATGTCGGTACCTACAGCGGGGGCACCTGGGGACATGAGCAGCATACCTCTGATGAATACGTGGTCAACCTGGGTCGTAAATTCAAGGACTCCGGGATTCCGGCAGACCTGCTCCATCTCGATTCCACCTGGCGTATTTTTGGGCCCAATGGTCACGGCTCCACGACATTTGAATGGAGAGAAACTTTTGACAATCCCACCGCCATGTTCGACAGCCTTTATGCCATGAACTTTGACATGGTGGGGCTGCATGTGCGTCCCCGGTACGACAACGGCGAAAAGTATAACCTGCTGGACCGCGCCCGCGAGGCGGGAGTCGTCTACCCGGAGCCCGATGGAAAGGGCGAATTTGTCAATTTTTTTGATTCGGCCGCCGTCGACTGGTGGTGGGAAAACGGCGTGCAAAAGGTGGTGGAGCAGGGCGCGATGTTTTTCAAGACGGATGAAGGCAGCGCTTTTGGTCACAAAGCCAATGAAAGCGACAAGGTGGGTCCACAGGGGGAGGAGGCCGAACGCCTGCACAACCTGTTCCCGATCGCCTATGCAAAAGTTCCATTTGAGCGATTCCAGGAAGAAAACAACATGCGCGGGTTTAACCTGACGCGAGAGGGCTATGCCGGCATTCAGCGGTATCCCTACATCTGGGCGGGCGACTGGCCCAGCGAGTGGCAGTATTTTGAGCCGGTCATCCGCGCGGGACTCAACATGGGACTCTCCGGCGTGGGCTACTGGTCGCACAACATGGGGGGATTTGAACACAAACCCGATCCGGAGCTCTACATACGGTGGAGCCAGTTCGGGATGTTCAGCCCCGTGGCGCACCTTTTCGGGATGGATCATCCCGGCTACAAGGAGCCCTGGAGCTACGGGGATCAGGCAGAACGCATTTTCAGGAAGTACGATCGGATGCGCTACCGGTTCATCCCCTATATCTACAGTGAAGCCTGGAAAATGCACAACACCGGCATGCCACTGATGCGGGCCCTGGTCCTCGAATACCAGGACGACATCAACACCTATGATATCGATGACCAATACCTGTTCGGGGACAACCTGCTGGTAGCACCGGTTATCACGAAAGGAGCTCAAACACGCACCATTTACTTGCCGGAAGGTACATGGTATGACTACTGGAGCGGGCAACAATACACCGGCCGGCAGTATTACAATATTGTCACGCCCCTGGAGGAGCTCCCCATTTTTGTAAAAGCCGGTGGTATTATTCCGCAGCGCAATCGTATTGAGCAACTGGGTGAGATGCCCGCCGACACACTGACCCTGGAGATCTTTCCGCACGACACCTCCTCCTACGAAATATATGATGATGACGGTACCAGCAAGGAGTATACCGAGGGGAACTATGCAGTTACGGAGATCCGGTCGATAGACAATACGGATCAGCTGCGGGTAGAGATACAAGCCCCGGAGGGAGAGTATGAGGTCCCCGAACGGAATTACAGGCTCAAAATTCATACTGAAATATCTCCCAAGGCGATGGCCGAGGGGCAGCGCAGGCTGACCAAATTCGCGGGGTACGCTAAATTTTCCGATTCCGGGCAGCCGGGATGGTTTTATGACGAGAAAAGCGGGGAGCTCCTGGTGCGCCTGCAGGGCAGCAGCCGGCATGATATTACGGTTACGATGTTAAAGTGAAGCTAAAAAATTGAATATTAACCGTTGAACCCCCGTGGGAGACCGTATGAAAAAAAGATCGCATAAATTAATCTTCATGTTAAGCATAATGATGATAGCTATGGCAGCAACCAGCCGTTCCACTGCACAAGATGGATCTTCGGATGTGGGCAATTTTTATCCCCTGTTGAAAGAGTACAGCGCCCAACACCGGAACAGCCTCTCGTTCCTGGCCAAAGACTGGACCAGCCGGGAAACGTGGAGATCCACGGCCCGTTCCAGGATGGAGACGCTGCTGGCGTTCGACCCGGAGCCTGCCCCGCTGGATACCGAGGTCCTGCAGAAAAACCAGCGTGAGGGCTACACGCAGTACCTGGTACGATATAATGTAAATGCCTATCAAAAAACGGAGGCGTATCTGCTGATTCCCGATAACCTGGAAGCGCCCGCCCCGGCTGTTGTCGCACTGCACGATCACGGGGGCTTCTACTACTACGGCAAGGAAAAGCATAACATGACCGACTATCAGCCCCGCATTTTGAAGGAGTATATCGGTCAACTTTACGGGGGGCGCACCTACGCGGATGAGCTGGCCCGGCGCGGATATGTGGTACTGAGTCCGGATGCGATCTATTTCGGTTCTCAACGTCTTGATCCCCAACAAGTTACATCTGGCCGCATTGACGAGTACCTTCAGCAGGAACATGATGACCTGAATGAAAAAATCGAGGCGTTTAACGATCTGGCCGGCGACTTTGAAGTGCCGGTGGAAAAGACGATCCTGGCGGCGGGTACCACCTGGCCGGGCATCATCGTGCAGGGCGACTGCCGGGCGATCGATCTGCTTCACTCCCGGCCGGAAGTGGATACGGCGCGGATAGCAGCGATGGGACTTTCTCTCGGCGGACTCCGAACCACGTACCTGTTTGGGATGGATGAACGCATCAAGGCCGGAGTCATAGCGGGATTTTCCAGCACATACGGGGAGATGCTGCAGCGCCATTTCTGGAACCATACCTGGATGATGTATGTGCCCCGTCAATATCGCTTCCTGGATCTGCCGGATGTGGCCTCCCTGAACGCCCCGAGACCGCTTATGATTCTCAACGCCCGGCAAGATCAGCTGTTTACCGTGAAAGGGATGAAGGCAGCGGAGGAAAAACTTGCCACTATCTATCAAAAGATGGGGGCGCCGGAGAAATTCCGGGCCAGCTACTATGATGAGCCCCACTCCATGACCATCCCGATGCAGGACGACGCCATAAACTGGCTGGATCGCTGGCTGAGGTAACAAGCGCCTCGGTCCACGCTGCAGTAAAAAAAATTCGCAAGCAGGGGGAAATCAGCTCGAAATTTGTGATAAACCTTATAAAGCCGATAAATATTTAATGATCAAGTCCAGAGAAATACCATTAGTATTTTGCCTGTCAGCTTTGTTAATGGCGATCAGCGCGCACGGCGGACAGGCTCAGCGCGTGATGGAGAAAATTGATCGCGGCGTAGTAGCGATACCTGACGGGGATGATTCCGCCTTTATCAGCTGGAGGCTGCTGGCAACCGATTTCTTTGACACCAAATTCAATGTATACCGAAAATCAGACGGTCGTCCCCCGGTAAAACTCAATGAGTCGCCCCTGGCAGAAGGTACAAATTTTGTGGACGAACGCGTGCCCGCCGGGGCGTCTGATATCACATACTTTGTGAAGCCGGTCGTGGATGGCCGGGAGGGTGAGACCAGCGGGTCCTATACACTCAATCCCGATAAACCGTATATCTCCGTGCCGGTGAACGTGCCCCGGGGATACACCTCGAACGATGCATCTGCCGGGGACCTGGATGGTGACGGGCAATATGAGATTGTAGTACATCAGACCGGTCGTGCCCACGACAACTCGCATTCCGGCTTTACCGACGAGCCGATACTGGACGCCTACGAGCTGGACGGTACGCATCTCTGGCGTATCAACCTGGGCAAGAATATTCGGGAAGGAGCGCACTACACGCAGTTTATGGTGTATGACCTGGACAGCGACGGAAAGGCAGAGGTGGCCTGCAAAACGGCTGATGGCACGGTAGATGGAGCGGGCAAAGTAATTGGCGATCCCGACGCTGATCACCGCAACGAAGATGGATATATCCTTGAGGGGCCAGAATTCCTGACAATTTTTAATGGAGAAACGGGAGCCGAGCTGGTCACAACAGATTATATCCCGCCGCGTCATCCGGATACGCTCACTCCAACCAGTGAGCAGCTGGAGGAACTCTGGGGAGACGGTTACGGCAACCGGGTGGATCGCTTTCTGGCGGGCGTGGCGTACCTGGACGGCGAGCGTCCCAGCTTGGTAATGGCCCGTGGCTACTATACGCGCTCGGTAATTGTTGCCTGGAACTGGCGGGATCAGAAGCTCACGCGCCAGTGGATATTTGATACAAATGAGGGATATCCCGACTATGCCGGGCAGGGCAACCACAGCCTGAGTGTGGGTGATGTCGATGCCGACCAGAAGGATGAAATTATCTATGGCTCGGCGGTGATTGATCATGATGGCACCGGCCTGCATTCCACTGGTATTGGCCACGGAGACGCACTTCACTACGGGGACCTTGATCCGATAAATCCCGGTCATGAGATATTCCACATACAAGAGCGTTTTGATGATGCCGGGGCCAACTTCCGGGAGGCGGAGTCGGGCCGCATACTGTGGAAAAAGCCGTCCGTAACCGCCAGTGACGAGGGCGAAGGACCGGGACGCGGATTGGCGGCCAACATCGATCCGCGCTATCCGGGTACCGAAATGTGGGTGCGCGGCGGTGGAATTGAGGGGCTGTTCAATGCCAGAGGAGAAAAGATATCTGAACAGAAGCCGGCTTCCTGCAATTTTGCTGTGTGGTGGGATGGCGACCTTCAACGGGAGTTGCTGAACAGGAACCGGATCACAAAATGGAACTGGAGAGCAGAGGCGACGGAGCTGATCTTCGAAGCGGAAGGCGCCACCTCGAACAACGGGACCAAAGCAACTCCGACATTGAGTGCAGACCTGTTTGGCGATTGGCGTGAAGAGGTGATCTGGCGTGCGGAAGAGGGAGACGAGCTCCGTATTTACACCACGGCAATTCCAACTGAACACCGCTTTTATACCTTGATGCATGACCCGACCTATCGCCTGAGTATTGCCTGGCAAAATGTGGCTTACAACCAGCCGCCTCACACCAGTTTCTATATTGGAGAGGATATGAGGCAGCGTAACATTCCACCAGAAATTGAACTGGCTGATTGAAGAAGCCCAACAAAAAAGCTGGAGACTATTCTTCACAATGCAGATGTTTTGTCTTGATACAAAAGGAACGTAAAAATAAAGGCGGTGAATGGGGCCACCCGCTGCAGTCTCAACCGGCGTGGAAATTCGTTGAGATGCGACATGTCGGGTCTGTACTGGATCTTGGTCGGCTTTCGCACCCCATTCAAGGCCGGGAAAGCAGGATATTTATTGTCGTCCCCCCCCCCACATCAAACAGAAACTCTTTCGGTCGGGGCATGGTGCAATACCCCGTTCATACGACCTGTTCCTTCGAAATCCTTCATTCATAATCCCCCACTCCGCTGCATGCAGGGATGGCACGAGCGAGACGCTCGCACCAGTATTAGAATTAAGTTCAATGGTTTTAGCACAGGCGCGGTTTTGTTATTTGTGGACTGGTTATTCGTTACTTGAACCAGTAACGAATACCTGATAACCAATAACTAATCCCCGGCAGTGATTTTGGGAATGTTTTTACAAAAGGCCACTTTTGCCAAGAAAACTGGTTTTCAAAACTTTTTGAGATAGCCCTGAGTAGTTTTAGATACCTCCATTACGTGATGGCCCGGTCCAAATGCATGTATCCCCCATCGATGTGGATGAACTGCCCGGTGGTGTGGGAGGCGCGGTCCGAAAGGTGAAACAGCACGGTGTCGGCGACTTCATCCGGGGTGGTCATACGCTGCTGAAACGGTATCTTTGCGACGATCTCCTTCTTTTGGGCTTCCGGGTCGTCAAATTTTTCCAGCCACTGGCGGTAGCCCGGCGTCCAGCACTCGGCGATCACGAGGGCGTTCACCCGGATATCATCATCCCGGAGCTCCAGCGCCCATTCGCGAGTCAGTGCGAGCACGCCTCCTTTGGCAGCGGCATAGCCGGAGGTTTCGCCCTGGCCGGTCAGCGCCACTTTTGAGGCGATGTTGACAATCGATCCCGATGATTTCCGCAGGAAGGGCAGGGCGGCCTTGGTAACGGCAAAAAAGTGAACCAGGTTCAATTTCAGGGAATCAATAAATTCGTCGTAGGATGCGTCGAGCCCCACCCCGTCATTGACGCCGAGGTTGTTAACCAGTCCATCCAGCCGTCCAAAGTGATCGGTGGCCTGTTCTACCGCATTTTGGCATCCCTCCGGCGTGGTGAGGTCGGCTTCTACAAACAGGGCATTATGGCCGAGCTCCCACAGCTCCTGCTCCATCTTTTTTCCGCGGGTACTTTTGTCTACAATGACGGGGATGCCGCCCTCCTCCACAATATGTCGAACAATTGTTTCCCCGATACTGCCCGGCAGTCCCGCACCGCCGGTTACCATGATCACTTTTTCTGTCAAATTGAGATCCATAAATAGGTTTTCTTAAACTTATTAATCATGAAGATTTAATCATAAAGATGAAATCTGCCGGTGAAAACGGAGCCCTTTCCCAAGCCATACGTGTTGATCGGTCTCGATCTCTTAATGGGCAAAGCAGATCTGGTATCCGCCTGAAAAAATCCGGACAGTGAACCTGAAATCCCGTTCAAACGGGCGGCACGGTTTGGCAATGTTCTCTGCCTCCGATAGTTCCGTGGTTAAATAAATTATGTTTTTCCGGGAATACAAACCAGCACTCAATTCCCAAAAATCTGTATATCCGTTTGAAACGGGATAAAAATTTGGAATTTAAATAAAAAAAACGGTCCGGCACGATCAACGCGCTTGTGGAGGCAGCGATGCCACAGTTTTTGCCGGAGCCACTATCGACTACTTCGCTTTCCCAAAAAGTACATGGTTTCGTTTAAAATGACGGCTGGTTGAGAAAACCTCTTCTCCCTTTTATTGGTTAGACGAAATTTGTATTCTTAGCTGGGATTGGTTTCGCAAGGGATTTAAAATGAATACTAAATCGGGATTACAGGAGATACGATTAAATGGATGAATTAAACAGTGATCGCCCGCGCGATCCTTACCTGTTGACAGAAGATGATATTAAAAAGCCTCCCAAAACCGTATGGGGAACGATAAAACACCTGGGACCCGGATTCGTCCTGTCAGCCGCCATAGTGGGTTCCGGTGAATTAATCGCCACGACCACCCTCGGGGCACGGGCCGGATTTGTTACGTTCTGGGTGGTGATACTTAGCTGCCTTGTCAAGGTGACACTACAACTTGAATTCGGCAAACATGCGATTAGTACCGGTGAAACGGTAATGACGGCATTTAACAAGCTGCCGGGATGGAGCTACCGGCAGGTCAACTGGTCGATATGGACCTGGCTGTTTATCCAGGTATTCAAATTGCTGCAGGTGGGCGGCATTGTCGGTGGGGTGGCCATTACCCTGAATATCGTCTTTCCCTCGGTAAATGTAACCCTCTGGACCGCCCTGACCGCAATCACGGCATCGCTACTCGTTTTCAGGGGATACTACACGTTTGTTGAACGTTTTTGCCTGGTGATGATCGCCTTTTTTACGGTCTTTACCTTCCTTTCGGTGTATTTTTTGCAATACACCAGTTACGCCATAGGGTGGGGAGACATTCTGTTTGGTTTGGAATTTAACCTGCCAACGGCGATGGTCGGAGTCGCCATCGGGGCTTTCGGCATTACCGGGGTGGGAGGAGACGAAATTATGTACTACCATTACTGGTGTCTTGAAAAGGGATATGCCGCCTATACAGGTCCGGTGGAAAAGAGTGAAGAGTGGACTCGCCGCGCCCGCGGATGGATCAGGGTGATGTACTGGGATGCGTTCTTGTCAATGGTTGTATATACCCTGGTTACAGCTGCTTTTTATATTTTGGGTGCGGCGGTGCTGCATGCCCAAAACGTGGTACCCGAGGGGTACCAGATGATAGAGACGTTATCGGGGATGTACACCGAAACGATGGGTGTCGGTGCCCAAAATGTATTTTTGATCTGTGCTGTCGTGGTCCTGTTCTCGACTCTTTTTTCGGCCCTGGCAAGCTGGACACGTATCTTTTCAGACTGTTTCGGCACCCTTGGCGTGTTTGATTTTTATGACATCGAGCAGCGCAGGAAGGCGATCGCCATTTTTGCCTGGGTGTTCCCGGTCTTGTGGGCCCTGCTGTTTCTGTTTATGCAGCTCCCTGTTCTGATGGTGATAATCGGGGGGTTTTTTACGTCCATACTGCTGCTTATTGTTGTGTTTGCAGCGATCAATTTCAGGTATGTGCGGCTGGATGACCAATTGAAGCCCGGCCGGTTTTACGATATTGCCTTTTGGATCAGCGTGGTTGCCATTCTCCTTGCCGGAGTGTACAGCATCATCCAGGTGATTTGAAGGCTTTACATTTCCAGGCGAAAGTAAACGTTAACAGCAAAAGTTCCGGTATAATGAAAATCGACGCGCACCAGCATTTTTGGAATTATGATCCGCAGCGCCACGGGTGGATTAACGAGGAGATGAAGGTTCTAAAACAGGATTTCCTACCGCTCCATCTCAAAAAGGAGATGGATAAGGTGGGCGTGGAGGGATGCGTGGCCGTCCAGGCAGACCAGACGGAACGGGAAACCGATTTTTTGCTGGAACAAGCCGAGGAACACGATTTTGTGAAAGGCGTTGTCGGCTGGCTGGATATCAGGGCTGATAATTTAGAAGAACGGTTGAACCATTATGCTGAACATGAAGCATTGAAGGGGCTCCGCCATATCGTACAGGATGAGCCGGACGACCGATTCCTGCTGCAGCCTGATTTTTTACGGGGAATAAAGACATTCGGAGACTACGATTTGACCTATGATATTTTGATCTACGCCCGTCATCTGCCGGTGGCCGTGGAGTTTGCCTCAAAGTTCCCTGACCAGAAATTTGTGCTCGATCACATCGCCAAGCCGGAGATCAAGACCCAGAAGATTGAGGAATGGGAGAATGGAATACGCGAGCTGGCGAAGCATCCCAAAATGTATTGTAAAATCTCCGGAATGGTGACCGAGGCGGACTGGCAACACTGGAAACCGAAGGATTTCACACCTTACCTGGATGTAGTATTTGACGCCTTTGGAGCGGATCGGCTGATGTTTGGTTCTGATTGGCCGGTATGCACCCTGGCGGCCGGCTATCGCGAGGTGTATGAACTGATTGGAGATTATATTTCCGGTCTCTCTCAATATGAACAAGGACTAATTATGGGTAAAAATGCAATCGCTGCGTATAACCTGTACTGATTAAATGCCGGGCAATGATGAAAGATTATTTTTCAGCTGTTTTGTTCTCTACACTGGTACTGCTAAGCACACTCTCGATGCTACCGGCACGTGCCCAACAAATACAAGAAGAACCTGTCGATTATGTAGATCCCCTGATCGATACGGTTGAGCCACGCTGGCTGTATTTTTCATCTGCCAGTCGCCCATTTGGAATGGTCAACCTGAGTCCGGATACGCAGACGGATGGAACCTGGAATTCGGGATATCGGTATGGCGACCGAACCATTCGCGCGTTTAGCCATATCCATGCGTGGCAGCTCTCCGGGGTGCCGGTAATGCCAACAACGGGACCTGTAAAGGGGCACCAGGGGTATGATGCGTATGAATCCAGGTTTTCGCATCGAGACGAAATCGTAAAGCCAGGTTATCACAAGGTGCACCTGGAGGACTATGGAATTGATGTAGAACTTACCTCCACCAAGCGGGTGGGGTTTCACCGCTACCGGTTTCCGGGGGAGCAAGAGGCGCATATCCTGTTTGATATCGGTGCAAAGCTGGGCCATGGTGAGATGCAGGATGCAATGATCCGCCGTGTTTCTGACCGGGAGGTGGCGGGATATGCAGTAATGGCTCCCACATTTCGACGTAAGAAGCCCTCTACGGTCTATTTTGTAGCACGGATTGACCGGCCGATGTCAGGATTTGGTGGCTGGAGGTCGATCGGAGGGGAAAAGCAGGTGGTTGCTGATAATGCGAACCGCATTGAAGGAGCCGGAAGTGGTGGATTTATGCGATTTTCATTTGACGAACCCGAAACGGTCAAAATGAAAGTGGCACTTTCTTATGTCAGTGAAAAGCAGGCTCGGCTAAACCTCGAAACGGAGCTTGCACACTGGAATTTTAGCAGGGTGGTGAAGGAGTCAAGGTCGGAATGGAACCGCTGGCTCTCAAAAATTGAGGTAGAAGGAGGAACCCATGATCAGCGGGTCAAGTTTTATACAGATCTGTGGCATTCCCTGCTTGGCAGGCGGACCTACAGCGATGTAAATGGTAAATATACAGATAATACAGGCCCCGAACCGGTAGTCCGCCAACTTCCATTGGATGAAAATGGGAAACCAAAGCGCCATATGTATAACTCAGACAGCTTCTGGGGCGCGGAATGGACCATTAACCTGCTCTGGTCGCTGGCCTATCCGGATGTTATGAATGACTTTGTGGCTACAATGGTAGAGTATTATAAAAATGCCGGGATGATTGCGCGGGGTCCGAGCGGTGGAAATTATACCTACGTGATGGTGGGAGACCAGGTTACGCCTCTTATTGCCGCGGCTTATAACAAAGGGATTCGAAATTTTGATATTGAAGCGGCGTGGCAGGGAGCACTGAAGAACGCCTATCCCGGGGGAATTCGGAGTCATGCTGGGTATGAGACGGGTCCAAATGCAACAGGGGGCGGAATGCAGTATTATGTTGATCAGGGGTGGATCCCCGTTCATCCTGAAGGCCAGGGGTATCACCGGGAAGGAGCCGCCCAAACGCTGTTCTATGCCTACCAGGACTGGACTTTGGCACAGTTTGCCAGGGGACTGGGTAAAGAGGAGTATCATGATACCTTTTTGCAGAGGTCCGACAATTGGGAAAACTTGTGGGACTCAGAGACGGGCTGGATACGCCCGAAAAATCCGGATGGCTCGTGGCTGGAGGGATTTCAGCCGGTGTTGCCGGACTCCTTCAACGCACCGGGTTTCGTAGAGGGAAACGCCGCCACTTTTTCTCATTACGTCCCCCATGACATGGAAGGACTTATTGAGGCATTTGGAGGTTCTGAAGCTTATGTAGCGCGATTGAATGAACAGTTTGAAAAAGCCAAAGGCAGCCGTTTTATAGCCGAAGATAAACTTCACGCCGAGAGCTGGATTGACTATTCCAACCAACCGAGCTGCCAGATGGCTCACCTGTTTAATTTTGCGGGTGCTCCCTGGCTGAGCCAGTACTGGGTTCGCCAGGTTAAAGAACATACCTTTGGAGACACCACCCCTTTTGGTGGGTACAACAGCGATGAGGATCAGGGCCTGATGGGGGCTTTGGGCGTACTGATGGCGATAGGATTGTTTGATGTCCAGGGTGGGGCTGATGTGAATCCCAAGTGGGAAATAACGACTCCGATTTTTGATAAAGTTACAATCCATCTCGATGCTGAATATTACTCCGGCAAAACGTTTACGATCCATGTTGAGGGAGACCCGAAAGAAAATGTGTATATCCAATCCGCAAGGTTAAACGGGAAGCCGCTGAATCGTTACTGGATTAGACATGAGGAGATTGTTGAGGGTGGAGAACTAACATTGGAGGTAGGCCCTGAACCGAATGAGAAATGGGGTGTGAAAGGAGAATCCCACTCTGAGTGATTTGGGAACAGTACTGGTGAAACCTAAAAGCGTTTTTAACCTAATTAAGATGAGATTTCTTAGATTTCTTTCGCTTTCCTGTTTTATAATCTTGCATTTTTTTTCTTATGCAAAAGCCCAAACTTTATCTTGGCAACAGGTGGAACCGGGCATCTGGAAAGCGGAAGCAGGAGAACCCGAGGAGTATGACCTTTTGACTGCGTCCGGGGCAGAACCCCGCCTAGCAGCATTGGCTGCAATGGGAGAGGCTGATTTCCCCTTGCCGAAACAGGATATCAAAGTCCGGATCATTGACGGGGAAACCTACCTGCGATTTCCCCTACAGCGGGGAGAGCAGATTTACGGATTTGGACTCAATTTTAAAACGGTTCACCAACGCGGGCGCATCCTGCGACTGCATGTGGACCATTATGGGGGGGAAGACAACGGCAGGACGCACGTGCCCACCCCTTTTTGTATCTCATCAAATGGTTACGGCGTGTTTATTAACTCGGCGCGCTACATAACGGTGTATGCCGGTACGGCCGTACGAAAAGACAGCGAGCACCCGCCGGTGGTCCGCGACCGCAATACCGACTCCGACTGGACTTCCCGCCCGTACTCGGATGTGGTGGAGGTGCTGGTTCCAGCAGAAGGAGCTGAAATTTATGTCTTTGGTGGTCCTACTCCGCTCGATGCCGTGCGCCGGTATAATTTGTTTAACGGTGGAGGTCCTTTACCACCACGGTGGGGACTCGGCTTCACTCAGCGGGTGCACCGGTTGTTTACGGCCGATGATGTCCGGAAGGAAGCCAACGAATTTGAAAAAAGGGGATATCCACTGGACTTCATCGGGCTGGAACCAGGTTGGCAGAGCAAGTCGTACCCCGGGACATTTGAGTGGGATCAGGGGCGGTTCCCCCATCCTAAAGAGTTTACCCAGGAGATGCTGGATAGGGGCATTCGGCTAAATCTGTGGATCAATCCCTATGTGTCTCCGGACGCTTCATTTGCAGAAGAGATAGAACCCTATACCGGCTCTCACACGGTCTGGGCGGGCATGGTCCCGGATTTTAGGATGGAACAAAGCCGAGATATTTTTTTCTCCCAGCTGGAAG
This sequence comes from Halalkalibaculum sp. DA384, assembly GCF_043951955.1. Taxonomy (NCBI): domain Bacteria; kingdom Pseudomonadati; phylum Balneolota; class Balneolia; order Balneolales; family Balneolaceae; genus Halalkalibaculum; species Halalkalibaculum sp. DA384. Next base: position 81,824 of record NZ_JBINJE010000009.1, on the reverse strand, counting down.
AAGACCAAGTGGATATCGGGGTAAGCGGCTATAAAATTGACGAGGTGGATGGTTATGATCACTGGCTCTGGCCCGATGTGGCTACATTTCCTTCTGGATTGACGGGTGAACAGATGCGGCAGACCTATGGCCTGCTTGTGCAACGCTATAGTGAAGATATGTTTGAGGAACGCAACCGGCGTACGTTCGGGCTTGTGCGGGCATCCAATGGGGGCGGAACCTCCTTCCCGTACGTAATTTACAACGACTATTACAATCACCGGAATTTTATCACGGCCCTGATCAACAGCAGCTTCGCCGGGGTGCTGTGGACACCGGAAGTGCGTGCCTCTGATACAGGTGAGGAGTGGCTGCGGCGAGTCCAATCAGTGGTATTCTCACCGATGGCCATGATCAACGCGTGGTCCAGTGGCACCAAACCCTGGTCGTTTCCCGAGGTAGCGGATGAAGTTCGGGAGATGTTCCTGCTACGCATGCGCATGATGCCCTATTGGTACAGCGAATACGCCAAATATCATTTCAAAGGCATCCCGCCATTTCGGGCGATGAACTTGGAGGAGGGGTTTAGCTCGAATCTAAAGATGGAGCAAGCAGAAACCAGTCTCGAAGAAAACCCTTATGCCGAGGCGGTTCGACAGGAGATCACAGACCAGTACATGGCGGGTCAGTACCTGCTGGTAGCCCCGATGTTTGAAGGCCAAGAGAGCCGGGAGGTGGTTCTGCCGGAAGGACGATGGTATGATTTTTATACCGGCGATTACGTGGGTGGCGGAGAAGTGATTACTGTTTCTCCTGGTCTGGACAAGATACCGGTATATGTAAAAGACGGTGGGATAATTCCAATGATGCCGGCGATGATGCACGCTCCCGAACTTGGCCAAACAGTGGATATAGAAGTCCGTCATTATGGTCAAAGAGAGGGGAGCTACAGGCTGTATGATGACGACGGTACCACCTATGATTATGAGGATGGGGAATACCAATTTCGTGAACTTACCGTAATAAAGACCCGCGATGGGAAGCTAAAAGGTAGTATCTCACCACCCGAACCTGGGAAACCCAATACCGTGGGTGAGGTGACCTGGAAATTTATGAGCCAGGGAGTAGAGTAAAAGTTTAAACATCGTCAGTTTCAGTGCCCAAGACATACTGCTGCATTAGTCTGTAGCCGCAGCGGCGTGTTTATCGATGTACATAGTCGGCGTCATATTTTTTTCCGATTTAAACTGCCGGTTGAAGTTGGAAATATTATTAAAACCGGATCGGTAGCATATTTCTGAAATATTATATTTTTGTTCCAACAGCAGCTTGCAGGCATACCCAATCTTTACTTCTTTTAGAAATTGAGTAAATGTCTTTTTCTGGATCCGCTTGAAATACCGACTAAATGCAGATGGATTCATATTTACCAGGTCCGCCACATCGTCAAGAGAGATATCATTAGTGAAATTTTCCATTACATATTCATACACCTGCAGAATTTTACTGTCTTTCTTTCTTTCAAAACAGCGAACAAAACCTGGGCTGGAAAGGATGCTATACTCTTCCTGCAGGGCCAAATATTCCAGGATATCCAATAACACTTTAACTTTTTTTAATCCGTGCAGGTCAAAAAGGGAATTAACAAGCTCCCGGATTTTCGGATTCGACGTCCCTTCAAATTTGATACCGTGTTTAGACCGACCAAAAAGGTTCAATATAGGTCTCATCTCCGGGATACTTAACAAGCCCGTCTCAAATTGCTTATTGAACCGAATAACATTTGCCTTGGCCTGTAGGTCGGAATCCTCCTCAAAGTATTTATCATCATTGAGCCAGAGGTGAGGTAAACTTTCACCGATAAGTACAATTTCACCCGGCTTAAATCTTTCTATACTGTCTCCCACAAACCGCGTGCCCGAACTTTCCAAAATAATGACCAGTTCAGTTTCAGGATGATAATGCCATACTTTTAAAAAGTTTTTATAGGAATGGTTTTCTACGACAAACGAGCGGTTGTGGTGTATAGACCGTTTTAAGAGTTCTGCTTCCATCACAATCCCTTTTTTTATAAACGATATAATCCCTTATTCAATACTCTACTTTGAACAATTTTGATTTAAAAGTCAACTTTTTCACTTATTAAGCAATATTAGTACAATCAAATGTCAATCAGATAGTAGAAATATGGGGACGGGTTTCGAAAAATGATAATTCAGTCAGGGTTGAATTATTACCTGACCTTGCGAGAGGAATACGTCGGCTCGGTATACTGGTAGTGTTAGCAGGTTCTGTTACTATTTTATGAGTTCAACTCCGGTAATTTCAACCTTAATTTATAATTGGGGGAATTTGATGTGGACATTCGTAAGGAGATAAAGGTCACATTAAAAGGGCATAATACCATCATAATTTTTTTGATGATGGTAGCATTAATTGGTGGGTTACAGGAAGTGTCGGCCCAGAGTCAACAACAGCAATACCAGTCAACGGTTGAATCTTTACAAAGCCATGAGGTGCCATAATGGTTTGAAGATGCCAAACCGGGTATCTTTATTCACTGGGGCTTTACTATTCCGGTGGCATCGACTGGTCGTTCAAACCTGTAGTAATTGCTGGGATGAAAATGTTTGGGATCTCAACGCCTCAATCGGGTCAATACGCCGACTACGTTGATGCCCACTGGCGTGAGCTCATTGACGAATATGAACCGGCCATACTCAGGAATGACATCAATTACCCGGAAAAGGGAGAAGCGCTGAACATATTTGCCGATTACTATAATGAACAACCGGATGGAGTAATCAACAACCGCTGGGGTCGGGATGTGCACGATTTTACGACGCCGGAATATGCTCAATATGATCAGATCACCCCTGAAAAATGGGAGTCCACCCGTGGTGTTGATTATTCCTTCGGATTCAACCGCAATTCAACCCCGAAGCAGATGCCTACCGTTGATGAAGTGGTAGATATGTTTGTGGATATCGTCAGTAAAAATGGCAACCTGTTACTGAATGTGGGTCCCCGTGCAGATGGCTCTATACCGGAGTTACAGGTTGAACGACTGTGTGGACTTGGCAGCTGGCTGGATATAAATGGGGAAGCTATTTTTGAAACTCGTCCCTGGGTACAGGCGCACGGACAGACTGTGGATAGCCTGCGTGTACGATATACAAGTAAGGGAAATGCAACCTACGCAATCCTTTGGATGCACCATCAGGCGACCCTATTGAAATACAATCACTGGTTGTGGACGATAACACGCCCATCCAAATGCTCGGGAGCTCGGAAGAGTTGGAATGGTCCCAAAAGGGCAACAACCTGCAAATTGTACTCCCGGCTGATTACGAAAGTGGAGCGCCGGCCTACAGTTTTAACATTACCCCTGAGCCTTATAGTATGATGAGAACTTCTCAGTAACAGGTACTAGATTTCAGATGATCCAGCCATCCAGCATTTGTACGCAAAATATAGCGTTGATTAAAAATTATGGAGATGCCACAACTCGGAAATACATGAAAAACGGGCGGTAAATAAGGTGCAACTGCAAAAATAGTATCAGGGGTAGTCATGTTTTTTGTTGAGAAGAGTATCGCCAATATCAAAATTAGGCCAAATTACACAGTAATAAACTTAGGGATAACAGCAGCTCATAAATTTATTGCTCTGGTTTAAGTAGAATCATAAAACGGTTGTCTCTTTAATAGGAGAAGACAAAATCTATCTTTCACAATAACTAAATAAGGGATGGGACATGCGTAAACATTTACGAAAACTACGAATAGAATACCTGATTCCCCTCTTGACCATATGCTTTGTATCGACTACAAATCTTTATGGTCAACAGGTTAGCGGAACTATTACAGACGGTAGCACCGGGGAAACACTACCCGGTGTAAATATAATCGTGCAGGGTACGACTACAGGAACCACCTCTGATATGGATGGAAATTATGAACTCAACGTTTCCTCATTATCAGACACGCTGGTGTTTTCTTTTGTAGGATACGTGACCCAAACGATTCCGATCGAAGGTCGCACTAATATTGACGTATCCATGGCACAACAATTAGTAAGTGGTGAAGAACTTGTTGTTGTCGGTTATGGGACCCAGCGTCGGGAAGATGTGACGGGTGCCGTTGGATCGGTTTCAAGTGAAAATATTGAGAACGTAAGCGCCTCGAACTCGGCGTCTCTGTTGCAAGGTCGGGTTTCAGGAGTGCGGGTTACCAGTGGCGGTGGCGCCCCAGACGCTGAAGCAACAGTGGTTATCAGGGGGACCGGAACTTTTGGCAATGACCAACCTTTGTATGTCATTGATGGGATGATTACCAACTCGATGTCATTTATAAATCCAAAAGATATTGAATCGATTGAGGTGCTTAAAGATGCGTCAACGGCTGCTATCTATGGAAACAGGGCAGCGAACGGCGTTGTCATTATTACAACCAAAAGTGGAACTAAAGGGCAAGACACGCAAATTAATTTCAGCAGTAGCGTAGGCATACAGAGCCCAACAAGTACATATGATTTCCTGAATGCCAGCCAATATGCACAGCACAATAATGCTTTCCACGATAATGACGGTCTGCCTAGAGCACCCGCCTACAATGATCAAAATTTTGATCCTTCTGTAGATACTGACTTCCAGGATGTACAGTTAAACGATCCATTTGACGCCACGGTCGTTCGAAATAGCTTGAGTTTGTCCGGGGGCAGTGAAAATTCATCTTACTATGTTTCCGGCGAACACCTCAACCAGCTGGGCTTGGTCAAGCAGGCTGACTTCCAGCGTTTTGGTCTGCGAGTAAACTCCAGTTTTTCCCTGGATAAGTTTACGATAGATCAGTCCTTCTCTGCTACAAGGGAAATAAATCATCCAAACTCTTATTTCGGCAGAGAGCGTGGAGCATTGCCGGTAATCCCGGTCTATAATGAAGAAAACCTGGGTGGATTTGCGGGCGTACGGCCTTCATATCATGGTGTGGCAAGAGGTATTAACTGGTATGGTGTGGCTGTTCTGAATGATCATGAGATCACAACCGATAATATCGTGGGTAACATGACCACCACGTACGAAATTATCGAAGGGCTCGAATACAAGTTGAACCTGGGACTAGACTACGGGATGAACCAAAACGTAAATTACATGCCCGCCTTTTTCCAGAGTCGTTCCCAGGAAGCCTTTAACGATGAAGCTGACCTTGGTGAATATTCAACCCGGGCCGTCGGTTTGCTTATCGAGAACACACTCAATTATAATGTCTCGCTGGGCAATCACAATGTTGATCTGCTGGCCGGGTATACGCAGGAGACAAACCGTATACGCACCGTGGGAGCGTCGGTGACAAGTTTCCCAAATAACGATTTGAGAACGGTTGATGCAGCGACCGAAGTGGTAGATGCCAGCGGCCAGTTGCTGAAAAGTGTATTGAAGTCTGGGTTCGGGCGAATTAACTACAATTTCAAGAACAAGTACCTCCTTTCCGGTACACTCCGGGCGGATGGGTCATCAAGATTTGCAGAAGGAAATCGGTGGGGTACCTTCCCGTCGGGATCCATTGGCTGGCGTATCAGTGAAGAACCGTTTATCCCGGATTTCTTCAACGAGTTAAAAATTCGCGCCAGTTACGGGGAGCTGGGATCCCAAAATATTGCTGAATATGCCACCATTACCGGGCTTAATATTGATGCCAGTTACTTTTTTGCCGGGGGAGTTCAGCAGGGTACGGCACTCACCAGTTTTACAAATCCCGATATTATCTGGGAGACCTCCAAAACCTTTGATGTTGGAGTCGATGTAGCCTTTATGGAAGATAAATTTTCATTTACTGCAGACTATTTCGACAAGCGCTCGGAAGGCGTGTTGGTAGAGGTGCCAATTCCGGTGTATGGTGGAGTCGGTTCCAGCGTACTGACCAACGCAGCCAATATAAAAAATCACGGCTTTGAATTTTCAGGCACCTATCATCACCAGGCATCCTCGGGTTTTGACTATACAATTACGGGTGATATCAGCTTTATACGCAATGAAGTGTTGGCATTGGGTGAGGGTGTGAATCCGATATCCGGGGGTAACTTTACCCAGCAGGGATTCCAGGCTACTCGTACGGCTCCCGGTCATCCAATCGGCAGTTTTTACGGATATGTCGTTGATGGTATTTACCAGAACCAGGGAGAAGTAGATGCCGATGGGCGTAGTGAGGCACAGCCTGGCGACTTCCGGTTTAAGGATTTGAATGGCGATGGGCAGCTGACCGACGAAGACCGAACGTACCTGGGGACCTATCAACCAGACTTTGAATACGGCGTCAATTTCAGTGGATCGTATGAGCGGTTTGACGTAAGTCTTTTTGTGCAGGGCGTACAGGGTAATGAGCTCTGGAATGCCAAGAAATTCCAATATATCCTGGATAACGCCGGTGGAAACAAGATCACCGATGTGCTGGATTCCTGGACGCCGGAGAACACGGATACCGATATTCCACGAGCCACCTTTTCTGATCCGGCCAACAACAAGCGGGCATCCAGCTTCTTTGTTGAAGATGGATCGTACCTGCGGGTAAAAAGTTTGCAGGTCGGGTATCGGCTGCCGAGTAATGTGATTCAAAAAGTGAGCAGCATTGCCAACCTTAGCAATGTTAAAATATATGCGAGGGCCCAGAACCTGTTAACCATAACCAGCTATTCGGGCTATGATCCTGAAGTAGGTAGAAACAGCGGATTCCGCAATACAGGACTGTTCGGCCAGGGGGTTGATACCAATGCACATCCCCACCCGAAAACATACACTCTCGGTATTGATATCTCCTTTTAACCATTGAAATTACAGGAATCTATTATGGATTTTAGAATGAATAACTTTATACAAAGAATTGTCGTTGGAACAGGCCTGATCCTTTTCTTCTTGTCCGTCAACACATGCACCAATGAAAGCCTGAAAGTAACTGATCCCAATCGTTTAACACCGGATACGTTCTGGCAAAGTGGGGAAGATGCAGAACAGGCCATTGTAGGTGCGTATGGTCCATTGACGACTATACAGGGATGGGGCCGAATGCTTGGAGCCATCCTAACCATTCACCGGTCGGATATTGTTGACACCAATCCGCAACCGAACGTCTATGATATCGGGACGTTTACGCTAACTCCGAACGATGCACGTGTGAATGAGGGATGGTCCGAATTAAATGCGATTGTAGCCCGAACTAACCAGGTACTGGAGAATGTGCCTAATATTGAGATGGATGAGACTCGTAAATCAGAAATCATGGGTGAGGCATATTTTCTCAGGGGATTTGCTCATTTCTACCTGGTAAATATGTGGCGGAATATCCCATTATTGACCACCGCCATTACCAGTGCCGACGAACTCAATGTAGAACAAGCAGATCCCTCTGCAGTTTGGGATAATATCATATCGGACTTCACGGAGGCGCAGTCGCGTTTGCCCGATGAATGGCCAGAAAGTGATGTGGGAAGAGCCACCTGGGGGGCAGCCACGGCCATGCTTGGCAAAGCATACTTGTACCAGGAAAATTGGTCTTCTGCTGCTGTAGAATTCAAAAAGGTGATGGATTCCGGGTTATATGAACTGGTCGACAACTACCAGGACAATTTCATGGCAGAAACGAATAACAACGCCGAATCCGTATTTGAGTTGCAATATCAGAGTACGCCCAATGGAAACTGGGGGCGGAGTGGAACGCCCAACCCCATGCGGGGACAGGCCTGGGAGCCCGACATCGCACCTCCCGGATTTACCAGCCAGCAGAGTGTTACCATCAATGACTGGGTTTTCGATCTTTTTACGGAGGAACAGACCAATGCGGGTGAAACCGATCCCCGCGCCTATGCTACATTGCTATGGAATTACCCGGACGCAAAAGTGTACCAGGAAAATTTTGACGAAGCGTTTAGTGGAGACAATCTGAACAAGGTTTTTGTCAGAAAGTATCTGAATTTTGATCGAACCAGTTCGCTAACACCGGGCAGCTGGGCTTATTCCGACAACAACCGCCGCATGATTCGCTATGCCGATGTCCTGCTTATGTATGCTGAGGCTGAAAATGAGGCTAAAGGCCCTTCTAGTGCCGTTTATGATGCGATTAACCAAGTCAGGCAGCGCGTAAATATGCCGGATATCCAATCCGGGCTGAATCAATCACAGCTGCGCCAGGAAATTCGTGATGAGCGTGTGCTCGAATTGGCCTTGGAAGGCGATCGTGTACTGGACCTGCTGCGTTGGGGCGTCATGGCAGATCGTTTTACCAACAATCCCGAGCTGCGTGAGAATGCGGGCATGAACTTCCAGGCAGGTAAACACGAATATTTGCCCATACCGCAACAGGATATGGACTCCAATCCCAAGCTGGTACAAAACCCGGGATACTAAAAATATCGGAACAAGAGAATCAGCTGTCGTTGATCCTCTTACCAGCTAATTTAGTGACCATACAAGAGATTCCCATTCATTTAGAAAGTGGAACCCAGAAGTGCTCTTGTATGGTCATTCTTTAATATGTACTCATTGCAAAATGGGCGTTGGGTAAATTAGATTGAAAAATGTCCTTTCTTTGTTCATAATCACAAGACTATTTGTAGATACTTATAAAATTTGTCTAAAACTTGGTGTAATTGATAAATAAAAAATTAGATTTTTGATCTCTATGGTGCAAAGTTGTATAGTCAATACAGCGAGAAATAAACTGTGAAATATTAAGAATTAAGGATTATTCCGATTTGGCAGATGGGTATCAACATACATTACTATTCCTGTTTTTGGTCTTGATAATTTCTGCCTGTAGTGGAAAAGAAGAACCTACGCTTTTTGAATCGCTGGAGCCTCGGGAAACAGGCGTTCATTTTACCAATACCGTCACTTCATTCGACTCGCTGAATATCCAAAACTATCCCTTCATGTTTAACGGGGGCGGGGTCGCTATCGGAGATATAAATAACGACGGGCTGCCGGATCTCTACTTAACCGGTAATATGGTCTCGAGCCGCTTATACCTGAATAAAGGCAATTTGCAATTCGAGGATATTACAGAGTCGGCCGGGGTACAAACCCGTGGGTGGGCCTCCGGGATTGCAATGGTAGATATCAATGCCGACGGGAACCTGGATATTTACGTGTCGATGGTTTCTCCCGAATACATTGAGCCGGACGAACGGGCGAACCTGCTGTTTATAAACAATGGCGACTCCACATTTACCGAATCCGCAGCAGATTATAATCTAGATTACAAAGGATTTACCACACAGTCGGCATTCCTGGATTATGATCGCGACGGTGATCTTGATGTTTACCTGCTAAATCATTCCCCGGGCTCCTTTTCTCGAAACCAGGATACACGCAGACCGGAAATGCTTTATGGTCAAGCCTATCAAAGTTTTGATGAACTGTATAGAAATGACGGGAATGGTTCTTTTACCCGGGTGACTGAGCAGGCAGGTTTATCGAGAGAAGTAGGCTTTGGTCTCGGGGTGGCAGTATCCGATATCAATCGCGATGGCTGGCCGGACATCTACATCTCCAACGACATATTACCGGATGACGTGCTGTATATCAACAACGGGGATGGGACGTTTTCCGATAAAATTGATGAATACCTGAAGCATACCAGTTTTGCGGGCATGGGCATCGATATCGCTGATTTTAATAATGATGGCTGGCCCGATATCTCCCAGGTAGACATGATGCCCAAAGCGCTGGAAGAGCGCAAGCAGATGAGTGGCGGTATCAGCTATAGCCGTCACCAGGAGATGATTGAAATGGGATTGACCTATCAATACTCGATGAATACCCTGCAGTTGAGTAATGGTGTAAATATGGAGGGAGAGGTTATTTTCAGTGACATCGCCCGTCTGGCCGGGGTGGCCTACACCGACTGGAGCTGGAGTACCTTGTTTGGCGATTATGACAATGATGGCTATAAAGACCTGTTAATCACCAATGGATTCCCAAAGGCGATTAATAATTACGACTACCTGACTGAAATAAATCAACGCCAGCAATTTGGGACGGGGGAATACCGCCAGCAGGAAAAGCTTGAACTATTGGAAGACCTCAAGGAGATAAAAGTGCCAAACCACATCTTCAGGAACGAAGGCGATCTTACATTTTCTGACCAAACATCAGGGTGGGGTTTCGGTGAACCAGGCTTTTCTTACGGCGCCTCACAATCCGACCTGGATAACGACGGGGACCTGGATATCATCGTCAACAATATAAATGAACCGGTGACCATATACCGGAATAATTCGGATACACTGAGGAATCATAACTACCTGTCGATTGAGCTTATCGGAAGTCCCTTAAATATTGACGGAATTGGAGCCAAAATAATCCTTAACAACGGGAGTGCTCAGCAGTATAAGTATGTATCACCCTATAGAGGATACCAGTCGTCGATGGACAGCCGCATTCATTTTGGCTTAAAAGATCAAAAGCAGGTTGATTCACTCCAGGTGATATGGCCCGACGGGCGCCGGCAGTTGCTAACGGATGTTGAAGCCAACCGGCAGATTACTCTTAACTATGAAGATGCAGAGGCAGACGGCAAAAAAGAACGACCGTCAAATTTTGGTTCAACAGATAAAATGATGACAAATATTACCGGTCGGACCGGGCTGGAATATAACCACCGGGAGAACACCTATAATGACTACAATATCCAAGGCCTTCTGCCATATCAGTTGTCGAAACCAGGTCCGCCGGCCGCAACTGCTGATGTCAACAACGATGGACGGGCAGACCTATTTGTTGGTGGTGCAGCTGGTCAGTCCGGAACCCTTTTCATACAGACTGAAGGTGGTACGTTTGAGAGATATAAACTGAATGCCCCTTGGGTTAAAGACAGGGATTTTGAGGATGTCGGGGCCACATTCTTTGATGCTAACGGTGACGGTGCCCCCGACCTGTACGTGGCAAGCGGGGGCTATGAGTTTTCACCTGCTTCGAGCATGCTTCAGGATCGACTCTACCTCAATACCGGTAACGGCAGTTTCGTGAAAAATGATAAAGCACTTCCCCGGATGTTGACAAGCAGTTGCTGCGTTAGACCCGCCGATTTTGACGGTGATGGTGATCTTGATCTGTTCGTTGGCGGTCGAATGGTCCCGCGCCAGTATCCCATCCCACCCCGAAGCTACCTGTTGCGAAACGATAATGGCACATTCACCGATGTGACTTCACAGGTAGCCCCTGAATTGACAAAACCGGGAATGATTACTGATGCCGCGTGGAGTGATTACAACGGCGATGGCCAGGTAGACCTGGTAACGACGGGCGAATGGCTGCCGGTTCAATTTTATAAAAATGTCGATGGGTCGTTTTCTGAAGTCACTGAAGAGATGGGAATGACTTCCAACCGCGGCTGGTGGTACAGCCTTGAACAGGGAGATTTTGACAATGATGGTGACCTGGACTTTGTAGCGGGTAATTTGGGGCTGAATTACGCCTATCAAACCAATGAAGACCAAAAGTTTGAGGTCTATGCCTCTGATTTCGATAAAAACCAAACAATGGACCTGCTGTTTTCCATCCAGCAAGACGGCGAGCACTATCCTTACTACGGGAAGGCCAAGCTGGGACAGCACATCCCCGGCATTAATCACAATTTTGAGACCTTTAAAGCTTTCTCCGAGGCGACTATAGAAGACATTTTGGGCAGCAAACTCATGAAGGATGCACTGCACCTGCAGGTAGATACGTTTGCGAGTGTTTATATTGAAAACAGGGGAGAAGATGGATTTACGGTATCTGAACTTCCAAATTCAGCACAAATTTCATCAGTCAATGATATTATATCAACGGATATCAATAAGGATGGGAACCTGGATCTTATTATAGCAGGTAATAACTACTACACGGAGCCGGAAACGGCCCGCAATGATGCCGGCAATGGATTGATATTAATTGGAGATGGAAACGGTGGCTTTAACGAGCGGTCCCCATTCGAAAGTGGGCTGCTGGCTCCATACCAGGTTAGCAAAATGGAGATTATAAATACTAAGAATCAGCAAGTTCTGCTGATAGTTAACAATGATGAGATTATACAGGCCTTTAGGATGAATTAAAGTGTACGGGGATATTGTTTTTTAACACGATTAAAACGATTACAAATGGTTTCTAAAAGACTATTACTGCTAATAGCATTATTACTTTCATTTAATTCGCTCTTCGCCCAGGGACCAGGCCAACAGCGGCCGAATATTGTGGTTATTCTAGCAGATGATCTCGGGTATGGAGATATTTTATCCTACAATGATCAAGCAGCTTTTCAAACACCGAATATTGATGAACTGGCAGAAGATGGAATGAAATTCACCGATGCGCACACCACGTCTGCGGTCTGTACGCCTACCCGGTACGGCCTGTTGACGGGGCGGTATAACTGGCGATCAAGACTAAAAAAGTTTGTGCTCAGCGGGTATTCAAAGTCGCTTATCGAGCAAGAGCGGCTAACTCTTCCCGAGCTGCTCAAACAGCGCAATTACCAGACTGCTTTTGTAGGGAAGTGGCATCTTGGATGGAACTGGGAGTTCACCGGCACCGGACAGCCGGAAAATATCGATGCACTGGATAGCCGGCCCGAAGTCGACTTTAGCCAACCCATACAAAACGGCCCTTCTGAACACGGCTTTGATTATTCTTATGGGATCTCCGGTTCACTCGATATGCCTCCCTATGTCTATGTTGAGAACGGCAGGCCCACATCAATCCCAACAAAAAAGACCGTCAATTATGATGAAAAGGGCTTTTGGCGGAAAGGACTAACGGCTCCGGATTTTACCCATACAAAGGTGTTGCCGCACATGACGGATAAGTCGTTGGAATTTATTTCCAGGCAGGAAGAGGGTGATAAGCCTTTCTTCCTGTACTATGCGCTTCCCGCTCCCCATACCCCCATACTTCCCACATCGGAATTTATCGGGAGAAGTAATGCCAACCTATACGGGGATTTCGTAATGCAGGTGGATCTCGTCGTCGGAGAAATTGTGAACCAATTGGAGGAGCAAGGGATGCTCAAGGAGACCTTGATTATCTTTACCAGCGATAACGGGGCATCACCCCGGGCAGATTTCGAGGAGCTTGCAAGAGCCGGACACGATCCAAGTTATATTTACCGTGGACACAAGGCCGATATTTATGAAGGAGGACATCGGGTTCCTTTCATCGTAAGCTGGCCGGGCAAAATAACGAATGGATCTGTCAGCAATGAGACGATAAGTACGGTAGATCTGATGGCCACGATGGCCGACATTATGGGAGAAGACCTGGCGGAAGATGAGGGAGAGGACAGCTATAGTTTCCTTCCAGTGTTGATGCAACAGCAGTTTAATAAACCGCTCCGGGAAGCTACCGTATTTCATTCTGTTGAAGGGCGTTTTGCCATCAGAAAAGGAGACTGGAAGCTAATTCTATGGCCGGGTTCCGGCGGGTGGAGCTATCCCAATACAGAAGAACAGTTAAGAGGACTGCCTCCATTTCAGTTATATAACCTGGAGCAGGATCCGGCAGAAACCAAAAATTTAATTCATATTTATCCTGAAAAAGTTAAAGAACTGAAAGCACTCCTGGAAAAGTACATCCGGGAAGGTCGTAGTACACCCGGCATTCCACAGGAAAATGACGGCCCGGAACGGTGGGCCGAGCTCGACTGGATGGACCTTTGAATAATGATCAAATACCGATTTTCAAGATACCGTTAATTGAGGATAAGGATACTCAATTATTTCGTTGCAATTATTCTTTCCGGCCTTTGAAATTTTTGTTGGCCGAGTGACTGGAGCCTAAGCGTTAAGAAACCATTTATATCTGAGATCCGTGCTTCTCAGCGGATCGAGTTAAATGGTTTTAGCGAAGGCACAAGGAACGCAATAAAAATTTCACCCGCCGGCGATGTTTTTGGTTCATTTTTTCGTCGTTCAAAAAATGAACAACAACACAAAGTTTTTATTGACAAGTGAAGATATATTCTGCTGAATTCTTAAATCATGCTCACGTTTATAAATAAGATGAAATGAGAGAAAAGTCGTAAAGACGAAGTGTATCTACAGTGTCGCCGCCGTGGTACAATGGCACAAGATGAGGTCAGTGAAGATTAAAACTTATCAGAATTATATGGATTTAATTGCATCAAACAGTTCGTATAATTTCTGACCTGCTCTGTTTATCATCTTCTGCAACCATCAGGATACGAGTTCCGGGTACGACATCCGGCAGTCCAATATTGGGTAGCGTGCCATCTTCAAAGCTGCGGCAAGCCCTGATGGGAATTCCATCCAGCCTCATAAAGCGAACGTCGGCATTAGCCAGCGTGCTAATAGCCGGAAGATGACTGTTGGGAGCCTTGCCCGTTGTACGGGCTGTAGTCTTAACGTAGCCTCCTCCCCGGGGAATTTCGTCCGGACGATCCGCGATATTCCTGATATTAAAACTAATTTCTGGGTCCTTCTTCGTCGGATCAAAACTCATTTCCAGGAAATTCCAGTATACCGGACCTTCTTTCTTCTCCAGTTTGGGGTTGTCATAATCCTGGTGATAGAGGGCGATGGCCTCAAGTTTACGTCCATCGTAATCCTCCATTTCAGGCCCCCAGTCCTCCGTTAGTAATCGCCCGCCATGTCTCCCAATCGGACCAAAGGAGCACTCATACAAATTGTACGTACTGTTTTTGATGATGCTCCCCGCGTGTACATCACCATAGACACTGACAACGCCACTTCTACTTCCCAGTAATTCAATTACACGATCGGCGCCTGCGGTCACCCATCCTGCATAGTCGGCGGCCACGCGGTCGCGTTGACCAAACTCCGGCCATGGTTTAGGTTGACCATAGGGAATCCCAGCCCAGATGGTATGTAACCCGTTAATGCCGGTTAGGCAGATAATGTTGGATGAATCAGTACGAATGTTTTCCTGTAGCCATGCAAATTGCTCTTCGCCCAGCAGGGCCCGGGTTGGGTCGGTACGCTTGTAGATACTTTCCTTATGTCCCCAGCCTTCATCGTCCCATATGTTGGTATCCTGGGAAGTACGCCATAACCGGGAATCCATAATCATGAGGGTGAAATCCTGGTTGGGCATCTTCCATTTTCGCCATCTTTTGGGGTTGTCCGTTCCACTTGGATCCTCTTTCCCCGTCATCAGGTGACTTACAATCTGGAAGTTGCGAATCATGTATTCAGGATCCTGCCCCAGGTTTTTCATATTACGGAGGGCGATCTGTTCAGGTCCCTTTACATCATCCATACCGTGATCGTGATCGCCCGGGTTTAGGACATTCCAGTGACGCATCATCTGCCAGCGGCTGGTTGGCCCACATATAGTAGTCGTAACGATCTTGTAGGCATCGGGTGTGCTGGGTGGGTATAGCAGCAGCTCCATATACCAGATATCATCCTCCCAAAGCATTATTTGAAAATCATATTCATCCAGATGCTCGAAAGAGCCGTAGCGAGGTTGGTCGTGCACAAAAAAGCCTTCCCCGGACTCACTTTGCGGCAGGGTTGTGTGATTTTGGTGAATAGCGTGGCAGCTTAATCCACAAAGTTTATAAGGGGCTTTAAGCTGTGGAAGTCGACCTACATAGTTGCCATTAGATGGCACATCCCCAACTAAACCGGTACCCGGTCCACAGGAATCCGTGCCGATACGGGGATCCCCGGTCACATTTTTCCCATCTTTCCACACGGTGTAATACATCGTTTTTTCAGCAGGACTAAAGGGAAGTTTGGCATCAATGACAGCTGTGTTGAGTCGAAAGTCATTATTTACTATTTGACCGTTTCCAGCTGTTTCTACCTGCTCCCATCCACCGCTGGGGTTGGGAGAGTCACTAATTTTAATGGAAGCCTGTTGGCCGTTATTTCTGAAGAGGCCCATAAAACGCGCTTGCCAGTTGCCATCGGTATCCTGTTGCAAGGTATCGCCCAACACGTAGCAGGAGTGGCACTCATTGAGGGGAGCATTCAGTTTTGTATTGTTTAAGGGAGTCAGGCTCAGTTCCCTAATTTCAACATCCAGCAGGCCCCTGCAAGCAATACCAAAATACCCATTTGTTATCATTTCAGGATCATCCGTAACTGCTGTAATTGTTTGTTGATCCCCGTCATTGATAGTAATGGAGGCAGATACCCGTGATTGCTCCTTATTTTCTGGACGAACTTCTATTCGTATGGTAAAGGTGTCTCCCTTGGCGAGTGAGGCCATTTCAGTATTAGTTTGGCCACCGACTTCTTCCAGCTCCCATTGGGTGTGTCGTTTTATGCCAAAATTTGAGGCATCATCCAACACCGCCATCCAGGGAGCATTTTCATGAGGATGGAAGCTGTCAAATTGGGTCTTTCCGCCGATGGCAATACCGATAACACCGTTCCCCTTTTTATACATGCGCCACTCGGGGTTGTCATCTGGCAACGGATCGTGAGCCAGAGCCATGATCGTACCACTCAGGGTAATCGCGTAATTCTCTTTCAATTTCCATTTCCGGTTCCACATGATGCCCAGTGGCAGGGAGGGATCGTAGTCAACATCCATAATACCCTCCGGAGAATCGGGACCGGACTGTAACCGGTGCGTTTCATAATGAAAAGGAAATCCGGTGTTGCGGGCACGGTCTCCCACGTTTTTCAATTTTCGCCGAAGTGTTTGTTCCTGTGCCTGCCAATATCCTGGATTCAGACTTTCCCAATCAGAGGCATCGTACCAAAGTTTTGCAGGTTGATTGGTTTGGGAAACAGGAGACTTTCCTTTTTGGTTCTGAGATCCTATGATTGAAATTGACGGTAAAGAAAGAAACAGGAGTGAGCTTGATGACCGCTTTAAAAATTCCCTGCGGTCTAGTTTATTTTTATCATCCATCGCCATGTTATTTAACTATATGAATTTTAAAATATGAGAGTAATAATATCTGGACTACTAAACCAGCAAAAGCAAAAAAAGTACGATCATCCGTTGAAAAAATAGTAGTTAGTAGTTCGAGATACTTTTAATAAATATCCTGTAAGTAGAACAGTGGGAAAAGATCAATTTGAGATCTTTTGATACAGCATGACATTTGAAAAAAGACAATGAAGTGTCGCTAAGAATGTATTGCCATTGGTAAGAAGATGACTGGAAAGACTGCACTAAAATGTTATAAATGTAAAGTGTGAGAGATTCTGAGTGAAACAAATATTGCAAAAAAGTAGTTTTCCCTGTCTGCAGAAGAGGGGTAAAGAGTAAATTTATTATTAGATAATTGAATTTTACTTTGTGAACGCTACAAAAGATACTGTTAACAACAAAGATGCTGACAAGTATTTGATTTAATCAGCTTTATTAAAGGAAAATAATTTATGCCTATTACAATCACCGATTTCAGCGTACACGATATCCGTTTTCCCACCAGCCGTGAACTGCACGGCTCGGATGCCATGAATACAGCCCCCGATTATTCGGCGGCTTACCTCATTTTTAAAACCGATAGGGATGGACTGGAAGGGCATGGGCTTACCTTTACGATTGGGAAAGGGAATGACCTTTGTGGGGCGGCGATTGAATTAATTGCTGAAAAAGTGGTGGGCGAACCACTGGGTAACATTACAGGTGATTTTGGCGGATACTGGAAGAAATTAAACGGGGACAGCAAATTGCGCTGGCTGGGCCCGGAAAAAGGGGTGGTGCATCTTGCGACAGCGGCGGTCGTCAATGCGCTGTGGGATCTGTATGCCAAAGTGGAAGAAAAGCCGCTCTGGCGACTCTTGGCCGATATGACTCCCGAAGAGCTGGTTCGGTGCGTTGACTTTAGCTATATCACCGATTCGATAACTCCGGAAGAAGCGGTGGGGCTGCTCAAAAAGCTGGAACCCACCAAACAGCAGCGCATCGAAACACTGCAACAGCAGGGATACCCGGCATATACCACCTCGGCCGGCTGGCTGGGATATTCCGACGACAAAATTCGAAATTTATGCCGCCAGGCGGTGCAGGAGGGATGGACCCATCTTAAGATGAAGGTGGGAGCCGATCTGGAGGACGATATGCGTCGGGCCGCCATTATCCGCGAGGAGATCGGATACGACCGGGTGCTGATGATGGATGCAAATCAAACCTGGGATGTGGATGAGGCGATTGCCAATATGCGAAAGCTGGCCCGGTTTAATCCCTGGTGGATCGAAGAGCCGACCAGCCCGGACGACATCCTGGGTCATGCCGAGATCGGCAAGGCTATTGAGCCGATCAACATAGCTACAGGTGAGCACTGCCAGAACCGGGTGATGTTCAAACAATTTTTCGAGGCCGGGGCCCTGGATATTTGCCAGATCGACAGCTGCCGGGTGGGCGGGGTCAATGAGAACCTGGCGATTATGCTGATGGCTGCCAAGAATGAAGTCCCGGTGTGTCCCCATGCTGGCGGGGTGGGGCTGTGCGAATATGTGCAGCACCTCTCCATGATCGATTATATCGCCATCAGCGGAAGCATGGAAAACAGGGTGACCGAATACGTGGATCACCTGCATGAGCACTTTTTGGATCCGGTAATCATCAAAAACGCTCATTATATGCCCCCGGAACGACCTGGATACAGTATCGAAATGAAGAAAAATAGCTTGCGCGAGTATGCCTATCCACAGGGTAAAATCTGGCAGGAGATTTCAACAGAGTAGATGAGAGAAAATGCCGGAATTGGGCAAATAAAACAGTTTTACAAAGCCCTCTGAACATTGATCCGGGTCTGAATAATGAACAGCAATAGCAATATTGATAAAACCGATTTCTATGACAGAAATTAAAGAGGTATTTACAAAGCAAGGCAAGGGGCTGAGGGCCCCCTTGGTGCCATTCATACTTATAACAAGCCTCTTTTTTATGTGGGGGTTGGCCAATAACCTGACCGATACCCTGCTGGCCGCCTTCAAGCGGATCATGAGCATGAGTGATTTCCAGACCTCCTGGATCCAGATGGCTTTTTACGGCTCCTATTTTTGCCTGGCTCTGCCCGCTGCAGTGTTTATTAAACGATTCACCTATAAATCAGGTGTCTTGCTGGGGCTGGGGATGTACGTGGCCGGGGCCCTCCTGTTTTACCCCTCCAGTATTGCGATGGACTACGGGTTCTTTTTGGGATCGCTTTTTATTCTTGCGGGCGGACTTTCAATCCTGGAAACGGCCTGTAATCCCTATATCATCGCGATGGGAGATCGAAAGACCGGAACCCGCCGGTTAAACCTGGCGCAGTCCTTCAACCCGATCGGGTCGATTTCAGGTGTTGTTATCAGCAAGTTCTATATCCTTTCGAACCTGGATGTGGCCAGTGCAGAGGAGAGGGCGGCCATGTCCGCAGAAAAGCTGCAGCAGATCCAGCAGGCTGAACTGGATGCTGTTATGGGTCCTTACGTCACCCTGGGATTGATACTGCTGGGAATCTGGCTTGTGATCGCCTTTACCAAAATGCCGAAGGCTTCAACCGAGAGCACCACGATCGACCTGTGGCCCACCCTCAAGCGACTTGTCAAAAGGAAGCAATACGTTCTGGGAGTGTTAGCCCAGTTTTTTTATGTGGGAGCACAGATCTGTGTATGGTCGTTTACGATACGGTACGTGATGGAGGAGCTGAGCCTGGTTGAGTCAGCAGCCTCCAACTATTACATTGCCGCTCTTGTCGTCTTTACGATTTTCCGGTTTATCAACACCTACCTGATGAAATTTATCAAACCGGTAAATCTTCTCATCGGGTCGGCTTTACTGGCTGTTCTATCTACGTTTTTGGTCATAGTGGGCAGCGGGTACCTGGGAGTCATTGCGCTGGTGGCCATCTCGGGCTTTATGTCCCTGATGTTTCCAACCATATTCGGGCTGGCTTCAGAGGGACTTGGGCAAGATACCAAAATCGGCAGTTCGGGACTGATCATGGCGATCGGCGGCGGGGCTGCACTGCCACCGCTGCAAGGACTCCTTTCGGATGCCACCGGGAGTATTAATATTTCATACTGGATACCCCTGATCTGTTTTTTCATTATCGCCCTGTACGGATGGCTGAATAAAAAATATGATCCGGCAAAACTGTAGTATAGTGATCAAACACTGGATCCGGGCTTTCCCAGACAGAATGCATATAACACCGATTATGCCGATCTGAGCAGAAAAACTATTGGCTGTTGCTTTGCTAAGGCACAAATTACCATTAACAATAAAAAGCTTTGTAGAGCATTTCAGTTATGTACAATACCCAAAAAATGAGTAGTGATGAATAGCCAAAAATCAGACTATCAGTTTAAACGCTATTGTAAAACGCTTACCCTGAAGAATGATCCTGAACTGATCGAAGAATACAAGCGGGTGCACGAGAATGTGTGGCCGGAGATCAAAAAGGGGATGCGGGAGGTCGGTATCCTGAACATGGAGATCTATATTCATGGCAACCGGCTGTTTATGATTATGGATACCGCGCCCGGTTTCGACCATGACAAAGCGATGCAAAGGCTGGCAGCCAAACCCCGGCAGGCTGAGTGGGAGGCCCATGTAGCCCGGTTCCAGGAAACCACGGAAGAGGCTTCTGCCGCTGAAAAATGGCAGCTCATGGAGCGGATATTCAAACTAGATCAACGCAAAGAACACGGGGACCAGGAAAAGTAGCGATTGGCTTCGGCTGGAGGGATCGGGCTTGTGCACGATTGTGGATTACAAAATCTGTTTCCGAGAGCACATCGGAATCTGGGGCTTTATCCATGGGTAAAAATCTTTTTTAACCTGAGTTCGAGATGATGATTTCAAACAGAATGCCTGTTTTCCTTGAAATGGCAAGAAAACAGTCCCTCTTTGAGGAGGGTGGACCAATCGCGTGGTTTTTGCAAGTGGGTCGGGAGGTGCAGGTCTGACATAGAGAATAAATACCCCTCCCCTGAAGGAAAGATTAAAGGCCTGCCCCGGGAAACTAAGAATCAATGTAAAGCTGGAAGTTATATAGAACTCAGGTTTTTTACTGAATAGTAACCTTGCGTATTACGTGGTTGTGATGGTCCGCAACAAAGAGAACGGTTCCTTCTTCGTTGATTGCCAACCCTATGGGACCGTTAAACCGGGCGTTGGATTGCTCCCCGTCAACCAGTCCCGGTTCGCCGTTGCCGGCAATATTGATCACCTCTCTTTGTGGAGAGATGCGCCTGATACGGTGATTGTAAAAGTCGGCTACGTAGATTCTGTTGTGTTTGTCGACTGCCACATCATAAGGGGCATTAAAGCGGGCTTCACGCGCCGCCTCGTCCATGTACCCCGGTTCTCCATCCCCGGAAAAGGTGCTGACTACACGCTTTGAACTGATAAGCCGGATGCTGTTGTTCCCGTAATCTGCAACAAATATTCGTCGTTCCGGCCCGAGATCCATCCCAAAAGGGAAGTGAAACTGTGCCATCTGTCCATAGCCGTTTTCAAAGCCCCGTTCTCCTGAACCAGCGTATGTTCCTACCTCACCCGACGACGTCACCCAGCGGATCCGGCTACTGCCCGAGTCGCTTACATAGAGCGTATCATTTTCAGCGAGGGCAATTCCGGCCGGAAAGTTAAACTGCGCCACATTGGGCGGACCGTCACGGTATCCCGGGACCGTCCCGGAGAAAGTTGTTACAGAACCTGAATTTGCCAGGTACCGGATGCGATGATTGCCAAAATCTGAAATAAAGATGTTCCCTTCGCCTGTCACTTCTGCATCGGTGGGGCGAAAGAACCGCGCCCGTGATCCCGGGCCGTCACGAAATCCACCCGTACCGTCGCCGGCCAGTGTCTGCACATAGCCATCGGGAGTGATTATTCGGATGCTGTGGTTCCAGTGGTCAACGACAATCAGCTCACCATTCGGGGCCAGTTCCAGTCCCACCGGGTAGTTGAAGCGTGCATGGGTGCTCTCCCCGTCCCTGAAACCGAGGGAACCTGATCCCGCATAGGTACTTACATGAACGGTCGGGAGGTAGATAAAAGAGGGGCCCGTCGCCGTTTTTTTACCTACACGTACCTTTACAGCACCGGATCCTGCTCCCTTTGGCACTGTTGTTTTGAGCGCGGTGGGGGAAGAGGCCAGTACTTCTGCAGAGAGGCCGTTGAAAGTGATGACGTTTTCGGCGGGGATGTCACTGAATCCACGACCGGAAATGGTCACTTCCGTACCAAAAGTGCCTTCAACAGGAGTGATCGAGCTGATCTGAAACCGGGATTCCTCCATGATTGAATCTGTACCGGTTCCGGTCTCGCCGCATGCCATCGGTAAAATAGCTGTCAAGGCAATGATGCCACGGGCGAATGGTTTGGGCAGGTACATGGTTCCAACCCTGAGTATTAATTGGCAGGGATCTTTGCAGAACGAGAAATTGAGGGTTTTGCAAAGCCCTTCGTTGTTAATTTAAAAGCTATTTGGGAAGCCGATCATTCCCGACCCTGCATTTAAAAACAGGGAAGCAGTGTTGGGTGACCGGGGCACATTCGGTTGTCCAGTGGATGTACCCATAGAATCCGTCCCAGGAACTGTTCAAGCCCACAAACCCAACTCATTCACTCACTCAATCACTCACTCAATCAATCAATAAGTCCCCGCCTACTGCTCCAGGATTCGCTTCGCTGTGAGGCTGTCGGAGATAAGCACATCGATATTCTTGCCGTTAAGGGCGCCCTCTATAACCTCTACTTTATCGGGACCGCCCGCCATGCCCACTACGGTGTCAATCCCCATCATTTCTTCCGGAGAAACGCCTATAACCAGGTCTTTAAGAGAAGTGTCAATCTCTTTACCATTGATATCAAAAAAACGAAGGGCGATATCGCCAACCGCATCGGAGTTGGTGATCTCCCTGCGCACCTTCTCGGATATCTCGTGCGTGTCTTCCGTGAGAACCGGGTTGGTGTGAAGAGCCCCGAGCCCCACATACAGCGTATCGATATTAGCGAACTGGTCGACAGCCCCCTTAACCTGCCGGTCGTTCAGCAACACCTCTTTTGCCTGTACGCTTCCGACAATGCCGGGAGCGGGGAGGAGGGTCAGTTTGGCGTTGAGCGCCTGGGAAAGCCGGCGCGATATGTCCGTGGCGTGCGCTTTTGCTTCAGGGGCCCCCACGCCACCCAGCGCCTGCACAACATGCAGATCGTTAATAGACTTTGGCTGCATCGCATCCAGCATGGCCTGCAGCGTGGTACCCCACGTAACTCCAATTAAATCTCCCTCTTTAACGGTACGGTGCAGGTACTCAGCGGCGGCGGAGCCGATCTGTCGTTTGATAACCTGTGAGGATAGCTGCTCGTCGGATTCTACCAGGACGACTTCCTGAAGGCCGTATTTTTTTTCCATGGCATTCTCCAGCTCCACGAAATTGGCATTGGGAGTGACAACAGATATCTGAACAATGCCCTGTTCCCGCGCCTGCTTCAACAAGCGAGAGACTTTGGGCCGGGATAGATGCAGGCGGTTGGCAATCTCCTGCTGGTTATAATCCTGATCATAATATAGTGAACTCACCTTGCTGAGCAGGCGTACATCGATCGAGTTTTGGCTGCCGGGCATAGAAAATTAGATTGATGGTTAACGTGTCATGCTCCGGTACAGGTACGCGTCCGGTATGTTCAGAACCGCCAGACGAAACCTGCCGGTTCAGTACGTCACTGTACCCCTGACTAAAATTGAGCGATTAAATTGATTATCACAAGTAGGTCAACGGTTTCGCTTACCGAACGGCCTGAATGAAAGTCGCTCATAACCGTTATTTCCGGTTGACATTAAAGCCAGTTTTGTTAACTTAATAGAACAATAGTTCAGTCATGAACATATGTTCAATATACTGACTTGCGAATTTAAAAAAAAGGGATGCCGATCATTTCCATACAAATCGGTGGATAGTAAGCAATCGCAACGAAGTTATTATCAATCAAAAACAGGAAGGGTTGCTAAATGTTAGTAAATGTTACAAAACCCAGGGAATGGGATGATACGCATGACATCGATCCGGATAAGCTTTGGTCAGAACTTCAGATGGGAAACAAAGAGGCTATTTCAAAATTATTTTGCCTGTACTACTCTAATTTATACAACTATGGATACAATATAATACCGCGCCGGGAGCTGGTGCGTGATTGTATCCAGGAGCTGTTCCTGACCCTCTGGAACAAAAGGGAGGGGATCAATCAGCCCCATTCGGTAAAGGCGTACCTGATATCATCGTTTCGGCGCATCATTCTTCGAAAGTTAAAGCGGTACCGGAACCGGAAAAAGAGAAACCAGGTGTATACCGAAAACTTCTTCGAAGAACCCTTTAACGTGGAGGAGCTGATGGTACACTTTGAAACGGAACGGGAGCTGAAACGGAAGCTGAAAGAGGCGCTCAACTCACTGAGCAAAAGGCAGAAAGAGTCGATTTACCTGAAATTTTACCAGGGATTGACAACCGACGAGATTTCTCACGTGATGGAGGTTAACAAGCAAAGCGTGTACAACCACGTCTCGGAGGCGATATCCAACATGCAAAATTACATACAGGTGAACCGGTAGTTCTTCAGGCCGGGGGATATGCCCGGTTCCGCATTCCCTGTTTTGGCAGCTTATTGTCACTGTTTTTTCTGACCTGTTTTCAAAAACTTCTAATTTGGCTTATCTTCAAATAAAGTCAAGCTAGATCAGAGTAACGTTTTGGAACAGAACTATACATTGGCAGACCTGCTTAATGACGAATCCTTTTTACGCTGGCTCGAAGATAAGGCTCCCCGGCGCCAGTCAATTAAATGGAACCGGTGGGTTGCGCGGTCACCTGAGCGGCGCAAACTTGTTGCCCGGGCCCAGATAGTTGTTTCGATGCCGTTTAAAGATTGGGGCAGCGAGTCCGACAAACAGCAACAACTCGAAAGGTTAATGAACGTACTTAATAAAACCGGAAATTTGAAGCTCATCAAGACTGACGACGGGTAGCGACCGCTCACTGAAAAAAGTTCCCGTTATGGTTGATTCCCTTCCGCCGCATGCCGTAAGTCTTTCTCTTTGAACATTTTTCAAATAATTCAAAAAAGTAGGAGTAGATTTGCAGATGCACCCGCTCTTTATAAATGAATACATCAGTAGCACTTACTGATTAACTGTAGGTAGAATAACCCATATTCCCTTAGTATCTACAGTCCTTTCCTCTGGCCTGACCTGATTACGTCAGGCCAGTATTTTTTTGAGCACGTTTAGAGACCGGGATGTGCAAAAGCACGATTTCCTAATTCCTTTTTGATCAGCCTGCTTTTCTTCGGAGCCATTGCAGGCTCGTTATAGATTACTAAACACACTCCTCACGGACAATGCACTTTCACACTCTTTCTCCCCCGCAACAGATTGTAACGACGATGAAATGGATCTATGAAGGGGGAATGACTACCTCAACGGGAGGGAATATTTCACTAAAAGAGCCTGGCGGGGATATCTGGGTTACCCCCTCCGGAATGGACAAGGGGATAGTCGGAGCCGATGACATCGTCCATCTTGATCCCGATGCAAAAGTAATCTCTGAAGGAAACCCCTCTTCCGAGCTTCCCTCGCACTATTGCATCTACCGGGAGCGGCCGGATATCGGGGCGGTCATTCATGCCCATCCGCCGGGACTCATTACGTTCAGCATAGCGGGTGAAATACCGGATACCAATATCATTTCCCGCATGCGGGAGGTTTGCGGGAACGTGGGATTTGCGCCTTATCGCATTCCCGGAAGCGAGGCGCTGGGCCGCAGTATTGCAGGGCAGTTTGCCCGGGGCCATCAAGCGGTGGTCATGGAAAATCACGGGGTGGCAGTAGGAGGAAAGGATCTTGACGAGGCATACCGAAGGTTTGAGTTGCTTGAAGCGTGTTGCCAGACCATCATTCATGCGAATCGAATAGGGAACTGGCGGGGGTTGAGTATTGAAGAGATAGAGAAACGCCGATTACAAACGAGATCGATGCCGTCTGGGGATCATACGCCAGACCACTCTGAACAACTGGATCTGCGAAGCGCTGTTACCGAAATCGCAAAAAGAGTCTGCCGGCAGCGCCTTATGACCAGTAGCGGGGGCTGCCTGTCTGTTCGTACCGGCGTGGAAAGCTGCTGGATCACCCCCGAAAATATAAACAAACGGCTGCTGGAACCGGAAGAGCTGGTGCTGCTTCGCCAGGGACAGAGCGAAAAAGGCAAGGTGCCCGACCGCCTGGCAACGTTGCATCAGCAGATCTACCTGCAACATCCGGGTGTGCGAACAGTAATTACGGCGCGTCCGCCCTGTCTTTCTGCACTGGGGATCACAGGCCGCACGCTGGACACCCGCACGATTCCGGAAAGCTATGTCTTTTTGCGCGATATTCCGCTGGTTTCATGCAGCCGCGAGCTGAACGATCCGGAAGAGGCAGGGAGACTGAGCGGCATGATCTCATACGAAACGCCGATGTTGCTGATCCGGAATGAGCTGCTGCTCGTTACGGGCCGAACGCTGCAGGAGGCGTTCGATCGGCTGGAGATCGCTGAATTTGGTGCACGCTCAGCCATTGATGCCCTGGTTATGGGCGGAGCAAACCCGCTGCATGAAACACAGTTGCGCGGGCTTGAAAAATTTATAAGCTGATCTTGTTGGATTTCACCGAGAAGTTGTTTGCAGAACCTCCCTTTGGGGATGACAGAGTACGGAAAACCGATCCATTCTACGACAGGAAACATTTACATTTTTTTAAGGAGCCCACCCCGATATTTATTTGACATAGTTTCAAAAATTATCCATTTAGGATGTGGGATTTTGTTAAAAACAAGAGCAACAAGTCCCGGGATTTTTCTGTGGAAAATCAGTAGATATCCAAACCGGCCGTCTCTATATATAGTAAGGCAATTAATGTTAGGAGATGGAACTCAATCCATGTAATAAGTGGAGAACGTTGAAAAACCAGGGATTTTGCTCAGGATCAATCCTGTATGCAGTGGATATCCCGTTAAATGAGTATTTAGATGTGTACATGCCGAAATTGGGCAAAACAACGGTTTTGCAAAGTCCTCTATAAAGTAAACTATATATTCAATTCTTAAACCTTTGCTTATGAGTAATACATATCCAAAACTTCATAACGCTGCGTGGCCCGGTGTCGTCGGAAAAGGGCCGGATTCGGAACCGCCAATCGGCCTCGATAAAATGCTGGAGATGACAGCCGCGGCTGAAGTCAACGGTACCAAATTCGATGGGATCGACCTGTTTCTATACGATCCGCATATTGATATTGACAGCTCGGAAGATGAGATCAAAGCCCTGGGCGATAAAATTGCCGATCTCGGGTTGAATGTCGGGAGTCTGGTGGCCCCGGTATGGCCGGATATCGGTGGAGGCTCCGCCATGGGAAGCGAGGAAGATCGCAAGAATTTTGTAACGCAGGTTAAAAAATCCTGCGAGATCGGGAAGACATTGCGCGAGCACGGGGTGCGCTCATACGGCGTTATCCGCATCGACTCAGCGGTGGACCCCGGTACCTGGGCAGAAAACCCGGAAGAAAATACCAAGCTGATCGCCCAGACATGGCGCGAAGCCTGTGATGTTGCCGCCGATTACGGTGAAGACCTCGCTGCCGAGGGCGAGATTTGCTGGGGCGGAATGCACAGCTGGAAAACGATGGTCAATACGCTGGAGCTGGTCGATCGCGACAATATCGGGTTCCAGGCGGATATGGCACATACCCTGCTGTACCTGCTCGGGTATAATGCGCCGGACGATCGTATTCTTCCGGAAGATTTTGATTGGGACGATCGCGAGACGCTCACGGAAGGCCTGAAAGAGATGACGGCCGCACTGCGCCCCTGGACGATCGATTTCCATGTTGCGCAAAACGACGCAACCGTATTTGGGTCAGGTACCCACGAAAAAACGGGACGTCATTGCCTGCCAAACGATCCGGACGGAAAGCTGAACATCGCGGAAGATGCCGGGCACTGGCTGCGCGACGAAAATGGAGAGCTTACCAAGGCGTTCAAGCATATCTGCTGGGATGGCTGCATGTTCCCGAATGAGGTGATGACCAAGCAGCAGACCTGGAACGATATCCTTGAGGCTATGATCGAAGTTCGTAACCAGCATGGCTGGAGCGAATAGGCAAGAACAGCGTAATAAATTGCAATAAAAAAGCAGAAGTAACATGTCGGATAAAAAAGAATTAAGAATTGGTATGGTTGGGTATGGACTCATGGGAAGGATCCATACCAATGGGTATAAACGAGTGAATGATTTCTTCCCCGAACTGGAACATCGACCCGTCTTAAAAGCTGTTTCGGGTCGTACCGAAGAAAAGGTGAAGAAATTTGCCGACCAGTGGGAATACGAATCGTATGAGACAGATTGGAGGGCACTCGTTGAACGAGATGACATCGATGCCATCGATATCTGTACTCCCAACGATACGCATGCTGAAATAGCCATTGCAGCGGCCGAGGCCGGGAAAATGATTCTGTGTGAAAAGCCGCTGGCCCGCACAGTCGCCGAAGCCAGGCCGATGGTGGAAGCGGTGGAAAAAGCAGGAGTCGCAAATACAGTCTGGTACAATTACCGCCGCGTGCCTGCGGTAACGCTGGCCAAGCAGATCATTGATTCGGGAAAGCTCGGTAAAATATTCCATTACAGGGCGAACTTCCTGCAGGATTTCACAATTAATCCGGATGTGCCTCAGGGCGGAGAAGCGTTGTGGCGTTTGGACAAGGATGTCGCCGGATCTGGTGTGACCGGGGACCTCCTGGCCCACTGTATTGATACGGCAATGTGGCTGAACGGTGGAATCAAGGATGTCTCTGCTATGACGGAGACCTTTGTGAAGGAGCGGGTTCATCAGGAAACGGGTGAAAAGGAAGAGGTCACCATTGATGATGCCTGCACGTTCCATTGCCATTTTGACAATGGATCACTGGGTCTATTTGAAGCTACCCGCTATGCCCGTGGACACAAAGCGCTGTATACGTTTGAAATAAACGGAGAACATGCGTCAATCCGGTGGGACCTGCATGACATGAACTGGCTCGAATTCTTTGATCACTCAGATGATCCAAACGTTCGGGGATGGCGTAGAATTCATGTGTCTGAAAGCGAACAGCCTTACATGGATCGCTGGTGGATACCGGGAACTTCCATCGGGTACGAGCATACCTTTTTGCACCAGGTAGCTGCTTTTCTTGAATCTATCGAAACGGGCGAACCTTGTTCTCCCACCTTCCAGGAAGCACTGGAGACACAGAAAGTTTGTGAATCTGTGCTTGATTCCGCTTCTTCAAGAAGCTGGAAAGATACCGGCGTTGACTGGTAGCTTCCGGACAGTAGAAAAATTGAGGGTTCATCGCCGGTCTTGCGATCGGCGGTGCTCAATTGAATCACGTATATCATTTCGTTGTAGCCAATTATTAAATCGATAATTGGCTACAACATTTAATTTTACCATATCTGATGCCGAGTAATTCTACAACCGAAAATCAACATATTAGTTCTGAACAGTGGGCTGGAAAAGTATCTAACCACAGGCAGCTGGGAGGTATCGAAACGGCGGTACTGGACAACGGCCACGGGCATGGAATCCGTGTGGCACGGGTTGACACCGGCGCCGGGTTGCGATTTAACGTAGTGCTGGACCGCGCGATGGATATCGCCGAGGCGTTTTATAACGAGTACAGCCTGTCTTGGCTGAGTCATTCGGGAACAACACCGGCCAATCCGGCGGCTACTGAAGGAATCAAATGGCTCGATTCATTTCCCGGCGGTTTGGTCACCACCTGCGGGCTGACACATGTCGGCGGACCGGAAGAGGACGAGCATGGAAAACGGGGGCTGCACGATCGTATAAGCAATATACCCGCTACGATAGAGTCGGTGATACAGCCGGATCTTGTAAATAAAAACCTGGAGATGAGCATTACCGGCAAGATGCTGCAATCCTCGGTCTTCGGTCCCCATCTGGAATTGAAAAGGACGATATCTGCTACGCTCGGAAAAGCGGCGATTGCGATACACGACGAAGTGACGAATGTGGGCAATACCCCCGCACCCCATATGTTGTTGTATCATGTGAATTTTGGCTGGCCCCTGGTGGATGAAGGCGCCGAGATCGTATGGGAGGGCAAATGGAAATCCCGCGATGAGGAGAGCAGTAAAATTTTTAATGAAGGAACCGATTTTAAGCGCTGTCCGCCCCCGATGGACGCTCACAGCGGACCCGGCGAGGCGGCCGCCTTCCTCGACCTGGATGCCGATGAAGCGGGGATCTGCCACTGCGGGATCAGGAATTCCACCATTGGGCTGGATCTGGAGCTGTCATTTCCCAAATCCCAGATGCCGTGGGTGACCAACTGGCAGCACTGGGGACGCAACGAATATGTAACGGCCCTGGAACCCGGTACCCATCCGCCGATCGGGCAGTCGACGGCGCGGGAAAACGGGGATCTTATCACACTTGATGTAGGAGAAACCCGGTCGTATGATACGGAAATCCGGATCAATAGAATGTAATTGCAGAATCTATTTCAGAATATCAATATTAACATTTAAATAGTAGTTCAATGAGCAACGATCTGAATATTGCGAAAAAAGCCTTTGATCAAGGCAAAGGAATTTTACGGCTGGCCCCAAACTGGGTACCACGGTCATTTTGTGTGCCTGGTAGACGGATAAAGCTGCACCCGGATGATTATTACGCACTTGGTGGAGAGCGCGGCGGTATCGACGAGCGCTGGTTTTCCTCTACCACCCCGGCTGATAACGGTCCGCTGACCGGCGAGATCGAAGGGTTGAGCGAAGTGGTGTTTGAGGATAACGGCTCCACGGAACGGGTGTTGCTGCGGGATGCCGTTCAGGCCCTGAAGGGAGATCTGATCGGGGACCGTATCTGGGATGAGCATGAATCGTGGCCAATGTATTCGAAGTTTTTTGACAACAAGGGAGCCCTGCCGCACCATGTCCATCACCGGGACGAGCATGCCCGGTTAACCGGCCAGAACGGGAAGCCGGAAGCGTATTACTTCCCTCCCCAGGTTAACAACCACGGCGGCGATTTTCCATATACGTTTTTTGGGCTGAATCCGGGTACGACCAGGGAACAGCTGCTGGAGTGCCTGAAGAATTTTACAGAAGGCGATAACAAGATAACGAACCTCTCCAGCGCCCAGCGCCTGCAACCGGGAACCGGCTGGAACGTACCTCCCGGACTGTTGCACGCACCGGGCAGTCTCTGTACCTACGAACCACAAAAAGCCTCCGATGTATTTGCGATGTATCAATCGCTGGTGGGAGACTCAATCGTTGACGAGGAGCTGCTCTGGAAGGATACTCCGGAAGACCGGAAAGGCGATTTTGATTTTCTTATTGAAGTACTGGACTGGGACCTGAATGTGGATGGAAACCTGCAGGAAAAATGCTACATGGAACCGATTCCGGTACATCCTGTAGAGCAGATGAAACAGGAGGGATATATCGAAAAATGGATCTGCTATAAATCGGAAGCGTTTAGTGCCAAGGAACTGACCGTACTGCCCGGAGAAACGGTTACGATCAAGGACTCCGGCGCCTACGGGATGATCATGATGCAGGGCCACGGTACGATGGGCGAATGGGATATCGAAACGCCCTCCCTTATCCGGTTTGGCCAGCTTACTCACGATGAATATTTCGTAAGCGAACAGGCCGCCAGGGAAGGGGTGAAGATTGTCAACCACTCCAGCACCGATCCCATCGTGATGCTCAAGCATTTCGGGCCGGAAAACCCGGATTTGGATCTGTAACGCACGATATTTCAGCAGTAAGCAAATTGGAAGATCAGGGATACCAGCGCCGGCTTGGCCCAATCCAGGCCGCTGTATCTGTGATCGATGGCATTTTGGTGCAGTCAACCAGTTGGTGGGCTGCACCTTTAATTATGTGTGATATATGGAGGAAGATCCCAACGTTGTACTGCAGATAAAGAACATTTCCAAAGCCTTTGGCGGCGTTCAAGCCCTTGAGAACGTTCATTTCAGGATCCGCGCGGGAGAAGTACACGGCGTGATGGGGGAGAACGGGGCCGGTAAATCGACGCTGATGAATAGCCTGATGGGACTGGTCCAACCAGATGCGGGTCAGATTATTTTCCAGGGAGAGTCGCTGGATCACACCGACGTCAAAAGCGCGCTGGACCGGGGCATATCCATGGTTCACCAGGAGATTATGCCTGTTCCTGAGCTGACCGTCGCCCAGAACATCTTCCTGGGACAAGAAAATACCCGGGCATTTCCGGGCTGGATCGATGAGCAAACGCTGATTAAAAAAGCGCGTCGACAGCTGGAAGAACTCGACGTCGAGATCGACGTAACCCGTCCGATGAAGCAGCTGAGTATTGCCGAGATGCAGATGGTGGAGATCGCCAAGGCACTCTCCAATGATGCAAAAGTTATCATTATGGACGAGCCGACCTCTTCGCTCTCCAACAGGGAGGTGCGGCAGCTGTTCAGCGTAATCCGGGGACAGAAAAAACAGGGCGTCACGGTCATCTACATTTCTCACCGGATGGAGGAGATTTTCCAGATATGTGACCGAATCACTGTATTGAGAGACGGCCGCCATATGGGCACCCATCCCGCAAAAGCCCTTGACGAAGATCAGCTGATCGAGATGATGGTGGGACGGTCCCTTGAAACTGTTTTTCCCGAGAAAAACAGCGAACTCGGAGAGGTCGTGTTTTCTGTGAAAGGATTTAGCAGAGAAGATCGCTACAAAGATATCAATTTCGAGGTTCGGCGCGGAGAGGTACTCGGGCTGGCGGGCCTGATGGGTGCGGGGCGTACCGATATCGTAAAGGCGATTATGGGACTTGAACCCCACGACAAGGGCACAATTGAGCTGCATGGACGGGCGGTGACGATCAATTCTCCCCGGCACGCAATCCGGCGGGGGATCTCCTATGTTACGGAAGACCGGAAAGAGTCTGGCATTATCGGGGATCTGTCAGTCCGGGCCAACCTGACGCTTTCAAATCTGCGTTCTTTCGTTTCAGGAATCCTGATAAATGAGAGGGCGGAGAAAAAAGCCGCCACGGGTATGATAAACAGGCTGAGTATCAAAACGCCCGATATGCATCAGAAAGTACGGTTTTTGAGCGGCGGTAATCAGCAGAAGGTTATCATCGGAAAATCTCTGCTGACAGAGCCGGAGGTGCTCATACTGGATGAGCCGACCCGCGGTATCGACGTAGGGGCTAAATTTGAGATCTACCAGCTGATCGACAAACTGGCAAGAGCGGGAAAAGCTGTTATTTTGATATCTTCGGAACTGCCGGAACTGCTGGGACTGAGTCACCGCATTTTGGTGCTCTCAAGAGGGGAAGTGACGGCAGAACTGCCCGCAGCCGAAGCGACACAGGAAATAATCATGAAATATGCAATAGCAAACAGGTGAAGGAGCGGATGGAGTCAGGTATACAGAGAATTTCAGAAGCGATGGGGAAACGGTCAACATACTCCGAAAAATTGCAGAAATATGGCGTACTAATCGCATTTGTACTCATATGTATCGGCATCTCCGTCATGAGTCCCAATTTCTTGACCGTAACCAACCTTCTAATTGTTGTACGGCAGATTACGATTAACGCGATGCTGGCGTTTGGAGTGACGTTTGTGATTATTTCCGGCGGAATTGATCTCTCCATGGGATCGGTGGTGGCGGTTGCAGGAGTGGTGGCCGCCTCTTTTGCTCATCCGGGAACATATCCGCTTATTGTGCCACTGATGGCCGGACTGGCGGCCGGGGTGCTCATCGGGGCGTTCAACGGTATTGTAATTACGAAGGGAAACGTGCCACCATTCATCGTAACGCTGGGCACGATGACCATCGGCCGGGGACTGGCTTTGATTATCAGTGACGGTCGCCCGATTTCAAACCTTTCGGAATCGTTCGGCTATATCGGCGGGGGAAACCTGTTGGGAATTCCCTTTCCAATCGTGATATTGGGAGTTACCTTTGCCGCCTGCGTGCTGCTTCTGAAAAAAACGGTGCTTGGCCGGTATATCTACGCGGTGGGAGGCAATGAAGAGGCCGCGCGGGCTTCCGGCATCGACGTAAAGAAAATTAAAATAACCGTTTATACCCTTTGTGGCGCACTGTCTGCCGTGGGAGGAATTATCCTGGCTTCCCGTATCAGTACGGGGCAACCCAATGTTGGTGTCGCCTTCGAGCTGGATGCCATTGCGGCGGTGGTGATCGGTGGTACCAGTCTGTCGGGCGGGGTGGGGACGATGACCGGTACGCTGATCGGCGCATTGCTGATCGGGGTAATCGGCAATGGACTTGATTTAATGAATGTTTCTTCCTATTACCAGCAGGTGGTGATGGGATTGATTATCATTGGAGCGGTTCTGCTGGACAACCTGCGGAGAAATAACCTGGACAACTAATTTTTATATCTTGAGATTCATGGCACAAAAGTGTTCTGTTTGCAATTATATGAGTGCGGCAGTGACTATGGCAGTCCTGTCCGGAATGTTGCTGTTATCGGCTTGTAGTCAATCGGGAGATCGGGAAGGCGACGGGCAGCCGGAAATTACCCTCGGGGCGTCGATGCTGAGCATGCAGAATGAATTTGTGGTAAACGTGCGGGATGCGATGGCCACCGAGGCGGAGCAACAGGGGGTTACGCTGCTCGTGAATGATGCCCAACGCTCTGCACTGACACAGCTGGAGCATGTTGAGCGCTTCATCTCACAGGGGGTTGATGCCATCATATTGAATCCGGTGGAGGTGGAGGCCAGCTCTCCGGCAGTAGACCTGGCCCGGCGATCGGGCATCCCGATAATAAATGTGAACTCGGAAACCAGGTCGGAACCTACCGCATTTGTGGGGTCGGACGATGTAAGGGCCGGGGAGATGGCAATGGAATTTATCGCGGAAAGCCTGGGAGGGTCGGGTAACGTGTTGATGCTGCAGGGTTATATGGGGCAGGCCGCCCAGATTAAGCGGGAACAGGGAGCCCAAAATGTGCTGGAGCAGACGCCGGGACTTACATTGCTGGCGTCCCAAACCGCAGAATGGGACCGTGCCGAGGCGATGTCACTGATGGAAAACTGGATACAGTCTTATGGTGACGATATTGACGCGGTGTTTGCCCACAACGATGAAATGGGACTGGGAGCCCTTGAAGCCCTTGAAAATGCCGGGTTGAGCGAGGATGTCATTATCATAAGTATTGACGGCATCCGGGATGCCCTGCAGGCAGTTCGGGATGGACGGCTGGATGCGACGGTATTCCAGGATGCCCGCGGGCAGGGATCAACCGCAGTACAAACGGCGCTAAAGATTATTGCTGAAGATAGTACATACCAAGAAGAGGTGCTAATACCGTTTCAAACGGTAACCCGGGAAAATGTCGACCAATTTTTACAGGAATGAGTCGCACGGATTTTGGAGAAGTATGAATCAAAATTCGTGAGGTGAATGATGAAGAGATGTCCGAAAAAGTGGGATTGTAGCCTGTTGGCGATTTTCCCGTAAACACTAATGCAAACCAACCATTTAATTTTCAAAAATAATTACCAATGAAATATTCAATATTTGCTGCCACAATAATGGCACTGGTCCTAAATTATACACCGATCTCACTAACGGGAAGTTCGACCCCGGAGGAAACAGTAAATATAAACGAGGAAGACACCGACACTATGGATGAAAAACTGTTACGCCATGTGGTACTGCTCAAGTTTAAGGAGAGCGCCACGGAGCAGGAGATAGCAAAAGT
The DNA here is from genome assembly GCF_043951955.1 of Halalkalibaculum sp. DA384. NCBI lineage: Bacteria > Pseudomonadati > Balneolota > Balneolia > Balneolales > Balneolaceae > Halalkalibaculum > Halalkalibaculum sp. DA384. Next base: position 46,107 of record NZ_JBINJE010000009.1, on the reverse strand, counting down.
TGAAAAAGCGTTTTCCGCCCTGCCGGACAAGATTTCTGCCATCAAGGGATATGAGTGGGGTACGAACAACAGTCCCGAAGGGCTTGACAAGGGATTCACCCACTGTTTCCTGGTAACATTCGAAAGTGAAGAGGATCGCGCCACCTACTTACCACACCCCGACCACAAGGCTTTTGTCGATATTCTGGAACCTCATATGGAGGATGTACTCGTAATTGACTACTGGGCACAGGAAAATTGATTAATCTTGCCGGGATTATGCTCTATTCAATGGGAGTGCTGAATAGATGGAAGCACTGAAAAATAAAGAGCGCGGGCGTTATCGCCAGCGCTCTTTATCTATAAGAGGGTACGATTGGTAACTATTCAACCACGATCGTCCCTTTCATGCCCGCCGCAAAGTGTCCGGGAAAAGAACAGATGTAGGTATAGCTTCCGGTCTCTTCCGGGACGGTAAATGTGACTTCAACCGTTTCGCCACCGCCGGCAAGGCCTGTGTAGGCAATGATTTGGTCAGTCAATTTGGGGGGGATAAAATCGTCGTTTCTGGCCGTGGCAGCTGCAGAAGCGAAGGCTTTCGCATCCACGTCCTGCTTCAGGACGACCACATTATGGGCCATGGCCACCTTGGGAAGATTACTTTCGGTAGTGAGAACAATTTTAATTTCTTCACCGGGCGATGCATTGATCTCCGTTACATCAAATTGCATTTGGTCTGATCCTATTATTTCAATCGTCCTGATCTCCTCTGAAGAATCCTGGGCGTGAAGGGCGATAACGGGAAATAAAAATAAAAGTAGCAGTGAACCGGTTATAGGTAAGAATTTCATTGTGTAATAAGTTAGTTTGTTGGTTTTAGAATGATCAGTGAAGATAGTATTTACAGGATAGTTTCTAAAAAATGTTTCCTGTTAAACGGGTTAAAAAATGGAGATTCTTTTCAGTAGATTTAGGATATGACCAACTCTTTAGATACTGTAGGGATTACAAAAATTGAAATAGCAAGATACGGGGTGGGAAATTTAAATGGAGATTCTGAAGATTCCATAGGTCAATCAGTATTTAATACTGATCCTCGGCCGAAGTTTTTTGTGCTTAAACTCATGCCAACTCACAGACATAACATACCGGAGGGCTTTTGAAAAACCAGGAGTTTCGTAGAAGGCGAAAATGCCGTAATTGAGCAAAACTACGGTTTTGCAAAGCCCTCGAACACACTGAATATCGTACACTCGTAAACAATCATAATGGATTCCGACATGGACAGAAATCATACAAAAATGGGATTTGGGTATCTGCTGATAGTGCTGCTCATTCCTCTTTTTCTTATCGCGAACAATATTCCACATACAGGCATCAACAGTGAACAGGCGCCGTTGACTCAGGAGAGATCAACAGCAGATGAGGATACACTGACAGACAATATTAACACCTTGCCCGGTTTTGAAGTACAGCTGCTGTATGAAGTGCCGCGGGAAGAACAGGGATCCTGGGTTGCGCTGGCTGTGGGACCTGACGGCAACCTGATCGCTTCCGACCAGGAGGATGAGGGGCTGTTCCGTGTAAAAGTTGAGGGTTCAAGAGAAAATCCCGAGGTGACCGTCGAGGAGATGGTGATGCCCGTTTATGGAGCGCAGGGATTGCTATGGCAATTTGATCATCTCTACACCAACCTGAATGGGGAAGGATTGTTCCGGTTGCGAAACACAAAAGGGGACAGTGAGTTTGATGTGATGGAGTACATGGGCGGTCCCAAGTTTGGTGGCGAGCACGGCAACCATTCGGTTATCCCAACGGAAGATGGAGAGGGATTATATATCGTCAATGGAAACCACACTCCGCCTCCTTCGTTGACAGCCAATCGGCTCTCTGGCTGGGAAGAGGATATTCTGTTGCCCCGCAACTGGGATGCCCGCGGTCATGCGCGTGGAATATTTGCGCCCGGAGGGTACATCGTTCGCATCAATCCGGAAGCCACCGAGTGGGAAATGATAAGTATGGGCTATCGAAATACATATGATATAGCCACTAACGCCCACGGTGATCTTTTTGCCTATGATTCCGATATGGAATGGGATATGGGGATGCCCTGGTACCGCCCCACCCGCCTGATTCATTCGGTGAGCGGGAGTGATTACGGCTGGAGAAGCGGCAGTGGTAAATGGAAGCAATATTATGAAGACAGTCTTCCACCCATTGTAAATATCGGCCCGGGTTCTCCGACGGGGCTGCTATTCGGTACGGGCGCCGAGTTCCCGGCCCGATACCAGCGGGCGCTGTTTGGCCTGGACTGGACCTTCGGTACCATGTATGCATTTCACCTGGAACCGGAAGGAGCCAGTTATACGGCTGAAGTAGAAGAGTTTTTGTCGGGAAGTCCACTTCCCCTGACAGATGCCGTGATCGGACCGGACGGGGCCCTCTATTTTGCCACGGGAGGCCGTAATCAGCAGTCGTACCTGTATCGCGTAATCTATACCGGAGATGAATCGACCGCACCCGCTGAGGCGGTGGACAACCCCGAGGCGCAGGAAGCACGTGAAACCCGGCGCATGCTGGAAGCTTATCACGGGCAGCAGGATCCGGAAGCCGTTGAAACGGCATGGCCCTATCTCTCAAACGAAGACCGTTTTATTCGTCATGCAGCCCGGGTCGCGATTGAGGCTCAACCGGTAGATAGCTGGGCCGGAAAAGCGATGGCTGAAATGAATCCGCAGGCGCGCATAACCTCTATGGTGGCACTGGCCCGCACAGGGTCCGAAAGTCACCGGGACGGCGCCATTAAATCACTGCTGGAGCTGAATGTCCATGCCCTCGATGCGGAGCAGAAGCTCGGATATCTGCGGGCGTTGTCACTCATCTTCATGCGGCTCGGCGATCCCAGTGATGAGCAACACGCCAAAATTACGGATCGCCTGCAGGAGGTGTTGCCGGACGACGACCCGCGGGTAAACACAGAGCTTATCCGGGTCCTGGTCTACCTTGAAGACCCACGCGTGATCGGAAAGGCGCTTACGCTGATGCAGAGTGACACCGAGCCGACGCCGCTGAACTGGAATAAAAGCCTGTTGGAGCGGAACGAGCGCTACGGCGGAACGATTAACGACATGATTGAAAATCCGCCGCCTACCAACAAGCTTGAGTATGCGTTTATGCTCAGGAATATGGAAAACGGTTGGACGATAGAGCAACGGCGCGAATACTTTACTTTTATCAATAATGCCTCCGATGCTATGGGGGGTGCCAGCTATACCGGCTTCCTCGAGCGGATGCGCACCGAGGCGCTGGCCAATGCCAGTGAAGAAGAGATTGAAGCCGTATCAGACCTGACGGGGGTCAGCCTTGCACAGGAACCTGATTTCGAGATCCATCCCCCGGAAGGTCCCGGGCGCGAGTGGACGGTTAACGGTGCGCTGGACGCGATCTACGGCGACCAGGAGGGATGGGGACGAGAGATCCAGGGCGAGCTGGATTTCGAACGCGGACGCAGCCTGTTTCACGCAATAGGCTGTGCATCCTGTCACCGGCTCGGTGGTTACGGTGGAAACATCGGTCCCGATCTGAACAGCGTGGCCCGGCGCTTCGGTATCGACGGGGTGATTGAAAAAACGATCAATCCAAACACGCTGATCTCCGACCAGTACAGCAGCTCCGAAGTTACGCTTGAAAATGGAGAATCCGTTACGGGACTGGTCGTCGAAGAGGGAGAAAGCATCAAAATTTATACCCGCGACCCGGACGAACCACCCACGGTTGTGAACAGTTCTGAAGTGGTTTCGATAGAGCCGGTCGATATCTCACAGATGCCGCCGGGCCTGATCAATACGCTGAATCCCGCTGAGCTTCGCGACCTGATGGGATATATTGAATCGGGAGGAAATCCGGAAGACGAGATCTATGAAAGTGAAGAGGAATCGGAGGAGAACACTGAAGAAAGCGCGGAATAATTAAAAAAACTCATTACACATGAGGTAGCAGATAATAGCCCCGCCCGTTCCATCTGCCGGCACTGTTGGCTGCATGGGACGGGCTCTGCTATTTTAGAGAATAAGTAGGCAGGGATATGGAAGCAGTAAAAAAGAATCATTCAATATTCAATCTTATGGAAGAAAATATGATCTCGATGCAGTCAGGTACTTCATTATCTAAAAAGCTCTTAACAGTATTGATACTGGGTTTGGTTATGGGTTGTGCACAAGAAGGTCAAGAAGCAGAGCAGGCGGACTCCGAAACAGCTGCCGTGCAGGAAAATGCTGAATCTGGCTTCAAATCCATATTCAACGGTGAAAACCTGGACGGGTGGGAGGGCGATCCCCGTTTGTGGAGCGTTGAAGAGGGCGTTATCGTCGGAGAGACCTCCGAAGAAAATAACATTGAAGAGAATACCTTCCTTATCTGGGAAGAGGGGGAACCGGCTAATTTTGAAGCCCGTTTTGAATATCGTTTTGTTGAAACGGGGGGCGAATTGTCGGGGAATTCCGGTTTCCAGTATCGTTCGGAACGGTTTACAACCGAAGACAAGCCCGATCTTAAGTATAGAGTCCGCGGGAACCAGGGAGATTTTGCAGTCAGCGACTGGATTCCGGGCCTGCACTACGAGGAGAAAAAACGGGGTATCCTGGCACGCCGCGGACAGCGGGTTGTGATCGACAGCGAGGGCGAAAAAGAAGAGGAACGGTTTGCTGAAGAGGCGGAGCTCGGAAAGTACATTGTCCACGACGAGTGGAACAAGTATCACGTGTATGCCAACGGCGACACCATGCGCGCCTCCATCAATAATCAGTTAATGCACGAAGTGATCGATCATTCGGGAGAAAACCTGGAGAAGGGCGTGCTCGCATTTCAGCTGCATGTCGGCCCTCCGATGCGGGTGGAGATTCGAAACGTGGAACTCAAGTTGTTAGACTAGGCCGGGCCGGCAGGTCAAATCCTTGAGTTCTTATAGAAGCCTTTGAAAAACCAGGGATTTTGTCCAGGGCCAACCCCTGAGTGCATTCGAAACCGCAGTTTCTATCCCATTAATGAGGATTTCGAATTTGCAACAATGCCGGGTTTTGCCAAAACAACGGTTTTACAACGGCCTCTGATTTTGTTGGACAGCAATATTGGTCTACAGATGCATAAACCGTAATTTACCAACTTAACTCGAATACATTAATAATGTGTGCGAATTTCAAAGCCTTCTACAATTCTAAATCGGACCCGGGATTTTAAACGGCAGGCTATATGATGGATGGCAGGAAACTTTTGGTGGCACTGTTGGTATTGGTGTGCCTGGGCAGTTGCTCAGGGGAGCAGCAAAAACAGCCTGCACCAAACTCGTCAACCTCGGCCGATAGTGAACCTGTTACCGGTATTTTCAGTAAACTGCCCTCCTCTGAGACCGGGATCACCTTTTCCAACGTTATTGATGAAAGAGACGGAGAAAATGTGCTGGATTTTTCTTTGTTGTATAATGGAGGCGGTGTTGCTATAGCAGATATTAATAATGATGGGCTATCCGATATTTTTTTCACGGGTAATATGGTTTCCAGCAGATTGTATCTGAACAAAGGTGAACTGGAATTTGAAGATATCACAGAATCAGCAGGGATCACGACAGAGAGATGGATTACTGGGGCCTCTATGGTAGATATTGATGGCAACGGTTATATTGATATCTATCTTTCAGTAGCCAGCAGGGAAGAAGACCCGGAAAACCAGAGAGCCAATTTACTCTACTTAAATAATGGGGACAATACATTTACAGAGGCGGCTGTAGAATATGGTATTGCATCTACCCGATTTACAACACATGCAGCTTTTTTAGATTATAATCGGGATGGTTTGTTGGATTTATTTTTGTTGAATCACTCTCCGGGCACATTTTCGAGGGAAATGGGCCAGAGTATTGCCATCTCCCAAAACCCTTCAGCGGATAGCTTGAATATAAGTTTTGATCAGTTATACAGGAATAATGGGAACGGTACCTTTACCGAAGTATCCAGGGAAGCGGGTATCCTGGAAAGAAAGGGATATGGACTCGGGGTAGCTGTAGGAGATCTTAATCGTGATGGATGGCCTGACATATATATATCAAACGATATTGCACCGGACGATGTGCTGTATATGAATAATGGAGACGGAACGTTCACCGATCAATCAAGGTCGTACTTAAAACATACTACCTATGCCGGGATGGGGGTGGATATAGCTGATTTTAATAACGATGGATGGCCCGATATTTTTCAGACTGGAATGATGCCGGAGGATCTTGAAGAAAGAAAGGGAATGAGTTACGGTACCAGCTTTGAGCAATTTAACAACCTGGTAATTGACCAGGGCTATAACTATTCCTATAACCTCAATGCATTACAGTTGAACAATGGGATCGATCCTTCTGGACATCTCAAATTTAGTGAAGTGGCTCGTATAGCTGGAGTAGCATACACAGACTGGAGCTGGGCAACACTATTTGGTGATTATGACAATGATGGCCATAAAGATATCATTGTAACGAATGGTTATCCGAAAGCGACCAACGATTTCGATTTCATCGTCGAAATGCACAATACATCAGACCAAGACAAACGATCCCAGATTTTAGAAAATCTAAAGAATATTCGGATACCCAACTATCTGTTTCAAAACAATGGTACAATGCAGTTCAGTGATGTAACCAAATCTTGGGGCTTTGGGGATTCCACCTATTCGTATGGAGCGGCCCACGGCGACCTGGATAACGATGGTGATCTTGAACTGATTATTAACAATCTGAATGAACCCGCCTCGATTTACAAGAATAATACCATAGAACAATCCGGTAATCATTACCTGACTATTCAATTGAATGGGCCAGGACAAAATAGTATAGGGATTGGAACGGAGGTTGTTATCACATTAGGAGAAGAAAAACAGTATTTGTACCAATCGCCTTACCGTGGATACCAGTCATCTGTTGATACTCGTCTTCATTTCGGATTAGAGAAAGAGAACCTTATTGATTCACTTGAAGTATTTTGGCCGGATGGAAGTTATCAGTTGTTGACCGGGATAGAGGCAAATCAACAATTAACCCTTGATTATAATAACGCATCAGATCCTAGAGATCCTGACAGATCACCAAAGAATATTGGCTATTTATTTAAAGAAGTGACAAATGAGACGGGTTTGACCTATGAACACAATGAAAATAATTTTATCGATTATCAGGTTCAGCCGTTACTTATGCAGCAATTGTCAAGATTGGGGCCAAGGATAGCTACAGGTGATGTCAATGGTGACGGACTGGAAGATCTATATGTGGGAGGGGCAGCTAATTCGGCCGGCGTATTATATATGCAGCAGTCACCGGGGCAGTTTGAAGAAGCGAATGAAAATCAGCCTTGGTTGGCGGATGCTTCTAGTGAAGACATGGGAGCAGTTTTCTTTGATGCGAATGGAGATGGCTCGCTTGATCTGTACGTGGCAAGTGGTGGATATGAATTTTTTTCCCATGAAGACAACATGCTCGATCGCCTATATATCAACACGGGAGAGGGCCGCTTCATTAAAGATGAATCCGCACTTCCCAGAATGTATACGAGCAGTTCAGTGGTAACTCCGGGAGATTTCAACGGGGATGGGTCGATGGACCTATTTGTCGGAGGGAGACTATTCCCCCAAAAGTATCCTTACCCAGCACGAAGTTACCTCCTTCTAAACGAGGGGGGGACTTTTCGGGATGTAACGAAAGATGTGGCTCCCGGTTTAGTTGAACCGGGTATGATTACCGACGCAGAGTGGATAGATTTCAATGGAGACGGTCAGCTAGATCTGGTTATGGCCGGTACCTGGCTCCCGATTCAGTTTTATCAAATGAGTAGCAGTGGCCAGCTGGAGGAAGTAACAGATGAAGTCATAGAACAGCCACTTAGGGGTTGGTGGTATAGCCTGGAAACCGGTGACTTTAACAAGGATGGAAAACCGGACATCGTAGCGGGTAATCTGGGGCTTAATCACACTTTTAGTACCTCAAGAGAACAGAAGTTCGGGCTGTTTGCAAACGATTTTAATAATGATCTGACGACAGATCTAATTTATACTGTACAGAGAGATAGCCTTTACTATCCTTTTTTTGGGAAGGGCAGATTATTGCTTGGGAAACAGAGATTTATACATGAGCAATATCCAACTTTTTCATCAATGAAAGGAGAGTCAATGTCCGATATTTTCGAAGAGCGGGATTTAAATGAATCACTAAAATTTCAGGCTGATACCTTTGCCAGCATGGTGCTCCTGAGTAAAGAAGAAGGCGGGTACTCGATGAATACACTCCCGGATTATGCTCAGATCTCTCCGATTAACGGAATTGTATCAGAAGATGTTGACCAGGACGGAAACCTTGATTTGATTATAGCTGGCAATATTTTTGCCACCCATCCTGATATTTCAAGAGCTGATGCCGGTAATGGATTATTATTAAAAGGAGATGGAGATGGCAATTTTGAACCCATTCCCCCCTTTAGAAGTGGGTTGTGGGCCTCGGGAGATGTAAAAACTTTGAAAATTATTAACACACCTGAAAATAAACTGTTATTGGTTGCCAACAATGATGATAGACTCCAGGTGTTTAGGATTGAATAAATTTAAAAATACCGATTTGGGGTGCCAGCTCTGTTTCATACCTTGCAAAAATAGACGTTATGTATACTGGCTTTGGCCAGATCTATGTTCTGATATACTCCGCAGCAGGTAATGCAGTTCAGGTAGAAAGGTTGGAAAAGTCAGCCTCGTAATCCGCGTTAAGCTTACTCTATAACCAGGATTCGCTGTCGATGCCCAGAACAGGACTAAGCCAATAATGTGATAACCGTTAAAGTTGTTCACAGAGAAAATGTAGCTTGCCCTAAACAGTAAGCTGATTGGTTGGAATATTTTTACGGATGATAAAATTTTGTCGAAGTCGGTTTTAGTGTCATGGATAGTCAGGCTTTTTAAAGCCCCCCCCTTTACCTGGTATACCACTAGCTTGAATAGCCCCTTGTATTTAAAGTCTACTCTCTAAACGTGTCGTAAACAAATTAAGTAGGGAAGGTATTGACGGGAAAAAATAATTTTTTTAAAAAGAGTAGTAATTAATAATGGGGCCCTCTATCTATATAGATAATAAGGTTAATTAGGGAAATCTGCTTGCACTTAGTAGGATTTAAAAAGTGTAGATTCATTTTAAATAATAACAAATCAAAGGGGTAAGGGGGGATAAAGGCCTAATCTAATACCGTATTCTTTTTTATATACTATTAACATAAAAAATAGGGAAATAAACATGTTATATATGTTAAATCAATTCAGGATAAGGCTGAAGGCTTTCTGGATGTTGGGGATATCACTGATGTTCTTGACCTCTGTTGCATTTGGCCAGACAGTTACCGGAACAGTCACAGACGCTGAAACCGGTGTCACTATGCCGGGAGTAAATATTTCAGTTCAGGGCACCCAGATTGGTACTTCTAGCGATGCAGATGGTGAGTATTCACTAGATGTACCTTCACTGGACGCTACACTCGTCTTTTCATTTGTGGGGTATGAAACCGTCAATGAACCGATTAACGGTCGTCAAACCGTCAATATAGAAATGACTCCAGCGGCTGTGATGGGTGAAGATGTCGTAGTAGTTGGATATGGTACCCAGCGAAGTGAGGATGTAACTGGATCAGTAGGAGTTGTAGACAATGCAAATATATCGAGTTTGTCTGTAAGCAGTCCGGAACAGGTCCTGCAAGGACAGATTGCCGGAGTTACCGTTCAGAAGACCACGGGTGTTCCCGGGTCTGGAGCTCAGGTTCGGATTCGTGGTGTCAGTAGTGCTGGCTCAGGAGTGGTTCCTCTGTATGTAGTTGATGGTTTTGCGCTGCCGCAACCCAATCCAGACCAAGAACAAGCAGCGAACTACAGGAGCCCGCTCTCTGATATTCCAGCTTCGGATATAGAATCTATTACGGTATTAAAAGATGCTTCTGCTACCGCTATATATGGTTCTCGTGCTTCCAATGGGGTAGTTGTAATTGAAACGAAAGGCGGATCTGCCGGTGCACGACAGGTCAATGTGAATGTCTCTACTTCAGTTTCACAAGATATTGAACGGATGAAATTCGATATGGCCAATGCTGAAGAGTACGCATCCTTTTGGCGTTTTATCTGGGAAGATAGAATGGGTGCAGGTACGCCTTTACCTGATGTGTATGCCAATCCGCAGAACTACAATGATACCGAATGGTTTGAGACCGTCCGCCAGGACAATGCAATAAGTTATGATGCTAACGTTTCTATCAGTGGCGGTAACGAATCCATTCGCTCCTATTTTTCTGCTAATGTTCGTAGCGACCAAGGTGTTATTAAACATACTTCGTTTGACAGGGTAAGCCTTCGTGCGAACCTGGAGGCATCGCTGTCAGACAAACTTACTGTTGGACTAAAACTAGCTCCCAGTTATACGAAAAGAAATCTTCCCGATGTCGCTGAAGAGGGCCGTGGTTCAGTACAAGGTTCTCCTATGATGATGAGTCCTCTTGGACCTGCTTATGTCGACGGTGAACTTACTGTTTATCCTCAGCAACATGTACGAAGTCCGGGAACCTGGCAACATCCGAACCCACTCTACGTACTTGAAAATCTTGATCAAAGCTTTGATGGTATACGAGGAATTGGTACCGCCTTTATGAACTATGAGTTTATGGAAGGGCTGACCGCACGCGCCAGTGGGAACGTGGATTGGGGTCTTTCTACAGAAGAGTACTTCAGGCCATCAACTTTTGGTGGAATTAATAGTAACCCACCGGTAACGCCTATAGGATATATCAACGATTCTAGAGACAACAGCCTGTTGGGTGAAATAACCGTCAACTTTAACAGGGAACTTGGTCCCGGTACATTGGACGCATTAGCAGGATATAGTGTTCAGACTGGATACAGATACACCTCCCAATTTAATGGAGAGTTTCCCGATGATGAGATACGTACATTGAACGTTGCTTCTGATCTTACCGGTAATAGTTTAGAATCAGAGTGGTCAATGATGTCTTGGCTGGGGCGGGCAAACTATAACCTGTTAGACCGGTACATATTTACTGCCACCTTCCGCGCTGACGGTTCTTCACGCTTTGGTAGTGAAAATCGCTGGGGCAATTTCCCTTCAGCTGCGGTTGCATGGAATGTGCACAACGAGGAATTTTTTAATTCCGAGACCTTCGATGAATTGCGTATGCGTGGTTCATACGGATTCAGTGGTAATAACCAAATAGGTAATTACTCTGCGTTGGGAACCGTTGAGCAAGCGGACTATATGTTTAACAATGGCTCGGTTGCAGGTGGACGGAAAATTGTTTCACTTGCCAATCCCAACCTGACGTGGGAGCGTTTAAAGGAGGTTAATGTTGGTGTGGATGCTTCTTTACTGAATTATCGGATGAATCTTACCGTCGAATATTTCAATCGGACTAACTCCGATATGCTTTTGAACCGCAACCTGCCGACAAGTTCCGGATTTGGCTCAGTAACCGAGAACCTGGGTGATATGGAAACCTGGGGGCTTGAGGTTACTCTCAATACTGTTAACGTCGAACGCGATGATTTTTCATGGTTAACAGACCTGAACTGGTCAATGTATCGCAATGAGATTACTTCATTGCCAAATGGAGCTCCAATTTATGGTGCAGGAGCAGAAGGACAGCCTGCCCACATTACACGCGTGGGTGATCCTATGGCGTTACACCTCGGACATGTAGTACCCGATGGATATGCCCTGTACACTCCAGAGCAGATAGCAGATTCCAATGTGCCCAAATATTCAGGAGCGATTCCGGGGAACTTGATATTTTTGGATGTAAATGGGGACGGTCAGATTACCCCTGGTCCACCTCCTGAAGGTGATTTTGCTGTGATTGGTAATCCACATCCCGATTGGACATTTGGAATGGTGAATACCATACGATATAAAAACTGGGATTTCCGTTTTAATGTTACCGGTAGCATAGGCCATGATATCAATCGCAGAGAGTACTTCCGTACTGCTCTTAACATCGATGGATTGTTCAATGTAGCCGCGGATTATGCCAATAATTTCTACCGTTCTGAAGCAGAACCTGGTGATGGAAGGCATCCAACTCCTCTAGGACCGTCAGAGGCTCGTACGCGCTATCGTGGTCAGCATACGCTCAACATTTATGATGGTACGAATGTGTGGGTGCGTAATGTAACGCTCCGGTATAACCTGCCATCTGGATTTGCCGGCACCAAAAACTCTAATGTGTACATGTCGGTGGATAACCCCTGGATCATAACCTCATATCCGGGTAATCCCGAAGCACAGGATAATGGGCAGACCGGAAACCTTTCTCTCGGACGAGATTTTTCTTCTTATCCGCTTGCAACAACGTTTTCATTAGGTCTAGAAATAGGCCTGTAAGAGGGTGTTTTCTAATTGCAAAAAAAATTATGGAATAATCACTATGGAATTATCTAATAAAACTAATAAAGTTCGATACCGAATTCTGAGGGTGTGGCCAGCGGCTGTGATGCTCTGCGCGGTCATGTTCCTTTGGACCGGGTGCGATACAGACAACTATTTAAGTCCGGACCCGGCTTCGTTTACTACCACAGCCAATTATTTTGAACAACCCTCTCACTTTGAGGCGGCCTTAGCAGCTGCTTATACTGATTTGAGAGGAGTGTTGGGACTTGGTGATGGTGTTAACACAAATTTACTGTTGAAAGAGACCCGTGGCTATGCGACCAACCGGATGTTTGATCCCAATCTTCCGGGTATTGATGCCCAGAACGTAATGGGCTGGTTTGTAAACCCCAGTAATACCATACCCGAACAAATTTGGGGGGGATTTTACGAGACGGTCAATACTGCAAACACTGTTATTACCCGAATAGATGATATAGAATGGGAAAATAGCAATCAGCGTGATCGGATCTTGAACGAAGCCAAATTTATTCGTGCTGTATCATATTTCAACCTGGTTCAGCTCTGGAGTGATGTAGACGGCACAGGCGTACCGCTTGTGACGGAGGAGACTTCTTCTCCTGCAGCAGCTCTTGATAAAGTGCGTGCTTCAGAAAGTGAAGTATATGCACAAATTATCAGTGACCTTGAGGATGCTACTTCACTACCCTCTAAAGGTAGCACCGATCTTGGACGTGCTACTGCCGGGGCGGCAAACTTCCTATTGGGTAAAACACGGTTATTAACAGGTGATTATACAGGTGCGATTTCTGCCCTGGAATCATTGGCTGGCGAATATTCGCTTCTGCCACAGGGTGAATATATCGATATCTTTAATCCTGATAATAATTATAACGACGAGTCCATTTTTGAGCTCGAGTACTCAAATAGTGTGGCCGGTCAGCCTGATGCAGATTTTTTGGATATGGTTATTCCTCATCATTACGCTGACAACGGCATTATGCAGGATAATTTTCCCGGTATGCCAACAACGGAAGATGGATCCAACGAGGGGATATATCCTTCATACCAGGTTTGGGATTTCTTTGATACCGCCAATGATGAACGATACACGGATATGTTCTATTGGACAGCTGATCCGTCCAATAGAACTTTTGGAGGTGTAGCACATACGCCTTTTTCTGTGTCAAGTGACTCTATTGCCACAATTAAAAAGTACTACTGGCCGAATCAGATCGCTAGTGATAGTGAACAAGATGGTAATCTTGTAATATTCCGGTATGCTGATGCCTTGTTAGCTTTGGCAGAGGCGCACTGGCAACGAGGGGATGGGGGCGATGACGTTGCTGCTATTGGGTATATCAATGATATCCGTGAGCGTGCAGGTATGGCTCCTACCAGTATTGCGACACTTGATATCGATTATCCTGTACCATTTATCCTTGAAGGAACCTTTTTGGATAGTGATAATTTGGGCCGAGCTATCTTTATGGAACGGACTGTGGAGCTGTTGGCCGAGGGGCATAGTATAATGGACCTGTTCCGATTTTCACATTATAATGATGGTACGCTCTCCTTTGCTCATGATGTTTTGGTTACCTTCCATGATGATCGTATAGCAAAAGAGGGCAATGTTGAAGGAATTAGCAACATTGATATTTCTTCTCCAGCTGAACTGGTTCTGCCTATACCAGTAGGTGAGATTCAGAATACCCAGGGTCAGATCACACAAAATAGTTTCTATCAATAAGTGATCTAAACCAATAATTAACATGTAGATCTTTTAAAGGGAGGGCTTGCAAAAGCTCTCCCTATTTTTTTACCCAAGACAATTGTTTTAATTGAAATTTTTGATTGAGGAAGCTCATGTATACAAGAATTAATGAAGAGATATCGAAGTTCGCTCATAATATGTTTGCTCATTGCTTCCTTTGGACCATATTGCTTATTGCTGTTGTTGGTTGCGGCGAACCCGATGAGGCAACTCCAGCAGAAGACGGATTTAAGAAAATATTCAACGGAAAAACGCTAGATGGATGGGAAGGAGATCCAACCTACTGGCGTGTCGAAGATGGCGCATTGGTCGGAGAGGTGACCCCCAGTACACTACTTGACCGAAACAGCTTTATCATCTGGCAGGGAGATATGCCATCTGACTTTGAGCTCAAGGTTGAGTACCGGATCTCGGCGGATGGAAACAGCGGAATCAATTACCGGAGTGAACGGGTTGAGGGAGTGCCCTATGCCCTGCGAGGATACCAGGCAGACCTGGACGGCCAGAACCGGTACACCGGGATGAATTATGAAGAGCGCAGGCGTACCACACTGGCGGCAATTGGCGAAAAGGTGATCCTCCCGCCGATGCCCGAAACAGACTCCCTGGAGACCTACATTCAGAATAATCAGTGGACTGCAAGAAATGTCGTTGGCTCTTTGGGAAATGTGGATTCTCTGAAGGCCAATATAAATAATGGCAACTGGAATGAGTACCACATAATAGCAAGGGGAAATCATCTGCAACATTACGTCAATGGCGCGTTGATGAGCGACGCGACCGATCGGGATACGGTTAACCGCCGGTTTGATGGTCGGCTTGGCGTCCAGGTACATGTTGGCCCTCCCATGAAGGTGGAATACCGAAATTTCAGGATTAAGAGGTTGAACTAAATGACAGGGATCTTTGCAGAACCTGCTATTTTGTTGGGAGGGGATTTGCCAACGCCCTTGTAAACGGGAGTTCAACTCCCTCAGAACAAGGAATTAAGGGTTTTGCAACGTCCTCAGATAGTAACTTGTTGAGTGCTTCTAAGTAAGCCATCAAGAGAGGCTTATCCCGCTATTTGTCCTGCTGTATTCGGTAAAAGGAGTAGAAGCCCATCTCTGTCGTCTCTTATACAGTGTAGAGGTAGGTGGGGATTTTGCGATTCCATGTCTTTCCAGAAGATAAATGGGACTTGCCGAATTTTTCGAGATGAACTCATTTGGTTAAGGTGAATGGGATGAGTATCAATAATATGAGTGACAGCGAACTGGTCAAAAAAATTCGGAAGGGTAAGAAACATGCACTCAGAGAAATCTATGAACGATATCATGAGCAGCTCTATTACGTGGCAAAACGCTACCTGAAGGATGAAGCCTTTGCCGAGGACGCAATACAGGATATTTTCCTGAAATTATGGAAAAAGAGGAAAGAGCTGGATCCGGCTCGCTCCATCAAGGGACTGCTTTTTTCCATGTTGAAAAATCATGTTATTGACATGATTCGAAAGAGAAAGACCAGAAATAAAGTCAAAGACGGGTATAAAAAGCTCTCAGAAGATAATCGCCTTCGCAATTCCACTATTGAAGAACTCATCCTGGCCGAATATAAAGACTTGGTGATTCAAGCTCTCAAAAAACTGACCCCCGCTCAACGGAAAGTGTTCAAAATGCGCAGTTTTGAGGGACTTACAAATGCTGAAATAGCTGAAAAAAACAACGTGTCAATCCATACGGTAAAAACACAATATTATCGCAGCTCAAAATTTATTCGGGAATACCTGGGAAAGAGAGACATAATCTAGGAGTCTGTCGGACTCCTAGTCTGCATTCTTCCCAAACTACATTGGTTCGTATGTAAGCTGTACCAACAAACACAACGCAGGCGTGTTTCGTTAATTGGTAAAAAACCAATAACTAATTCCCGATAACCGATACCTAATCGCCCGTGGTTAGGATTCGTTTGTGTTCATACAAAAAGCCGTTCATGGCTTTTAAAAAAGGATTTAATCAATTCTCTCGCCAAGAATAGCCTAGCCTTTAACGAGGAGACATCCTAAACTTGTTTTGCCCTCTTGTCGGGCTTCTCCCAGTTGATCTCCCCTCCCTCATGAATTTATGATAGGATACAGAACAGAAGCGGAAATGTATGGAACATAGAGAAGTAAGCTGCAGCTCGTTTTAAAATTTATTTGAAATCGATCTAATACTTTCCCTTTGTGAAAACGTACTAAGTAATAAAGAGCCAAGTAACAATTAATATGGATCTTGAAAAAGTAGAAAGATTTTTTAGGAATACGTGTTCTGCCGAGGAGGCCGGGGCGGTTCTGGACTGGTTCAGCAAGCCGGAGGGTAAAGCATTTCTGAAAAAGAAATTGGACCAGGATATTGATCTCCTCAAGGATGAACGTATTACGCCGCTGATGTCAGAAATACGGTCGGAGAAGATGTGGGATACAATTGAAAGTGGAATCGAAGCCACTCCAACTGACAAATACCTTACTCCTTCTGGCAGAAAATCGAATTACTACTGGCAAGTCGCAGCCGTCGCTCTCGTAGTACTGGTCTCAAGCGTTGTAGTTTTTAGCAACTGGGCGGATATGAATCAGCAATCCCAGGTCGCCGAACAACCTGTACTGTATAAGGCGGGAGAAGATCAGCACAAGCTTCTCTCCTTAAGTGATGGGACGAAGATCCGGTTAAACAGCAATGCCCAGATTCAAATATCAGAGGGCTACGGGCGATCCGAGCGAGAGGTGACACTGACTGGTGAAGCGTACTTTGAAGTGATCCATGATGAAACACGGCCTTTTGTAATTCACACGCCGGGTGCTTCCATCAAGGATTTAGGTACCGCATTTAACGTCAAAGCGGATCCTGATGAAGATAACGTGCAAGTAGCTGTAACAGAAGGAAAAGTTTCGATGTGGACAGAGCGACAGAATGAGGAGGAGGCCACCGAGCTGGTACCGGGACAATTTGGCTATATCGATCTGGAACAGCGCACGATCCAGGTTGATGAATTTGGCGTGAACAACTATTTGAGCTGGATGAACAAACGACTCGAGTTTAATGAGGCCCCGCTTGACAAGGTAAGCCTGCAGTTGAGTCGAATATTTGACCTTTCATTTAACTATTCGGATGAAGAGTTGAAAAGGCTGACTCTCTCGACGGATTTCCAGTATGGGTCTGTAGAAAAGGTATTGGAGGTGGTCTCCATGACGCTTCACATAGATTATGAGAGAAAAGACAACAGCGTAATTTGGGTAAAAGATAACGTAAAATCTTGATCTGTAAATAAAAATAACGGGATGATATGGATAGATATAATAGAACGGTGACAGTACTGGACAGGCTTGGAATTTGGATCAAAGAGATGGCCCTGTTTTTGCTTTGTTTCTGCATGCTCGCCCAGGCGGGCTTTGCCTCAGGTTCCTATCTGCAGACTTCGGATGAGGATGAACGTCATCAGCCACAGCTGGTCGCGAATGAACCTGCCTCCAATTCACAACGAAAGGTTTCGCTAAAACTGCATGAGGTTACGCTTGTTTCGGCACTTCAGTTGTTGGCGGACGAGGTAAATGTGGGATTGGCGCTTGAAGTTCGACATGTACCGAACAAAAAGGTCAACGCTGACTTTGAGAACGTTTCCGTTTTTAAAGCGTTGCATACCCTGCTCTCCGGAACGGGATTGGAGGCCGTGCTTCCTTCCAGCCGTGATGTCCTGGTAATTCGACGGATACTTGACAACAAGAGGGTAAAACAGATGGAAACGGTACGGGGAACGGTGACGGATGCCGGTACCGGGGAGACATTGCCCGGGGTGAATGTACTGGTCAAAGGAACCACCACGGGAACTTCTACCGACAGTGAGGGGGGATTTGAGCTGAATGTACCTTCGCTGCAGGATACGCTCGTGTTTTCCTTTATCGGGTACCAGACACAGGAAGTGCCAATAAATGGACGCACGGATATTGATGTGGCGTTGCAATCCCAGGCCATTTCCGGTGAAGAGCTGGTGGTTGTGGGTTACGGCACGCAGAGAAGGGAAGATGTAGTTTCAGGTATTTCCACGGTTAATACGGATAATTTGAATTTGAGTGATCAAAATACTCCACAAGCGGGAGATTTATTAAAAGGCCGCGTTTCCGGTGTTCGTATTCAGGATGGTACCGGTGCTGCCGGTTCTCCTCCAATTATTAGAGTTCGGGGAACGAGCTCGGTCAATGCCGGAGTAGAACCATTAATTGTGGTTGATGGGTTTCCCGTAGGAACAGGTTTCCCGCAGACGCTGAATCCTGATGACATTGGGAGTATTACAGTCTTGAAGGATGCGGCAGCAACGGCTATCTATGGTGCCAGAGGATCCAATGGAGTTGTTCTTGTTGAAACTAAAAATGCTGCTTCCGGGATGAGCGAATTTACCTATAGCTCATCCCTTCTAATTAAAGAGCTTCCGGAGAGCTGGAGGCCTCAGATGTTAAACGCTGAAGAGGCTGTTCAATTTAATATAGAGCGTATCCGGGAGCTCGATGAGTTTAATAATGTTTCCACTCCCACACCAATACCTCAGCGGTTTCTTGACGCACAGGAAGCCCTGGAACGCGGTGAGTTAAGTCCGGAAGGGACCGACTGGCTCGATGAATTTATCCAGGAAGGCCGTTCTTCGTTCTCTCATAATCACAATTTCAATTATCGAGGGGGTAATGAAAATCTGAGGGCCTTTATTTCGGGCGGTTATCTGGAAGAAAAGAGCCTGCTGCCTTCAGATGATTTCCAACGTTTTTCTTTGCGTTCAAATATCGATGCGGATCTCTCTGAAAGCATACAAATGGGACTAAATTTAAATGGTATGCGAACGGAAAATAACAGGATCCCTTCAGATGGACACAGGAGTGGATTATGGGCTGCAATAACAGGGAGCCCACTCATATCTCCATATGACGAGGATGGTAATCTTATCCCTTTCGTTCCGGGAGACGCTCCGGGCTTTTTTGCCAGACCTAACCCGATATTTCAGGCTAAAGAAGAACTCGACAGGGTTATTAACCGGGACTTACAAGCTAATTTAGACTTTGATGTGGGGATAACGGACAATCTGCATTATGCGCCACGCATTTATGTGCGACAGCTCACCAGTGAAACCGAACAATTCCAACCTACGACCATAGGCCAAATCAGTATCGCTGGTCCGGGTGATCTTTCCAGGGGCGGGCCTCCACAGAATAACAATGCGACGAACCAAATATTCAAATTAGAGAATTGGGGCATCGATAACATACTCCGTTACACCAGATCTATGGGAGCGCACGACTTTAATGTTACACTGGGACAGACCGCACAAAAGGAGACCGGCGTTACAGATCAAATGAATGGAGCCATCTTCCCCTCCGATGAGATCGTAAACTTTGCCGAGGCCGCAGAGCTGAATGGTTTTAGCAGTGATTATGAATGGTCACTGCTGGCGGTCTTTGGCCAAATAAAATATGACTATCAGGACAAATATTTGGCAGAACTTAATTTTAGACGCGAGGGGTCATCACGGCTGGGGGCAAACAACAGGTATGGAAATTTTCCGTCGGGGGCCCTGGGATGGCGAATTTCCAATGAAAATTTTTATCCTGATGACGCTTTCATTGATGAAATACTGTTGAGAGGGAGTTACGGCAAGACGGGCAACAATGCCATCGGCAATTTTGATGCCCTGGGAAGACTTGCCTCCGTGCGGGCGGTATTTGGGGATAATGTGCGCGAGGCCAAATCACTATCGGCCATAAGTAATGAAGACCTGCAATGGGAAACAGCCGAACAGTGGCAAATAGGGACCACCCTCCGCATGCTGAATAACAGTATTACCATGGAGGTTGAATACTGGAATAAGACCACAAAAAACATGCTGTTTAATGTTAATACACCCGGAGCTTCAGGGTTCCAAAGTACCAGAGTTAATATCGGTGAAATGGTCAATAAAGGCGTTGACGCTTCCATTAATGCCTTTAAGGATTTTAACGGGGGAGTACAGTGGAATAGTAATTTAAACATTTCGTGGACTACAAACGAAGTTACCAAGATGCCGGCACAAATCGACCGGCTGCGTTTTGGAGGACGTGGCGGTACCAACGTCGTGCAAGTAGGGGACGAAGTGGGAGCCTTGTGGGGCCTGGTGCGTGTGGGATTATTCAACGAGGAAACAGCAAATGATCCAAATACGGCTAATTTTGCAGGACTCCCCAAAGTGCCGGGAACCAACCATTATAAAGATTTGAATGGAGATGGAGTTATCGATCGCACAAATGATATGACGGTTATCGGAGACCCGACTCCAGATGTGATTTTGGGTTTTAACAATCAACTGTCATACCGGAATTTTTCCTTTTCCGTATTGCTGTCCAGCATGCTCGGATATCAAATTATGCCAACAATCCGGGATGTAGACCTAAACCAGGTAGCTCGCTGGAATGTCAGCACATTGGTTCTCGATAGATGGCAATCTCCTGAAAATCCGGGCAACGGATTTGTACCAAGGTCTGAGGTTAATGCAAATTCTCGGGAATGGATGGATGACTGGCTGGAGCCGGGCGATCATCTTTGGATTAAAAATATAAAGCTGAGTTACAGCTTGCCCAGCCAGATTTCACAAAAAATAGGGACGAGCCAGGTTCGCTTCATATTTACAATTGACAATGTTGCTCGGTTCGATAATTATTCCGGGTTTAACCCTGAGGTTTCGGCCAGCAGTGATCCTGTACAACCCGGAATTGACAGTTATGTTAATCCGTTGGCTCGCTCGTATTCACTTGGAATTAACTTAAAGTTTTAGACTTAAAGGGGATTTATTATGGATGGTTTAAGGATGATATATTTGAAGATAATAGTAATTTGGCTGGCAGGTGTTTCAATGGTGGGTTGCGAGAATTTTTTGCAGCCGGAACCTGAATCCATTGCAACGAGTGAAACCTTTTTTCAGAATGACGACCAGTTTATCCAGGCAACCGATGCAGCCTATAACCAGCTGCAACAGTGGGTGCTCCAGGCCCATGTACTGGAGGAGGCGAGAAGTGACAACACCCATTTTGATAACGGGCTAAATCGCGGCGTGTTGCGGTCGCTGGTTCGTATAGACTGGTTCGTGTTGGTCTCGGATGAACCGGAAATCGAGAATGCGTGGAATACCCTGTTTACGGGCATAAAAGATGCGAATTTACCGTTGTCAAAATTAGAGGATGGAATTCAAAATGGAGCCATTGATTCCGATCTGGGACAGCGACTGGAAGGCGAGTTAAAATTTTTGAGAGCCTATTTCTATTTTACAGCCGTACGGCTGTGGGGCAATATTCCGTTAATTTTAGAGCCTTTCAACAGTGGGTTAAATACCTTTGAGATTACCCAAAGCCCAACAGATGAAGTGTATGATGCTATAATTCAGGACCTGCAGGATGCGGAATCGCTATTGCCGGCTGGCTACGATAACGCCAATCTGGGACGGGCCACAAGTGGAGCAGCGAAAGCGGTGTTAGCCAAGGTCCACCTGTGGCGAGGTAACTACGCAGATGCCGAGACAAAATTGAGAGAGATTATAAATTCAAATCGGTATTCTCTGCTAGCTGACTATTCTGATATTTTTGATCCCCAAAATAAATTTAATTCGGAAATGATTCATGAAGTCCCGTTTAAAGAGGGGTCCGAAGGGGAATCCAGTAACTTTCTGTTTCAGTTCTCTCCCGTGGGAGGATTTCCGGAAGTAATTCCAACCCTGGTTGGCGATGGAACATGGGGCAAAAATTTACCTACATGGCAATTGGTTGATGCCTATGATGAAGATGACGAGAGAAAGGAGGTCTCAATTGGTTATTTCGATCCCGGTGGAGCCAATGTTCCATATATCAAAAAATGGGATGAGGCCACCGATGAGAATTTTCCCCGCACCAATCACAACTGGCCGCTGATCCGCTACGCCGATGTTAAGCTCATGCTCGCAGAGGCTATTAATGAACAAGGATACGACACGGGAGAGCCCTTTGATCTGCTCAACGAGATAAGAGACCGGGCGGGATTGTCGGCATTAACACCGGTCGATTTACCTGACCAGGAATCCTTTCGGCAGGCATTACTGAACGAAAGGAGGTTTGAACTGGCGTTTGAGAATAAACGATGGTATGACCTGGTTCGATCAGGCACTGCGGTGGAGACCATGCGAGCCCATGGTGAGGAGGCCGTTGAAAATCCATCTACGCCCTTTACCGAAACGACCCCTCTGGATGAGAATGCTTTCAATGTAGAATCTCACATGACCTTATATCCTATTCCGGAGAATGAGTTAATTCTGAATCCCAACATGGAACAAAATCCGGGATACTAGCATGGGGAAGCTTAACTATATGCTGTTAAAAAACTTTTTGGGAGTAGTTTTACTTTCGCTCCTTTTCGTGGGATGTAGTTCAAATGAGGAGTCCAGAAGTCAGGAGGAGATTGATGAGACGCCGCCCAACATCGTGCTCATCATCTCCGACGACCAGTCTTGGACGGATTACAGCTTTATGGGGCATCCGCACATCGAGACCCCCAACATCGACGGGCTGGCCGAGGAGAGCCTGACCTTTACTCGTGGATACCTGGCGGCCCCGTTGTGCCGTCCCTCGCTGGCAACCCTGGCTACAGGACTGTTTCCCCATCAGCACAGGGTAACGGGCAACGACCCGGAATTCTCTTTTGACGGGCAGCGATATGGCCAGGAGTGGATGCTGGAGCGCGCAGAACAAAATAAACCGATCACCCAAAATTTTTTGGAAATTCCTAACCTGCCGACCCTTCTGGGCCAGGCCGGGTACCGCTCGTTCCAGACCGGCAAGTGGTGGGAAGGAAGCTGGAAAGATGCAGGATTTACCGAGGGGATGACCCACGGGGATCCCTCCCGGGGTGGCCGCCACGGGGACGATGGCCTCGACATCGGGCGTGAGGGGATGGAGCCAATTTCCAACTTTATAGACACATCCATGGAGGCGGAGCAGCCGTTTTTCCTGTGGTATGCCCCGTTTATGCCACATACACCGCATACGCCCCCGGATTCACTCCTTGAAAAATATATAGACAGGGCTCCCAGTGAGCCGGTAGCCCGCTACTGGGCGATGTGTGAGTGGTTTGACCAGACCGTTGGTGAACTGCAGAATATACTGGATCAGCGCGGGTTAACTGAAAATACGCTGATCGTATACGTAGCCGATAACGGTTGGGCACAGAATCCTGAGGAGGCCAACCGGTACCTGACCGGTTCCAAGCAGGCACCCTACGAATTGGGCATCCGCACCCCGATTATGTACAAATGGCCGGGCCATACCAACGCGCGTATGGACACGACGAGCTTCGTCAGCAGCACGGATATTGTCCCCACCATTCTCGCGGCTGCCGGAGTGGAGGGACCATCGAACCTTCCCGGCATTAATATCTTTAACTCCCCAGATCGCCGCGACCGAACTACCGTATACAGTGAAGATTTCACCCATGATATGATTGATCCGAAAGTCCCGGGAAAGAGCCTGGAGCATCGGGTGATCCTTCAGCGTCCCTGGAAATTGATTGTTCCCGGCGATGAACAGTTGCCGGACAAACCACTGGAACTGTTTAACGTGATGGATGACCCGGGAGAAACCCAAAACCTGGCAGACGAACATCCTGAGTTAGTCGACCGGCTGCAGGCCCGGCTTAACCAGTGGTGGGAACCAGAGGATTAATTTAACCCGGATTATTCACCAAATTTCGCAACTATTTGTGAGGATACCCAAATTTGAGCTACCGGGTACTTCCGCTAGATATAATAATATTATTGGCTTAAGCCGTAATTTGTTCTATTTCGTGAATAATCCGGGTCAAAGGGTTACCCGTTTTTTCCTGATAAACAAATGGGCTGATCTCTTCAGTGCAGTCAACGGGACAGTGGAGGAGTCCATTTTCTCTTCAAGACAGGGATGTTCCATCCTTGAGGTATTATTTAACAGATGGCTTTACAAAACCCTCAATTTTTCGTTTTCAGGGAGTTGTACTCCCGTTTTAGCGATCAACAAGGTCGGTGGTACAACCATCTTCCAGCAAAATATAGAGGGTTCTGCAAAGGTTCCCAGAAGTGAAATGTTTTTAAAAAAAAGGGGAATCACGGAATGACGCTTCCTCCAAAAACCTGAGTTCAATATAACGTCCAACTTTAAAATTGTTTTTTAATTTCTTGGGGGGCTGGACTTTAATCTCCCCTTGAGGGGAGTCCCGCCGGAGGCGGGAGGGGTGTTATTCTATGTTAGGCCTGCACCTCCCGACCCAATCGCGAAACCCACGCGATTGGCCCACCCTCCTCGAGGAGGGACTGTTTTCTTGCCATTTCAAGACAAACAGGCATTTTGGTTGAGATCGCTATATCGAACTCACGTTCCAAAGTAAAATGATTTAAAAAAACTTTAATACTTCTCTCCTTCAGATACGTACTAAGTAATAGAGGACAGAGTCAAGGTGAATGTATATACCGGGGAAAATCTTTTTCCAAAGCTCTTAATGGTTGAAAATTGGTTTTGAGACAGCGACAATGGATGGGAAATGTAACTTACAAGACCACAGTGGTAGAAAATGCAAAGACAATGGAAAACACACCTAAATAAAATTAAGAACCTATGAATATGGTTAATAAACTTACAAATCTACTTAAAGTGTTAGGGATTGGGAAAAAAAGTATTTCTGCACTTGTTCTTTGTTCATTTTTAATATGTTGGGTGGGTAATGTGACTGCTCTTCATCTACAGGTAGCAGAGAAACAAGAACATAGCTATGACAAGCAGTGGGTAGCGAATGAATCTTCATCAGAAAACGAAAAAAGCGTTTCCCTTGAGTTTAGCGGAGTAAAACTGGTTACTGCGCTCAAAATGCTGGCTGATGAGGTCAATGTCGGGCTGGCGCTGCAAACGAGTTCTATTCCCGATAAAACAGTTACTGTCAATGTAAATGAAGTATCTGTTTTTGAAGCATTGGATTTACTGCTTGAGGGAACCAGTTTGGAAGCTGTGCTTCCTCCAAGCAGGGATGTTTTAATCGTTCGTAAAAAGCTGGAGGAGAGTTTTAAAAAAGCGTTTGAAAGTGTCAGCGGTACGGTGACAGAAGCTCAAACCGGGAACCCGCTGCCCGGGGTGAACGTCATAATTAAAGGCACTACCCAGGGAACCGCCACAAATTCTGACGGCCAATACGATCTGCCGGTAGAGAGCCTGCAGGACACGCTGGTGTTTTCATTTATCGGTTACGAGACGAATGAGGTTCCAATTAATGGTCGGACGAGTTTAGATGTGGCATTAACTCCGCAGGCATTGAGCGGGGAGGAATTGGTGGTCGTGGGATATGGCACCCAAAGGAGCAAAGATGTGACGGGTTCTGTAGCCTCAGTACCGATGGAGGATCTGGATTCACAACCGATAACGGGCCTCGACCAGGCGATTACCGGAAAAGTGGCAGGAGTCCAGGTAAATAATTACAGCGGAACCCCGGGTGCGGGACCCACTATTCGCATCAGAGGTATAGGTTCAATTGGTGCTGGGAATGACCCGCTGTATGTAGTAGATGGATTTCCCATTCCAAATTCAGCGAGTCAACAGTCAAATCCGCTGAATAGCATTGCTCCAAACCAGATTGAATCAATTGAAGTCTTGAAAGATGCTTCAGCAACAGCAATTTATGGTTCCAGGGGAGCGAATGGCGTGATTTTGGTGACTACCAAAAGTGGAACTCCCGAGACACAGATTGAAATCAACAGCTCTGTCGGGTTGCAAAGTGTAAGAGAGCGAGGCATGGTCGAGGTTCTTGATGCCCGGGAGTGGGCTCAGCTTGTGAATGACAGGACTTCGGATTTAATTCGATGGCGGGAAAACAGGGAACCCCAACCGTCAGACATTCCTGAAATGTATCGGAACCCGGAACAATATGGGGAGGGAACCGACTGGCCCAGCCTTATTCATGAGGACGCGCTTATGCATAATCAAAACATTACCATAAGAGGTGGTAATGAGGCCATCAGATCGATGGTTTCTGTAAACTTCCTGGACCAGGAGGGAACGCTGTTGGAAACAGGGTACAAACGATACAATTTTCGAGTAAATGTGAATGCCACATTGAGTGACAAGCTGGACGTGGGATTACGTCTCGCGCCATCTCTGGAGAAACAAGAACTGGGAGACACGGATGGATATCGAACAGGGGATTATGCAAGTGCCTATCTCGTAAATCCGATAGCCGACGTCAGAGATGAGAATGGGAACTTGAATCCCATGGTCGACGGAGATGGCATGCTCGCATTCCCCAACCCTGTTTTACAGGCAAAGCAGGTGGAGAATACCCTGCGAAGGGGCAGAGCTATTGGGAATGCGTTTGTAGAGTATGAGTTGATTGACGGACTTGAATTTAATTCCACCATCAACTTTGACTGGTCCGATACAAGGACTGAGTACTACAAGCCCACCACTGTTGGATCGTTTAACACATATCCCCCAACCGAGGCGGTGGGATATGTTAATTCATCGAATTCCATTAACTGGCTAAGCGAAAACACCCTTAATTATAATGCGGATTTCGGGAGAAACCACAGTGTTGATGCCGTCCTCGGGCTTTCGGTTCAACAGGAAACTACAGATTTTGCAAACGTCACGGGTCGTGGATTTGCGGATGATGAAATTAGAACGCTGGGAGCTGCCCCGACCCAAAGCGGCGCAACAAATACGGCCGAGTGGGGACTGGTGTCTACCCTGGCAAGGGTCAACTATGATTACCAGGATAAGTACCTGGTCACAGCTACGATACGAAGAGACGGCTCCTCAAGATTTGGATCCGATAATCGATGGGGGACCTTCCCTTCCTTTTCTCTTGGCTGGCGGCTGTCTGAGGAAGCGTTCCTCAGCGGAGCAGATAAAATTGACAACCTGATGATAAGAGCGGGTTACGGGAAGTCAGGAAACTTCAACATTGGCAATTATGCCCATTTGGGGGTTGTTGAATCAACTGATTACGCGTTAAATAGTCAAGAGGCTGCCGGCAGGAGCATTACCAACATGGGAAATCCCAATTTGGGATGGGAAGAAGTTGAACAGCTGAATGTTGGGCTGGACGTCAGTTTATTGGCGAACCGGTTAAATGTCACTGTAGATTACTACAACAAGGTTACCAGCAACATGCTGTTGAATGTGGAAACTCCCATTACTTCCGGGTTTAGTAACGCCCTCGTCAACAGGGGGGAGGTGACCAATAAAGGAATTGAATTAGCCATACAATCAACCGTTGTCAGTAATTCATTATTTAATTGGGATCTGAATTTTAATATCGATCATAACGCCAATAAAGTTACAGAACTGGATGCCCCAATTATATCACCCGTCTCGGTTGCTAAGCACATTACCGAGGAAGGGTATCCCATTGGGCAATTCTACGGGTATGTAGTTGAAGGACTTTACAGCAGCAATGAAGAGATAGCTGAACATATTCCCAATGGTCCTGCTCCCAATACCAATCGTTTGTTTATTCCTGGTGCTTATAAGCACAAGGATGTTAATGGGGACGGTCAAATAACGCCCATAGACGATTTCGCCAGAATTGGGGATCCATATCCCGATTTCACCTGGGGGTTGACCAATACCCTGAACTATAAAGGCTTTGATCTTAGCATCTCCATGACGGGTTCTCATGGAGGCGAAACCATGCAGGCTGGTCGTGAGGATTTCTGGAATTTGGATGGCGTTTTTAACGTATCCGCGGAGGCCAATGATCGATGGATGTCGCCTGAAAATCCCGGTGATGGACTGATCCCGAGAGCCATGTCCAGAGTGATCCACCGGTATGCACAAAGTACCTGGATCGTTGATAACTCACATATCTGGATCCGGGATGTAACGCTGGGACATACCTTCAGTTCTGCTAATCATGGATTCTTAAGTACTGTCGGAGCTAATGAAGCGAGACTTTATGTAAATGTGCATAATGCCTGGATATCAAATACAAATCTTCAGAATCCCGAAGTGCAACTGTTATCCGGTAATCCACTTCGACCGGGTGAAACACGAAATTCAAATTATCCTATTTCCAGGGTATTCACATTGGGTATCAATATTAATTTTTAATTGGGTAATTACATGTTTTATATCATGAAAAAGTTTAAAGGTATAGTATTACCTGGCGTAGTTTTATTTCTGTGTATTGCTTTTGCGGCTTGTGATAATATTTTGACGACTTCCCCGGAAGACGCCATAAGCTCGACAGAATTCTTCCAAAATGAAGGGCAGGTTGAGCAGGCGGTGATCGGGGCCTATTCCAAGCTGCAGGATATGTATGGAAACCAGTGGAAATTCTCGGAGTTGCGTTCTGACAATACCATCGTTCAGTATAATGTTGGGAATTTTGGTCCTCACCCCATTTGGTTAATAGATGAATTCACGATGACATCCACAAATACCAATATCGAACCGTATTGGGGAGATGTGTACCAGGGAATTCAAAAATGCAACGCTGTTCTAAATAATATTGACAGGGCCGAGTTTGAGACCGATGGGCTTAAAGAACAGCTTACGGCCGAGGTCAAATTTTTGAGAGCCTTTTACTATTTCCATCTGGTAAGGCTGTTTGGAGGGGTCCCACTTGTGTTGGACCAGGTAGAATCTCCATCGCAGGCCTTCGATGTAATTGGATCCAGAGCTGATGCCCAGGCCGTTTATGACCAGATCATCCAGGATGCCAGCGCTGCTGCCCAGGTGTTGCCACAAAGCTACTCTGGTGAAAATAAAGGCAGGGCCACGGAAGGAGCCGCCAGGACATTATTGGCAGAGGTGTACTTAACCCAGGGAGAGTATGCTTCCGCTCGTACTGAGCTGGAAAGCGTAATGCAGCTTGGCTATGAGCTGGTGGACAATTATGAAGATATTTTTGATCCGGCGAACAAGTATCACGAGGAGTATATATTTGATGTCAGTTATGCGGAATTGGAAAGTAACAGGGAGCTGGGTAATAATTTAATTTATCAATTTGCTCCCCATAATTCCGGGTCCGCTGTTACCGGTGACAACGGGGGCACTCCCCAGGGGTTAAATATACCCACCAGGGATATCCTAAATGCCTACGAGCAGGACGATTTAAGAAAAGACGCTTCCATAGGGTATTACGTGGATCCGGGTAATACTGAATTTGGTATTGCGATAGGGGATACAATACTGTACGTGAATAAATATGCCTCCGATCATTCGGTTCTTGGAAGAACCAATGACAATATACCGGTTTATCGTTATGCCCACGTGTTATTGATGATGGCTGAAGTCATTAATGAAATTGAGGGTCCCACCAGTGAGGCGTACGGTTATATCGATGAAGTTCGCCAGAGGGCGGGTCTTGATCCTTTGACCGCCGGTTTGTCAAAGGCTGATTTCAGGGACGCGGTCTACCATGAACAACGTGTTGAATTGGCTTTTGAAAATCATCGGTGGTATAATCTGTTAAGACAGGGAAGAGCCATGGAGGTTATGCAGCAGCATGCACCGGATGTTAAGGATATCCAGCCGCACTTCACTGAACCGGTATATATTATTGAAGAGTACAAATTGCTCTACCCAATACCGGAAAGGGAACGAACATTAAACGCAGACTTGGCACAGAATCCGGGTTGGTAGGAGTATTGAAGATTATTTAAATCAGGAATCATGAAATATTTTAGTCAAAGTTATCTCTTAATTGTTGTTTTACTTATTGGTTGTTCGGGTTCCGGTGAGAAGGAGCCGGCGGATGCAAGTCAAGGGCCTCCCAACATTGTATTCATAATATCGGACGACCAGGCGTGGACCGACTACAGCTTCATGGGTCATCCCCATATTGAAACGCCCAACATCGATAACCTGGCATCGGAAGGGCTGACGTTTACGCGCGGGTACCTGCCGGCCCCGGTGTGCCGGCCGTCCCTGGCTTCTTTGATTACCGGGCTGTACCCGCATCAACACGGGGTTACGGGTAACGATCCGGCGTTCGAGTTTGACCGGGAATCGAATTCCCGTACGGAGTGGCTGCAGGCGCGAAAAGAGGTGAATGATGTGGTCACCAACCGGTTTAATGAGCTGCCCTCCCTTACCGATTACCTGTCGGAGCTGGGCTACCTCTCTCTTCAAACCGGCAAATGGTGGGAAGGCAGCTGGAAAGACGGCGGCTTTACCCATGGGATGACCCACGGGGATCCGGCCCGCGGGGGCCGGCACGGCGATGAAGGCCTAGATATAGGCCGGGAGGGGATGCAGCCTATTGAGGACTTCATGGACCAGGCGCAACAGGAAAACAAGCCCTTTTTCCTGTGGTATGCTCCCTTTATGCCGCACACGCCTCATACGCCACCAGATTCGTTACTGCAGAAATACCTGACCGATGCACCAAGTGAGCCGATTGCCAAATACTGGGCCATGATCGACTGGTTCGATATAACGGTCGGGCAGTTGCTGGGATCGATTGAGGACCGGGGCCTGGAGGACAATACCCTGGTGGTGTATGTAACGGATAATGGATGGGTCCAAAACCCGGAGACAGAGAACCAGTTTATCTGGCCTTCCAAGCAGTCGCCCTACGATGACGGCATACGCACGCCCATCACCTACAAGTGGCCGGGGGAAATACCGGCCCGGATGGATACGAGCACGTTTGTCAGCAGTAACGACATCGCCGCAACAGTGCTGGATATCATTGATATTGAACCGGAACGTACCCTGCCGGGAATCAACGTGTTGGACCAGGAGCAGCTTCAAGCACGGGAGGCCGTGTATAGCGAGGATTTTAATCATGATATTGCCGATGTTCATGAACCCACCAAAAGCCTGGAGCACCGGGTGGTCTTGAAGCGGCCCTGGAAGCTGATCGTACCCAAAGAGGAGGGAACCTCCCCGGAGGAAGAACTATCCGGCGGTGGGCGGTTCATAGATATGATTGAAGAACCGGAACTCTACCATATTGTAAACGACCCGCATGAGCGGAATGATGTGGCTTCGGAGCACCCGGAAATTGTCAGGGAACTGACTCAGCGATTAAACAACTGGTGGAGCCCCGAATTTTAGTATTGCGAGAAAAGCCGGAGATATTCGTTAACAATAAATTAACCTGAGATGCGACAACTACTATACCTGTATATTTTTACGTTTTCGTTACTATTAATCGATATCACGGGAGGGGCTACGGTATCTGCTCAAGACAGCGCAGAGGATCGGCCCAATATTCTGTTGGTGTTTGTGGACGACCTGGACCATGAGCCGCTGGGGTTTATGGGCAATGAAATCATTCAGACCCCGCATATCGACCAGTTGGCGGCCGACGGGGTCGTCTTCCGCAACGCATTTGCCACCACGGCCACCTGTATTACGAGCCGCGGGACGCTGATGACCGGACAGTACGCGGCGCGTACCGGCATCTATTTTGACCAGTTCGACCAGCTGACCCCCGGGCAGGCATCCACCAGCCTCCCGGCCCTGTTGCGCCAGGACGGCTACCACACCGGCTACGTTGGCAAGTGGCACCTGGGTACGTACCGGGAGGGATTGTTTGATGATGACCGGGCCTATGACGGACAGGGGCAGTTCTGGTCGGAGGAGTATCCCCCCGAGCGGGGCTCCCACCTGACCGACCGGCTGGGCAACCAGGCGGTGGATATGATCCACGACGCGCCGGCCGGCAAGCCGTTTGCGATGACAGTCGGCTTCAAGGCCCCGCACGTGCAGGACGGGTTCCACCCGATCGAACCCTACCCGGCCTCTCCCGCCACGGCAGTGCTGTACGAGCGGGATGAAATACCGGCCCCGCCACTGTCGGATCCCGGTTTTTTTGAATCCCAGCCCGACTTTTTACAACAGTCGCTGAACCGGGTGCGCTGGGACTACCGGCTGGGGCCGCCGGAGTCGCTGAACTTCCAGCGCTCGATGCGTCGCTACTACCGGATGGTCACCGGGGTGGATCGGCAGGTAGGAAAGATAATGCAAGCACTTCGCGAGACCGGTCGCCTGGAGAATACCATTGTTGTGGTTACCGCCGATCACGGGATGTACCTGGGGGATCGCGGGTTTGCCGGCAAGTGGCTGGGCCACGATACCTCAATACGCATTCCACTGGTTGTCCGGCATCCGGGCCTGCGGGCGGCCGAGACGGGTACTGAACGCCAGCAGATGGTGCTAATGATCGACCTGTTGCCGACATTCCTGGACTGGGCGGGCCTGCCGGTTCCGGAGAAGGTGCAGGGTCGATCATTTGCTCCTATCGTGGCTGGACAGAGTCCCGAAGACTGGCGCAGCGAGTTCTTTTACGAGCACCACAGCTTCCCGGACCGGATCCCGCGCACGGAGGGCGTCCGCACCGAACACTACAAGTACCTGCGCTACCTGGACAGCGAGCCGCTGTACGAGGAGCTGTATGACCTGCGGGAGGACCCGGACGAGTCGGAGAACCTGGCCGGTGACCCGGAGCATGCAGACCTGCTACAACAGATGCGCGACAAATGGAAGCAGTGGAGGGAACAGGTGCGGTAAATCCGATATGCCAAAAGGGGCTGTCCAAGACGTTCAAAGGACGAAACGACTATTTAGGGCCTCTATAAAAATCATGGTCACTCTTTTTCCGTAGCAGGCTAGTTCATTTTGAGTGATAAAAAAAATGAACCGCAACAACCACCGCAGGAGATTAGTTATTTGTTATTAGGAATTAGTTACTGGTTGTCAGCAATGTCCTTATTACTTAACAATTAACTAATAACCAGTCCTCAAATAACTAAACTGCGCCTGCGACAAACCCATTGAACGCAATCCGCTGGGAAACTAATACTGTTGAGGGCGTCCACTCGTACCATCCCCACCGGGATCAGCTGCCGGAATTTTCAGGACTTGGGGTTACCAGAGAAGTTAGATGCTCTCCTCCCGGTCGATGAAATTGTGCCCCGCCCGGGCAAACACAACGAAGGGGGGAGTTATTGATTGACTGGTTATCAGTGGACAGGGTTGGCCAGTAGCAAGCCGCCGTCGGGGTCTGGGGAATGGCGGCACGCAACGGCAGAGAAGTGACCGGCGCTTGAAAGCAACTGACCGGAACCGACCCGGTAAGGCGAATATCTTCCATTCCCCAGCGGCTTTTTTGGTTCATTTTTTGGCCGTACAAAAAATGAACAAGACAAGCTGACTCGCAAGCCCCCGGCAAGAAAAGAGATTCGCGGCTTTTTGAGAGAAGCCCTGATTATTTGTCAAAGTGGCCCTTCATCCAGTTTAGTTCTCCGTTCTAAATGTTGCAACTGAAAAGAATTTTCCTTTTGACAAAGAAAAAGCAGTAGAACTGAATCCCCGCCGTCTCTTACAAGTTAGAAGTGATCAGTAGATCTCGCGAAATTCCAACTCCAATCTGAATTTTTAGCATGCGAGATCCTTTGCTTTGCATCTTAACGAGCAAGCCTTGATGAAACTGACTTTTCAGGATGGGAATAATTAAATATGAATTTAGGAATGGACAACGGTACAGTCAGTTTTTCCATACGTAAAAAGGATAACAGCAGTGACGGGAGATGTCCGGAGAATCAGAGTGAAAAACTGCTGGTACGGGAAATTCAGGAGGGCAACGTACGGGCATTTAAGAATGTGATGAGAACCTACTATCGCGAGCTGATTGATTTTGCCCATCACTATGTGAAATCGTCGTACCTGGCCAAGGATGTTGTGCAGGATGTATTTGCGAATATCTGGGAAAGGCGAAGCAGCTGGTCACCCGACCGTTCGTTGAAAATGTATCTGTATCAATCGGTTAAAAATGAAGCGTTAAAATTGTTGCGCAATCGCAAAACCGAACGCAAATATATTGAGTCTTACCTGGAAGAGAGGGGCGAGGCGAAAATATACCCGGAACAAATGGAGATTAGTGAAGAGCGGGAATTCCAGGAGGCGGCCCAACAGGCGATACAGTCGCTCCCCGAGCGTGCCCGAATGACCTATCAGTTGCACCGCAGGGACGGGCTGACCTACAAGGAGATCGCCCAGGTGATGGATGTTTCGCACAAAACGGTGGAATCTCAGATGAGCAGGGCTCTCCGTATACTGCGTGAACGGCTTGCCAACTACCTTCCCACCCTTCTTTTGATGACGGTTGCAGAGTATATTTTTTGTTGAAAAGTATGTTTGAACGGCGTGAGTGTGTTTTTTGCAGCCTATCCCTTCCATGACTTAATGGTAACAGTCGTCTCTTAAAATTTTTTTCAAAAAAATTACAGGGTGCCCGGACTGGCGTGGATCTTAGTTACTGAACGGTTTCTGTTGAGTGGAAATCATGTATAATCTGCCTGGCAGGACTAAGCAGAGACTGAGAACCCATAATCGTGCTGTTATTATATGCAAGATCAGAGAATTTGGAATTTGATTCACCGCTATCTATCGGGGGAATGCTCACCGCGGGAAGAGCGGCGGCTGCATAACTGGCTGGCAGAAAATCCGGCTCACCAGGAATTTTTTGACGCAATAAAGAAAGTATGGCGCATCAGCCCGCTCTACAATGTAGAGGTCGATTTTGACGAGGACTGGAAGCGGTTCAGCGAGCGCCTGGGAATAGAATTTGAAGAAACGGCATCTTCGTCAGTTGAGTCGTCCCGCCCCAAAATTCGTACCCATCCACGTTCAAAAAGCCACCCGGTACGCCAGTTGCTGCGGGTAGCGGCCATTTTGTTGCTGATTGCAATACCCGCCTACTATTTTATCGCGTCAGAAGGTACAGTCCCGGAAACTACAGCTGAAACCGAAGTTGCCATGCAGAATATTCAGACGGCCCGCGGAGAACGCGCCAGCATGGAATTTAGTGACGGAAGCAAGGTGACGCTGAATTCCATGAGTACGTTGCGTTTCCCAAAAGCTTTTGAGGGAACCAGCCGGGAGTTGTACCTGGAGGGCGAAGCCTTTTTCCAGGTTGCTCACAACGAGGAGCGCCCCTTCGTGGTGCATGCCAATGGGGTCGAGGTCAACGTGTTGGGCACCGAGTTTAATGTCAACAGCTACCAGGAAAATGAAGCGGTTGAAGTAGTGGTGCGAGACGGGACGGTAGCGGTCAATTCCGTAAGGACTGATGGCGGATCAACGGGCAGGCAGCAGGTACCGGAAGTCGACCCAGAAGACGATCGCGTTATTCTGAACAAAGGACAACGCACAACGGTTGTCCCGGGAGGCCGGCCTGCCACTCCCGAAAATGTGTCGCTTGCCCCGCACCTGGCCTGGGTAAATGGAGAGATGATATTTGACGGGACCCCGATGCGAACCGTTATGAAACGGTTGCAACGGGCATATAATATGAACTTTGAAGTGGCGGATTCCACGCTGCTGACAAAACGGCTAAAAGCTTCTTTTAAAAGAGAACGAGTGGAGAAGGTGCTTGGAATTATTGCTTTCTCTCTCGATATAGATTATGAAATACGCGAAAACACAGTAGTATTTAATTCTAACTAAAGGGATAGAACCAATGACAAAAAAATACCATAGGAATATGCGAATATCGGAACGACCGATATGGGCAATGATTTTTTGCTTCATACTCACGGTTGGGTTGAGTGGAACAGCAGAGGCACAGGACAGGATGAACCTGTACACTGATGCCCGGGTTCAGGAGTTGAACCTGGAGCGTTCGAGCTCAGAACTGCTACAACAGAAGGTAACGCTGAAATATCACGAGGTTACTGTTGAGAAACTTCTGGCTTACCTGGAGCAAAAAAAAGAGATCCAATTTTCATACAACAAGCAGCTGTTGGCTGAGAATCCCCGCGTTTCGGTGAACCTCGAACAGGTATCGCTGGGTGAGGCTCTCGACAAGATATTTGAGCAGACAAATATCAAGTATTTTGCTTTCGATGGTGGTTATGTTGTGCTTCGAGGAAACGATTTCAAGAAAACCACCCAAATTGAATCCGTCAGCGGAACGGTAACAGACGCCGAGACCGGCGACACCATGCCGGGCGTGAACGTTACGGTAAAAGGAACCTCGACGGGAACCGCCACCGCTGGTGATGGCACCTATTCGTTAAATGTACCTTCTCTCCAAGATACGTTGGTGTTCTCATTCATCGGATTTGAGATACAGGAGGTTCCGATCGATGGTCGTACTACCATTGATGTAAGCATGACCAGCGAAGCCATTATGGGTGAGGATATCGTGGTCGTGGGGTATGGTACCCAGCAGAAATCCGACTTGACCGGTTCCGTGGGAACGGTAGATGAGGAGGTTCTCCAGGAGCGGCCCTCCACCAACGTCTCTCAGGCATTGGCAGGTCGCGTTTCCGGGGTTGATGTCTCTCTGAATTCCGGTGAACCAGGAGGTTCTCCCACTATTCGTATTCGCGGCAGCAGCTCAGTAAGCAATACGAACGACCCGTTGTATGTTGTTGACGGAGTGATGCTGAATGTAGAACGCATGCAGAGTGGAACACACGCAATCAATTCCATTCCTCCAAGCAGCATTGAGTCCATTGAGGTGCTCAAAGATGCTTCCGCTACGGCAATTTACGGGGCACGGGGGGCCAATGGTGTCGTTCTGATCACGACCAAAAAAGGAACCCGTGAAGGCCCGCGTGTGAATTACGATGCATCTGTCAGTACCGGTACGGTAGCCAAAAAGATTGATGTGTTGAATGCCGAGGAGTTTCTCAGGGTTGAAGAGATCGCCTACTCCAATGCGGAAAAATATGATCCCGCAGGTTTTGCGTCGGGCAAGTACACCAACCCGGTGGACAAGAGAACCGATCCCCGCCTGTTCGATTCAAGTGGAAATCCGCTGTATGATACCGACTGGCAGGATGAAGCCTTCCGACAGGCGATAACCCACAGGCATAACCTTTCGGTTGCCGGGGGAGACGAGGGAACCACCTACGGACTCTACTTGTCGTATGACGATGAGCAGGGTGTGATGAAGGATTCCTGGTTAGAGCGCTATTCCGGTCGATTTAATGTGGAAACAGAAATTGCAGGATGGTTGAGCGCGGGAGGTAGCCTCACGTACAGCAACCAATCACAAAAAGAGCTTCATCCCTGGTCCATGCGAATGTTGTATGAGTCCATTCCGATTGTACCGGTTAAATACCCGGACGGAACATGGGCCGGTAATGAAGATTATCCCGGGATGGAAGGTGGACCCAACCAGCGGAGAGTATCCGAGGAGAGTATTCACCTGCTGAATACCCAGAATATACTTGCCAACATCCATACCAATATCACCTTTACCGACAACTTGGAGCTGAGAACGATGCTGGGTACAAATGTGATTACCCAGGAACAGGATCGGTATTCTGGTCGCACGCTTCCATTCCTGTCACGCGACCAAAACGGTATTGCAAGTATTTCGCCATCGCAAAATGCCAATTGGCAATTTGAAAACATCCTGAACTACAGTAATGACTTTGGTGAAGTGCATTCACTCAATGCCATGCTGGGTCAGTCGATTCAAACTTCTCACAGCTCCAGCTCCACAGCTGAGGCCTGGGGTTTTATCGATGATTATTTTGAATACAACAACCTGGGCATAGCCGACAATCCACGTCCGCCCAATTCGTCTACCAGCGAATACTCGATGTCATCGGTATTCAGCAGAATCAACTACACCTACAACGACAAGTACCTGTTTACGGTGACGGGTCGTGTGGACGGATCCTCAAAGTTCGGTTCAAACAATCGATACGCATTTTTCCCTTCAGCTGCACTGGGATGGAGAGTATCCGAGGAGGATTTCCTGCGGAACAACTCGGTGATATCCAACCTGAAGATTCGAACCAGCTACGGGTTGACCGGGAATTCGGAAATTTCCAACTACCAGTATGAGGCTGGCCTGGGAACCTATACAGCTATATTTGGCGGAAGCCGGAATATCGGTGTCGGTGTTCAGCGGTTGGCCAATCCCGACCTGAAATGGGAGGTTAACAAACAGATTGACCTGGGAATTGAACTGGGACTCTTTAATGACAGGATCTCGGTTGAAGCGGATGTGTACCGCAGAAAATCGGAGGATATGCTTCTGGAACGACCTCTGCCCCGCACAAGTGGGTATGCTACCGTGTTTGAAAACATAGGCAGCATGGAAAACAGGGGTATTGAGCTGGCATTAACAACGTATAATGTCCAGGGCAACGACTTTTCCTGGAGCACGGACTTCAACATCTCAATTAATGAAAACGAGGTCCTCAAGCTTCACGGTGGATCCGATATCGAGACCGGCGGCGGCGTGCACGGCGGCGGTGCGGGAAGCATTATCCGCGAAGGGTTGCCTGTAAATACATTTATGGGCTATATCTCCCTGGGTACCTGGAATACCGATGAAGCTCAGGAAGCAGCCCAGTATAATCGCCTTCCGGGAGATGTGAAATATAAAGATGTAAACAACGACGGGGCTATCAACCAGGACGACCGTGTTCCGATCGGAAACGGTGTGCCCGATGGGTACGGAAGCCTTATCAACACCTTTACATACAAAAACTTTGAGTTCTCCGCTGATATCCAATTCATGTATGGTAACGATATTATGTGGGAAGCAGTGCACTCAACGGAAGACCGGGTGGGAATCGCCAACAGCCTGGGCTCCGTACTGAACGCCTGGACGCCGGATAACCAGGACACCCCGATTGCACAGTTGCGGCCTACACAGGCGGGGTATGATACCGACAACGACACCCACAGGATGCAAGACGGTTCGTTCATCCGGGGCAGAAACTTTACGTTGTCATACAATCTTCCCCAGGACATTTTGAGTCCCCTGAGCATACGTAATCTGAGGGTTTATGCCACCGCGCAGAATCTGTTCACTATTACGGAATTCCGGGGATATGATCCTGAAATATCGACTTCAGGTGCGCCATTTTCCAGAGGTAGGGCACAGTACTTTGAATACCCAAAATCCAGAACATTTATTTTGGGTGTCAACCTTGGATTATAAAATGATGCGCCTTTTTAACTATAAAATTTTATTTCCATACCTATGAGAAAGTTAACTTCATATTTAATACTTGGTAGTTTTATTGCACTTGTAGCTTCTGGCTGTGACAGCTTCTTGTCGCATTCGGATCCTACAAGCTTTACAAAAAACAACTATTATACCGAACCGGCCCACGCTGAAGCTGCAGTCAATGCTATTTATGAAGACTTGAGAGCAGTCAGAGGAGGAGGGTTCGGGGGCGCTCCCTGGCTTATGACGGAGTTTCAAACCGGGTTGGCAAACACGGAACTCGGCCAGGCGACGAATAGCCTTGATATCCGGGCCCTGGACAACAGTGCCGATAACGGTTATGGCCAAACCTACTGGAACAGCCATTATCGCGGTATCGCCAATGCCAACGAGGCCCTGGCCAATATTCCCAATATTGAGCAGTTGGATGAAGCCACGGAAAACAGGTTGCTGGGAGAGGCACGATTCCTGCGTGCGTACTACTATTATAATCTTGTCAGGATCTTCGGGGATGTCCCCCTTATTCTGGAGCCTGTCGGTTTAGATTCGGAAAACCTGGCTCCGGAACGGGCCCCGGTTGCAGACGTGTACGACGCAATAGTCAGTGATTTAACGTGGGTGGAGTCTAACTCCGGGTTGCCTTTTAATAATGAAACCGGAAGAGCTACAATGGGAGCCGTTAAAACCCTGCTGTCCAGCGTCTACCTGACGATGGCGGGTTACCCGTTACAGGGGGGCGACCAGTATTACCAGCTTGCCAGGGACAAAGCAAAAGAGGTTATCGATTCCGGCGAATACCGCCTGTTTGATACCTATGAAGAACTCAAACAGGAGAGCCTGGAGAATACCGGAGAGCACATCTTTATGGTGCAGTTCGATGCCGATATTGTTGATCACAACGGTCTGCAGTATGTAACCCTTCCCTACAACCAGGATATATCGGTGTTCTCTGCCGAGACTGGGGGTATCTTTGCACAGGAAGAGTTTGTGGAGTCATACGAATCCGGTGACAAGCGAGCCGAAGAAAAAGGGTTCTACTATAGTGAGTTTTCACCGGCATCCGACCGCAGTGTGACCAAGAACCTGGGCGGTTGGTATCTCTGGAAATTCTTTGACGAGGAGGCTAATGTTGAGACTGCCGTCTCCGGGATGAACTGGCCGCTGTTTCGCTACGCGGAAGTATTGCTTATTTTTGCGGAAGCAGAAAACGAGGTCAACGGCGGACCTACACAGGACGCCTACGATGCGGTGAACGCCATTCGGGACCGGGCCGATATCCCGGATCTTGCCGGGCTTTCCCAGGAGGAGTTCAGGGAAGAGGTCTGGGAGGAGAAATTCCACGAACTCAGCTTCGAAAATAAAGCATGGTTCGACATGGTTCGCCTGCGCAAGGCCTATAACCTGGGAAATGGAGAAAAATTCGAGGATTATGTCGGACATACTTTTGTTTATGGCCCGACGCTTTCGGAGCGGGAGCTGCTGTTTCCGATACCGGCCCCCGAACGACGCAACAACGAGAACCTCACTCAAAATCCCGGTTATTAATGGGATAAAATTCTGGGCTTTATCATAATAACCTACTATAATACATGAGGAATGTCAGGATGGGGTCTGCTTTAATGTGGGCTCCATCCTTCATTCTATCATCAAAAAGCCATTAATACTATCGAAAGGTTCGTTTTATGAATAATTTTTCATCGCGAATAATACATTTGCTCGCAGTTTCACTCGGGCTGGCAACATTTCTGGCCAGCTGTTCGGATCAACCCAGGGTCGATTTAAATAAAGATTCCCATATTGTCCTGCTGGGAAATAATCTCGGCTCGCGTATGTTAAACTTCGGTCATTTCGAAACCGAGATGCATCTGCGCTATCCCGACAGCACGCTGTACATCCGGAATATGTCGGATCCCGGAAATACCCCCGTTTTCAGGCCGCATGCGGCACGAAATTCACCGTGGGCGTTTCCGGGAGCCGAACAGTTTATTGATGATCTGTCGTTTATTGCGGACAGTGCCCGGGCATTCCAGGCTCCCAGTATCGGCCACTTCCCGACACCTGACGAGTGGCTGACCCAGCTGGAAGCCGATATCATCATCGCTTTTTTTGGGTACAATGAGTCTTTCCGGGGCGAAGAGGGACTGGAAACCTACAAGGCGGAGCTCGAGGCGTTTATCGAGCACACCCTGAGCCAGACCTATAATGGGCAAACGCCCCCCAAACTGGCCATTGTCTCTCCCATCGCCTTTGAAGACCTTTCCGACCGTAAAGACCTGCCCGACGGGGAGCAGGAAAACGCAAACCTGCAGATGTACACCGAAGCGATGGAAGAGGTCACCGCCGCGTATGACGATGTGCACTTTGTAGATACGTTTACGCCAACGAAAGCCTGGTTTGAACAGAGTGAAAAGCCCCTGACGATCGACGGGTTCCAACTCTCCGGTGAGGGGTACAAGCGGTTTTCAAAACTGCTGGCCGACCGGGTCTTTGGCGAAGTCGAGCCCAGGGCCGAAGAACACAAGGAGTTGGTCCATGACGCGGTGATGGAAAAAAACTGGACCTGGCACAACGACTACAAGATTCCCAACGGGGTCCACGCATACGGGCGGCGTTACAAGCCGTTCGGACCCGACAATTATCCCTACGAAATTGAGAAGATTCGCCAGATGACCGCTATTCGGGACACGGCTATTTGGAAGGCAGTTCGGGGAGAAACGACGGATCTGGCGGCCGCGGATGCCCATACCCTGGAGCTCCCCGAGGTAGAAACCAACTATGAAGATGAGCCGGACGGACCCGGTGATACCCGGTACCTTTACGGGGAAGAGGCGCTAGAAACCTTCGATATGGCCCCCGGATATGAAATTGAGCTGTTTGCCTCCGAGGAGCAGTTTGCTGACCTGGCCAACCCGGTGCAGCTCTCCTTTGACAACCGGGGGCGGCTGTGGGTGGCGGTCATGCCCAGCTACCCACATTGGAAACCAGGTGATGGTAAGCCAAACGATAAGCTGCTTATTCTTGAAGATACGGATGGGGATGGTCGTGCCGATAAACAGACTACCTTTGCCGACAGCCTGCACCTGCCGGTTGGTTTTGAAATAACCTCTGATGGCGTGCTGGTCTCTCAGGGAACAAACCTTAAACAGTATTTTGACACCGACGGAGACAGCCAGGCTGACAGCGTGGAGATCGTCTTGAGCGGGTTTGATGATCACGACACTCACCATGCCCACAGTGCCTATACGGCCGATCCCTCCGGGGCAGTCTATATGGGGGAAGGGGTCTTCCTGCGGACCAATGTGGAGACCTCGTATGGACCGGTCCGGGGGACCAACGGCGGATTTTACCGCTATAACCCGCAACGCCGCCACCTGGAACGTACCGCCCAGCTTTCGATTCCCAATCCCTGGGGTATCGCCTTTGACCGGTGGGGACAAAACTTTTTTGCCGAGACTTCCAGCCCGAACGTACGCTGGATGATGCCCGGTAGCATTAAACCGTTGTACGGTGAGTTTTCTCCCAAATCGGAGCAACTGATCGAGCAGGATCACATGGTCCGGCCAACCTCCGGCCTGGAATTTGTCTCCAGCCGCCACTTCCCCGAAGAGGTTCAGGGCGACATGCTGATCAACAATACCATCGGTTTCCTGGGAACCAAGCAGCACCAGGTGATCGAGGAAGGAACCGGGTACAGCACCCGGCACCGCCTGGATCTGGTAAAGTCATCTGACGGGAATTTTCGGCCGGTGGATATGGAATTTGCCCCGGACGGTTCGCTCTACCTGGTCGACTGGCACAACGTGTTGGTCGGGCATATGCAGCATAATGCGCGTGACCCGCTGCGCGACCACAAGCACGGGCGCATCTATCGCATCACCTATCCATCACGACCGCTGGTGGAACCGGCCGAGATCGCCGGTGCATCCATCGAACAGCTGCTCGATAATCTCAAGCTGCCCGAGTACCGGACGCGCTATCGCACCCGCCGCGAACTGCGTGGCCGGGACGCTGCCGAGGTCCGTTCGCATATTACAGAATGGACTGCGGACCTGGACC
This sequence comes from Halalkalibaculum sp. DA384, assembly GCF_043951955.1. NCBI lineage: Bacteria > Pseudomonadati > Balneolota > Balneolia > Balneolales > Balneolaceae > Halalkalibaculum > Halalkalibaculum sp. DA384. Next base: position 2,906 of record NZ_JBINJE010000009.1, on the reverse strand, counting down.
AGGAAGATCCGCAATACGAGCATCACCTGCTGGAGGCACTGTGGGTCACATGGGGACTCAACGACGTAGATGAAACGCTGCTTCGGGAGCTGATGGAATCCAGTGACCATCGGGTGCGCGCAGCAGCGGTACGCGTACTGCGCTACTCTGGGCATCAGGTTGAGGCTCAGCAAGAGCTGCTGATGCAGGCCGCAGGCGATGATCACGGGCGGGTACGTCTGGAAGCGATTGTGGCCGCCTCATGGCTGGACGAAGAGGAAGGGCTGCCGATCCTGGCCGAAGCCAGCAAGAAACCGCTCGACCGCTGGATCGCCCCCACCTTTAATGCGGCGATGGCCCATATCCAGGGCGAATCCTATATCCCGGCCGAACAAGGTGAGGAGATGGCCCAGACTGACTTGGAAGGGGCCGACCGGGAGCTGTATGAGTTGGGCGAGAAGATCTATAGCCGCGATGGCAGCTGCGAGACCTGCCACCAGCCCAACGGCAAAGGGCTGGCTGCCTCCGGATTTCCGCCCCTCGCGGGTACGCAGTGGGTCCTTGGAGACGAGGAGCGGCTGATAAAACTGGTGTTGAAGGGACTGCAGGGTCCCATAGAGGTGCTGGGCGAAGAATATCCCGGGCAGGTCCCGATGACACCCTTTGGCGGCATGCTGAATGACGAGGAGGTCGCTGCCGTGCTTACCTACGTCAGGAATGCATTCGGGAACGAGGCCGCGCCCGTTTCCCCGGAAAAGGTAAAAGAGGTGCGGGCCTCCGTTCAGGATAAATCCGGTTTTTATACCCCGGAGGAGTTGTTGAACGAGCATCCTCTTGAGGAGTGATGCCGCGTCAAGGAATAATTGATATGAAATGACCAGATAAATTCATGGGTTTTAATTGGGCGAACAAGATATGTTGAGATCATGGGGCATTAACATAGTAATGGCGCTGTGCCTGCTGCTCTTAACACAAGTTGGGAAGGCACAGCAGCCTAATATTGTATTCATATTTGCGGATGATCTCAGCTATCATGACGTCGGCGCCTATGGAAACAGCGAGGTTCGAACCCCTCATATTGATGCACTGGCGAAAGAGGGCATCAGGTTCACCCGCGCCTACAATATGGGATCATGGTCCCCGGCCGTTTGCATGCCCAGCCGCACGATGCTCAACACCGGACGATATCTTTGGAACGCTGAAGAAGCGCGTAGCGAAGATTACCGGCAGATTCGCCAGTCCGGTGATTTTTGGAGTCAAAGGCTGAAAACGGCAGGTTATGAGACCTATTTTACGGGGAAGTGGCACGTCCCGGGTCTTGATCCCGGGGATCTGTTTGACCATGTGGTCCACGTTCGTCCGGGAATGCCGGATCAGACCGAGGCCGGATACGATCGTCCTCATAAGGGGGAAGAAGATCCCTGGAGTCCTTATGACACAACATTCGGTGGATTCTGGGAGGGAGGCAAACACTGGTCGGAGGTACTGGCCGATGATGCCATTAATTTTATCGACGATGCCTCAGAACGCAACAAGCCGTTCTTCATGTACCTGGCCTTTAACGCCCCGCATGATCCCCGGCAGTCGCCCAAAAAATTTGTTGAATCCTACAATCCGGATGAATTGGAAATCCCTGAAAACTATCTTCCGGAATACCCTTTTAAAAATCCGATTGGAGCCGGACGTGTTAATGAACGGAATCGCCCGCATCCTCCAGGAACACCACGGGAAGTGATAGAGTCGAGTCCATACCTTCGTGATGAACGCCTGGCTCCGTTTCCCCGTACCGAATACGCCGTCAGCGTACACCGGCAGGAGTACTACGCGATTATATCACATATGGATGAACAGATCGGGTATATTCTGGACCAACTGGAGAAGAGAGGAGAGTTGGAACAAACGATTTTCGTGTTTACCTCGGACCACGGCCTTGCAGCAGGACAACATGGATTTATGGGAAAGCAGAATATGTATGAGCATTCCCTGAAAGTTCCTTTTATTATGAAGGGACCGGGTCTTCCCGCGGGAGAGGTATTCGATGCATCTATATACCTGCAGGATGCCGTTCCCACGACGATTGAGCTGGCCGGTGGCGCGGTGCCCCACTCCTATCAGTTTCGATCTCTGTTACCACTTATTCGTGGTGAAGAAACGGAGCTTCATCCGGCGATATACGGGGCTTACCTGGACAAGCAGCGATCCGTCATTGAATGGCCTCACAAGCTTATTTTGTATCCCGATATTCCGAAGGTCCGATTATATAATCTGGAAGAGGATCCATATGAAACAGAGGATTTGGCTGGGCAGGAAGATTCAACGCCAATTATTAAACGGCTCATGAAGCAGCTTTCAGAACTGCAGGAGGAGACAGGGGATAACCTTGTTCTTTCCAAATTTTATCTTGAGTGGTTCTGATTTTATAAGCGTTGAACCGCCCGGCTTTTTTGTTCAGGAATAGCTCCCGGGAATATTTTAAGCTTTAATTAATAGCTCATGAGATATTGAGATATAACGTATAATGAGAGACCTTTGCAGAACCTGCTATTTTGCTGGGAGGTAGTTGTACTGCCGACCTTATTGACCTTTTAACGGGAGTACAACTCCCTCAGAACGAATAAGTGAGGGTTTTGCAAAGCCCTCAATGAGTGTACAGATATCGGTAAATAACCCTTTTTACGAAGAGATCATTAGTGAAATTCAATAAAACTATTTTTAATTAAACCAAACTTTAACATTATGACAGACCTACCATTTCGATTTGGAGCGGAAGTGTACACCTGGTTTATGGATGGCAACGGGGAGGCCCACGAAGGTGAACTGGGCCATATGATTGAGGTGACGGCCCGGGCGGGGTTTGACGGGATCGAGCCGATCGCCTACTGGATGGGGGAGCTGGCCGACCCGCAGAAGCTGGCCGCCACCCTGGA
>NZ_JBINJE010000099.1:0-883 GCF_043951955.1 Halalkalibaculum sp. DA384 | reverse complement strand
CCCGGCCAGGGAGAGGACCGTCGGTGCCAGGTCGACAAAACTGACCAGTTCCTTGTTAACCTGGCCCGGCGGTATCTCCCCCGGCCAGCGGATGATCAGTGGGACATGGATGCCGGAATCATATAACCAACTTTTTTGCCGGGGAAGCGCCCCTCCATGATCACTCCAAAAGAACACGATGGTATCATCGGCCAGCCCGTCTTCTTCCAGATCTGCCAGGATCTGCCCCACCTGGCGGTCCATCTGCTCGATATTGGTGTACTGCTGGGCGATATCCCGGCGAACCACCGGCGTGTCCGGCAAGTAGGGCGGCACCGGTACCGCATCCGGATCCACGCTGAGGGGCAGCTCCGACTGCCACACCTGGCTTTCATGGGTCGTGGTCAGATTGATAACCGAAAAAAACGGTTTCCCTTCCGGCCTGTTCCGCCAGTGAGCCTCCCGGCTGGACTCATCCCATACCGAGGCGGGGAGCCCAAAATTGTAGTCGGTTTTAACATTGTTGGTCGTGTAGTACCCAGCCGCCCGCAGGTATTCGGGAAACGCCTTTACGTATGGCGGGGGTACCACCAGGTAGGGGGTGACCGCACCGCTGACCAGCGGCTCACCGTCCGGTATCGTTTTATGGGCATGGCCGGTATGGGTCGGGCGGTGATGGTGGGCCCCAATGGAGGATTGATGCAGGCCGGTTATAATCGCCGTGCGGCTCGGCGAGCAGACCCCGGCCGTGGTAAAGGCATTGGTATACATCATCCCCTCGGCGGCCAGCTGGTCGATCACCGGGGTTTCCACCACCGGGTCCCCATATACGCCCATCAGCGGGGAAATATCCTCCACCGAAATCCAGAGTATGTTGGGCCTGTCGGCACCCGCAGCCTGGGCC
>NZ_JBINJE010000098.1:0-1004 GCF_043951955.1 Halalkalibaculum sp. DA384 | reverse complement strand
GACGTACGTTGGTACGTTGAGCAGGTGATTTGTCCTTCAACGCAGCTGAAAGGCCCATTTCGCAGCCTGTTACAGACTGTAATGATGATTTGGCAATAAAAAATGGAATAAGTTATGGTCATCCATGAAGTTACATGATTTTATCCAACATACTCGTGAGAAATCCGGGCTAGAGACTGATAAGCACCTCGCAGGGAGTATCGGACGGCAGCTGCTCGCGTCCCCTCAGTGCCTGCAGCTCTATGATGAAGGAGTATCCGATTACGTCACCCCCCAGTTTTTCCACCAGCTGTGTAGCCGCGCGGGCCGATCCCCCCGTAGCAATCAGGTCATCGTGGATAATTACCTTGTCTCCATTTTTGAATGCATCTGCGTGCATCTCCACCTGGTCTTCCCCATATTCAAGGGCGTAGGTTTCAGAAACGGTGTCGGCGGGTAGTTTGCCCGGCTTTCGAACCGGAATAAATCCTGCATGGAGATCCTGGGCCAGGTTGGTTCCGAAGAGAAATCCCCTTGACTCAATACCGATCACATAATCGACCTGGGAATGCCGGAACGGGCGGGCCAGCATCCGGGAGGTCAACTCGAGGGTATCGGGGTTTTTGAGAAGGGGCGTAATATCTTTAAAGGCGATACCTGGCCTGGGAAAGTCGGGGATATTGCGGATTTCAGACTCGAGCAGCTGCAGAATACTTCTGTTTACAGATTCCATTCGGCTATTTTTTTACTATTATTGGGGCTCTGATTATAGCTAATAACCGGAATGGGAAGCAAATTTTTGCTTGATATTTCCACTGCAAGTCCGTGCTGAACAGGATCCCCGTCCTGCTTCTTAAATCAAGTTAACTGGGACCTTTGCAAAACCCTCTATTTTGTTGGGAGGTTGTTGTACCACCGACCGTATTAACCTAACGCGTTTAGGGGTTAACCTTAAGCAGCCAATGCATGTTTAATGCGATTAATGGGTTCATCGTTTTGCCAATTGATGTACTGCAATAGCGTCA
>NZ_JBINJE010000097.1:0-1187 GCF_043951955.1 Halalkalibaculum sp. DA384 | reverse complement strand
TATTCAATAATTTTGCTAACCACGCCGGCCCCGACGGTGCGCCCGCCCTCGCGGATCGCAAATCGAAGCCCCTCTTCCATCGCCACCGGCTGGATCAGGGTCACCTCCATGCTCACATTGTCGCCCGGCATGACCATCTCCACCCCGTCGGGCAGCTCGCAGGAGCCGGTCACGTCGGTCGTGCGAAAATAGAACTGCGGGCGATACCCGTCAAAAAACGGGGTGTGGCGGCCGCCCTCGTCCTTGCTCAGCACATACACCTCGCACTCAAACTTCTTGTGTGGGGTGATCGAGCCCGGCTTGCACAGGACCATGCCCCGCTGCAGCTGCTCCTTGTCGATGCCCCGCAGCAGAATCCCGGCGTTGTCCCCGGCCTGCCCCTCATCGAGCATCCGACGGAACATCTCAATGCCGGTCACCACGCTGCTCATCGGGTCTTCGACAATACCCACAATCTCAATCTCATCGTTGAGCTTGACCACGCCCCGCTCAATGCGGCCGGTGGCCACCGTCCCGCGGCCGGTTATGCTGAACACGTCCTCGACCGGCATCAAAAACGGCTTCTCGATATCCCGCTCGGGGGTCGGAATCGTCTCATCGACCGCATCCATCAGCTCCAGGATCGACTGCTCGGCCTGCTCGTCCCCGTTGAGGGCCTCCAGGGCACTGCCCTGGATGACCGGGATGTTGTCCCCGTCAAACTCGTAGCTGCTCAGCAGCTCCCGTACCTCCAGCTCCACCAGCTCGATCAGCTCCTCATCGTCGACCAGGTCGGTCTTGTTCATAAACACCACAATCTGCGGGACCCCCACCTGGCGGGCCAGCAAAATGTGCTCGCGGGTCTGCGGCATCGGCCCGTCGGTGGCCGCCACCACCAGAATCGCCCCGTCCATCTGGGCCGCCCCCGTCACCATGTTCTTCACGTAGTCGGCATGGCCCGGGCAGTCCACGTGCGCATAGTGCCGATCGTCGGTCTCATACTCCACATGGGCGGTCGCAATCGTGATCCCCCGCTCCCGCTCCTCCGGGGCATTGTCTATGTCGGCAAACTGCTTGGCCACCCCACCGTAGTGCTTGGCCATCACCGTCGTAATGGCCGCCGTCAGGGTCGTCTTGCCGTGATCCACATGACCTATCGTTCCTATGTTTACATGCGGCTTCGTTCGCTGAAAGGTTTCTTTTGCCAT
>NZ_JBINJE010000096.1:0-1277 GCF_043951955.1 Halalkalibaculum sp. DA384 | reverse complement strand
CGGAAGAATTTCTGTCTGACGAGGGAGCGAGCTACAAAATATACAACCTGGTCTTTCCCGGCCTTGAATGGGGTGCGGAAGCCGAAGCAGGCGGGTGTGGATGTTGCACCGGTGAAAGTTTTGATAGCGGGCAACTTGCGTGACGGACCATCAACATCCACGCCTGCTGAGGCTGTAGCGGGTGCCCCATTCACCGCCTTGAGTTTTTGGTTCCTTTTGGGTCAAGCCAAAAGGGACACCTCGGTTGGGAAAACAGTCTCCTGTTTCAGGTAAACGTAATTATTCTAACGTATCCAAGGCTTCCAAAAATACGGCAGGACTATATATCGGAATCTTACTTTTATCGAAATCCTTTTGATTCCTGGTAATGATGGCTTCTAAATTAGCGTGAATAGCCGATTGATATAGGACTCCATCTTCATAGTCGTTAAAATCGCTATCCAAAGCATCTTCTAACACCACACGATTAATGTTTGATACATTGAAGATTTTAAGTATTTCCCGAACATGCTGGGTGGCGCTTTTTGAAGATAGTTGTTTTGCCAATAAGTAAAAGATCGTAGTGACGGTTGTACCACAAATCCATCCCTCGATTTCTCCTTTTTCAGCCAACCCGATTGCCTGGGCAGAAGCTTCAAAAAAAGGTTCCCGCTCAATAAAAACATCAAGTAGTACATTCGTATCGAAGAGAACTTTCATTTCAGATACTTCTCCTCCAAATGCTTTTTATAGTCTTCCTCCTGAACTTCTTTATTCTTTAAAATACCCGTTAACGAAGCAGTAATGGGAGGAAGGTCGCGGTTAATTGATGGTTGCTCAGTCTCAATAAGGGCAAAATAATCGGCAACCATTTGTGATACGGAGGTCCCTTTCTGTTTGGCACGTTTTTTTGCCCGCCGAATCAGCGAATCATCTAAACGGAGTGTTAATTTACTTTTCATGGCAAGACGTATTGTTTTTATTTAAATATACGTCATCCTGGCGTGGCTACGCAAGAACAATTTCGTTCACTTACCAAATGACTATCCCGCAAGGACGGATGGGGGGTGGAATTATGAATGAAGAATTATGAATGAAGAATTTCGAAGGGGAGATCGTATGAACGAGTTATAGCATCATGCCCCCTGCCGGAAGAATTTCTGTTTGATGAAGGGTAGGAAACATTCTCCTGTTTCTCATTCAGGCTTCTTAATCATCTTTCCTTGTTCATTTTTTCATCGATGAAAAAACGAACCAAAAAAATCGCCGGCGGAGGATTTATTCGCCTGGACGCGCTC
>NZ_JBINJE010000095.1:0-1342 GCF_043951955.1 Halalkalibaculum sp. DA384 | reverse complement strand
GAGAGTGTAAATCTAACTCTGTCTAAGTTTAGTAATTCAAATCTCACTAACTTAGACAATTATGACACAAGAAGAATTAAATAACCTGCAAAAAAAGGCCCTCCAGCAATTAAAGTCTGGAGAGTCGTTGTTTGGAAAAGATGGGGCCTTCTCTCCGATGCTCAAAGGCTTTATAGAAGCGGCCTTGCAGGCCGAGATGGATGCCCATCTGGACCAGACCGAACGCAAAGCCGGTAATAAGCGGAACGGCAAGGGCAGCAAAACCATCAAAAGCTCGGCTGGGTCCTTCCAGATCGACACTCCGCAGGACCGCCAGAGCAGCTTCGACCCACAGCTGATCAAAAAGCGCGAGACGGTGCTGGCAGACAGCCTGCAGGAGAAGATTATCGGCCTCTACGGGCTCGGAATGAGCCTGCGGGACATACGAGATCATATCGCCGAGATGTACGATACCGAGCTTTCCCACACCGTGCTCTCCCAAATTACCGACCGGGTTATTCCGGAGGTCAAAGCCTGGCAGAGCCGGCCCTTGGAACCGGTATACTGTATTGTGTGGCTGGATGCCATGCATTACAAAGTTCGCGAGGAAGGACGAGTCCAACACAAAGCACTCTACAATATCCTCGGCATCAATCGGCATGGCTACAAGGAGGTATTGGGCGCCTATATCTCCGAGAGTGAAGGAGCCAACTTCTGGCTGCAGGTGCTCTCTGACCTGCAAAATCGAGGATTGGAAGACATCTTGATCGCCTGTACGGATAACCTGCGTGGATTTACCGAAGCCATTGGCAGCGTGTATCCCAAAGCGGAAGTCCAAAGCTGCATAATCCACCAAATCCGTAACTCCCTAAAGTACGTAGCCAGCAAGGACCAAAAGGAGTTCATGCGGGAGCTAAAGTGCGTCTACCGGGCCGACACGAAAGATCTGGCCGAGATGGCCCTGGAGGAGTTGGCAGGCAAATGGGAATCCAAATACCCGGTAGTTATCGATTCCTGGAGAAACAATTGGGAGAAGCTAACTACTTACTTCCAGTATACGCCACCAATTCGAAGGCTGATTTACACTACCAATGCCGTGGAAGGCTACCACCGGCAGATCCGTAAGGTCACCAAGACCAAGGGGGCCTTTACCAGTGATATGGCCTTGCTTAAGCTGGTGTACCTAGCAACAAGAAACATCGAAAAGAAATGGACATCCCCGCTGCAGAACTGGGCATTGACTGTTCAGCAGCTGGCGATTAGATTTGGAGACCGGCTACCGCTGGATCTGAATCGCAACCCCTGATGGGGCTAGCCCCATCAGGGGTTCAATATAACAGGACAGAGTTTAGTTTACACTACC
>NZ_JBINJE010000094.1:0-1477 GCF_043951955.1 Halalkalibaculum sp. DA384 | reverse complement strand
CGCGCAGCCGTTCTTTCAGCTCCCGCGTCCGCTGGGCGTATTCCGGCTGCCCGTACAGGTTGTTCAGCTCCATCGGATCCTCCTGCAGGTCGTATAGTTCCCACACCTCGATATCATCATAGAAATGGATTAACTTGTAGCGGTCGGTGCGGAGGCCGTAGTGTTTTTTTACCATGTGTTCGTTGGGAAACTCATAGTAGTGGTAGTAGAGGGCATCGCGCCACTGGTCATCTTCGTTCTGGACCAGCGGAAGCAGCGATTGGCCCTGCATCCCGGCCGGTACCTCAACGCCGGCCAGTTCCAGCAGCGTGGGGGCCCAGTCAATGTTTTGGACCAGCTCGTCCACCTCCTCACGGGTTGCCATTCCCTCAGGGAACTTCATCAGCAGCGGGGTGCGCATCGACTGCTCGTAGATAAACCGCTTGTCGAACCAGCCGTGCTCGCCCATGTAAAACCCCTGGTCGGAGGTGTAGACCACCAGGGTATTCTCATACAATCCCTCCGCCTTCAGGTACTCCAGCAGGCGGCCCACATTCTCATCGAGGGTACGTATGGTCGCCAGGTAATCTCGCATGTAGCGTCGGTATTTCCAGATCGCCCGCTCGCGCTCGCTCATGGCCTCCCAGTTCTGCTTGAATTCCCGGATAATCGGGTCGTAGTGGGCATCCCAGGCGGCCTTCTGCTGCTCGTCGAGACGGGCGTAGCGGTCGTTGGCGTACATCTCGCGGTATTTCGTCTGTATTTCGCCCTCCTCGTCCAGCAGTTTCAGATCGTAGACCAGGTCCATATCCTCTGTGGCGATGCTCATCCTGGTCTCGGCCGCCGGGATGCGCATCGGAATACGCTGCGGCTGCTCGCCCATCTCAGTTTTCAAATAGCGCTTGCCCGTAAAATCGTCAAAGAAGGTATCCGGGACCGGGAGCCCGGCATCCTGAAAGGCCCCCAGCGCAGACGTGTCGGGCATCCAGATGCGGTGGGACGCCTTGTGGTGGACCTGCAGGGCAAAGGGCTGGCCCGGGGTTCGGTTTTCCAGCCACCGGATACTCTTATCCGTAATCACATCCGTTACATACCCGTGCGAGCGCGCCGTATCGCCGTTGGTGATAAAATCGGAGTTGTAGTAGTCGCCCTGCCCGATCAGCCGCTCGTAATGGTCGTAGCCGGTGGGCGTGCTCCGCAGGTGCCACTTGCCCACCAGTGCGGTCTGGTAGCCCGCCCCCTGCAGCAGTTTCGGAAACGTTTGCTGGCGGCCGTCAAAGGCCCGCCGGTTGTCGAGCTGCCCGTTCATGTGGGAATGCTTGCCGGTCAGCAGCGTGGCACGGCTGGGCGCGCAGATCGAGTTGGCGACAAAACTGTTGACAAATGTGACCCCCTCCCCGGCAATGCGATCCAGGTGGGGCGTCTCGATAAATCGATCGTCATATGCACTCAAAGTCTGGTAGGAGTGATCATCGCTCATGATAAAGACAATATTGGG
>NZ_JBINJE010000093.1:0-1570 GCF_043951955.1 Halalkalibaculum sp. DA384 | reverse complement strand
TCCGTCACGCTGGTTGCCTTCTATCGAAGTTCTCACCGGTGCAACATCCACAAACGCCTGCTTCGGCCTCCGCGCCCCATTCAAGGCCGGGAAAGGGCAGGGTGTATATTTTGTAGCTTGTTCCCTCGTCAGACAGAAATTCTTCCGGTCTTGGGCATGATGCTATAACCCGTTTATACGAGCTCTCCCTTCGAAATTCTTCATTTTTAATTCTTCATTCTTAATTCTTAATCCCCCGCTGGCCTGCATTTGTTTGATCCATGGTTACTTGGTACATTAATTTTAGAAGAGGTTTGGGACCTACAGACTAGTGGATCCGAAACCTCTAATAATATTAAATTCATACTTTATGTCTGCGTATGAAACGTGTTGTCAATATTGCAAAAGATAAGAATGAGGCCGATAAATGGGATATCAGGCAAGCGACTCGTATGTCTGTTGAGGAACGTCAAAAAGTTGCCCGTACCTTAAAAAAGCGAGTATATGGAAATACACCTGATATTAAGGAATGGAGAAAGCTAAATAGATGAGAGCAGAATACTTTTCTCCCGATACCCAACAATTTTTGGTGTTATTAGATAAATATGAGGTAAAATATCTGATTGTGGGAGGCGAAGCCGTCATATATTATGGGTATCCCCGTTTAACAGGTGACGTTGATTTTTTTTATTCTTCAGATAGTGACAATGTCGTCCTGTTGTTCGATGCATTATTGGAATTTTGGGATAATGATATCCCCGGATTAACGAAGCCTGAAGAGTTGCAAAGCCCCGGATACGTTATCCAATTTGGTGTCCCTCCCAATCGAATCGATTTGATAAATGATATTGAAGGAGTGCGTTTTGATGAGGCATGGGAGGGACGTGTAACAGAATCTATTTCCATAAAAGACAATAATATACCGGTTTACATTATTGGATTATCTGATCTTATTACTAACAAACGTCAGGCGGGCAGGAATAAAGACCTGGAAGATTTAAACTATCTGGAAAGCATTGATTAGGGTAGCACAATTCCGGATTGCAAAGTCCCTTAACCGAGTTGTCCCTTTTGTCTTGATACAAAAGGAACTCAACAATCAAGGCGGGGAATGGGGGCACCCGCTGCCGCCTGTGCAGGCGTGGATGTTGATGGTCCGTCACGCCGGTTGCTCGCTATCAAAACCTTCACCGGCAGGGCATCCACCCCCGCCTGCTTCGGCCTCCGCGCCCCATTCAAGACCGGGAAGGGCAGGATAGCATTTGTAGCTTGCTCCCTCGTCAGACAGAAATTCTTCCGGTCTTGGGCATGGTGCTATAACTCGTTCATACGATCTCCCCTTCGAAATTCATCATTACTAATTCTTCATTCTTCATTCCTCACTGATCATCCCCCTGCACCCCCTTCGAACGTCATTTCCAGCTTTTCAATCATAACTGCCACAAGGGGGAAAGACCCGGGTTCTCCATTCCTGCCCCTTCGAAATTCATCATTCTTCATTCTTCATTCATAATTCCATCCTCCTTCCGCCCTGGCGATTCGTGAGCCGTCCGGCCGCATGCAGCGGCGGCGTGAAGAAAGAACCCCTGCA
>NZ_JBINJE010000092.1:0-1579 GCF_043951955.1 Halalkalibaculum sp. DA384 | reverse complement strand
TGTTGCTGTCTGCCCAGACGTTGGACAGTGTATCGGGGGATCGCCAGGCGCTGGTGGATCTGTACCAGGCGACGGGCGGTCCGGGCTGGGACAACAACAGGGGATGGCTGGACGGTCCGGTCAGCGACAGCTGGTACGGGGTGCAGGTGGACGCCGAGGGGCGGGTGGTCCGGGTGGACCTGGCCGACAACAACCTGCGGGGGACCGAGGGGCTGCCGGCCAGTCTGGGGAACCTGAAGCGGCTGCGGTACCTGAACGTGCTGTACAACCGGATCTCGGGCCCGCTGCCGGAGGCCCTGTTCAGCGGTCCCCGCTCGCTGGAGTACCTGTATCTGAACTTCTCCAGCAACGTGATGCCGAAGCACCCGGACCTGCACGAGCAGACGCGCACCGGCGGGGGCGACATCCATACCGGCAAGACCGACCAGGGGGCCGGCAACAAGTTTACCGGTCAGATTCCCGCCAGTTTTGACCTGCCGAACCTGCAGTGGTTTGCCCTGACCTGGAGCGATATCAGCCGGGTGGACCCGGCGGTGTTCAGCTCCACCGCCCTGAGGGGGCTGTGGCTGGGCAACAACCACCGACTGGGGGGCAACAACCAGCAGATTCCCCCCGCGATCGGCCGGCTGAGGCAGCTGGAGCACCTGGCCCTCAACAGCAGCCCGGGGGCGGCCACCGAGGATGCGTGGGGCGGGGAGCTGCCGGCCGAGTTTGGGAACCTCACCAGCCTGAAGAGCCTGCGGATCAGCGAAAACAATTTTACCGGGCGGTTCCCGGACTTGTCGGGGGCCACCGGCATGCAGACGTTTGTGATCCGCAGCACCAACTTTACCAGCGGATTTCCCGCCTACGGGCTGGACGGGACCTGGCCGCAGATCAACTCGTTTGTGGTCAGTTTTACCAAGTTTCGGGACGCACAGCTGCCGGAGCAGGCTCCCCGGAGTCTGCGGACCCTGAACGCCCCCTCCAGCGGGATTGCCGGGACGTTGCCGGTCAGCCAGTTTCCCCGGCAGATTATTGTGACCGATTTCAGCTGGAACAACCTGTCGGGGCCGGGCCCGCGGGAGCTGCGGCACCTGGTGCGGATCCGGAACCTGCGCTGGTCCGACAACGAGCTGGAGGGACCGTGGCCGGAGCTGGACTGGACCAACAAGCAGAACCTGACCAACTCGGCCGGCCAGCGGGTGCACCCGCTGCGGTTTTTCACGCGGGCCCATTTCAATGGCAACCGCTACGTGTTTGCCGACATGCTGGTGGTCAGCGACGAGGGGAAGACCCTGTTTGAGTGGTACCGCCAGGAGGCGGAGGTCTCGTTTCGCTACGGGAACCAGAAGCCGTTCGGCAGCGAGGCCAACCAGTCTGGCCCCCGGATCGATTTCAGCGGGGTGGTGACCCACCCCGACAACGTCTACCGGTGGTACCGGAACGGCTCCGGGCTGTCGGGCCCCTCCGGGAACGTGCTGGATGCGCGCCAGTGGGGGACCGGCACCTACCGGCTGGAGGTGACCAACCCGCAGGTGCCCGAGCTGACCCTCCAAAGCATCCCGATCACCATCACCGAACAGGACCTCAACGGGAG
>NZ_JBINJE010000091.1:0-1606 GCF_043951955.1 Halalkalibaculum sp. DA384 | reverse complement strand
AAGTGTCGTCCCTTCCGGAGTAACAAACCTCGCAGGTTTCGAACCATGCTGCAATCAGCAAAACCAGCACCGGTGCGGTCCACCTGCCCGGTGGGCCGTTGGCCACGATTTCCAAAAGGATACAGAAAGGAAGGCGTGATCTCGCGTTGGGTTTTTTAATGTACCTCAATTATATTGGTATAAAATAAGGTCAAAAAAACAGCTAAATGTATGATTACGATCATAAAAAAAGGTAGTACTGCAGAAACTGTCAAAGAAAAGTTTAGACAGCTTGAAGCTGGAAAGAATAAGGAATCCATTAAAAGATATTGTGGCATATTGAAGCTTAAAAAGGATCCTGTGAAGCTTCAAAAAGAATGGCGCGATGAGTGGGAATAATCTTCTCCTTGACACTAATATTATTCTTTACTTTCTGGGTGGGGACGAAACACTCATACCACTATTCGAAGATCATAATCTATTCATATCGTTTATAACAGAGATAGAGCTTTTGGGATATCCCTCTCTTGAAAATACTGAGCTGGAACAGGTAAAGGGATTTCTGAAAAATTGCACTGTCATAAACATGAATGAGGGTATTAAGAACAAGGCTATATCTATTCGCAGAAACAGTAGCATAAAATTACCCGATGCGATAATTCTGGCATCTGCTCTTAACATTGAAATACCGTTTATTACAGCTGACAAGGATTTTATGAAGATGGGGATTGGTGATATTATTATTTATGAGCGATGATTATAGCCTCTTCCTATATTGGTATGGCGGCACCTCAAAACGCATTGTTGAGGCGATAGTGGGATACGCCCCATCCCAAAACCCGCAGGGTTTCCTGTCCGCAAAAGCAGTCCTGGTAGTAACGTGTAGCCACCATTGAAGAAAAACCCCGGGGGTTCGAACAACGCCTACCTCCCAAACCTGCGAGGTTTCCCTTCCCGGAAAGGCAATGGCCTCGGGGAGGATTGTCCCTTCCGGAGTACAAACCTCGCAGGTTTCGAGCCGAGCTGACCATCAGACAAGGTATACCGTCAGGACCTTCGCGCCCCATTCAAGGCCGGGAAAGACCAGGGTGTATATTTTGTAGCTCGCTCCCTCGTCAGACAGAACTTCTTCCGGTCTTGGACATGATGCTATAACTCGTTCATATGATCTCCCCTTCGAAATTCTTCATTTCTAATTCTTCATTTTTCATTCCTCACTGAACATCCCCCTGCACCCCCTTCGAACGTCATTTACCGCTTTTCCATCATAACTGCCACAAGGGGGAACCCTCCGCGCTCTTTTTCCCGGTACCCCTTCGAAATTCATCATTCTTCATTCTTCATTCATAATTCCCATTCTCCGGCGGCGAATTTTTTGGTTCGTTTTTTCTTCGATGAAAAAATGAACAAGGAAGGATTATTAGGAAGCCCAACAAGAAAATAGTAGCAGTTTTTTTAAAACAGAGGTGTCCCTTTTGGCTTGACCCAAAAGGAACCAAAAACTCAAGGCGGTGAATGGGGCACCCGCTCCGGCCTGTGCAGGCGTGGATGTTGATGGTCCGTCACGCTGGTTGCCTTCTATCGAAGTTCTCACCGGTGCAACATCCACAAACGCCTGCTTCGGCCT
>NZ_JBINJE010000090.1:0-1616 GCF_043951955.1 Halalkalibaculum sp. DA384 | reverse complement strand
CGGTTTCTTTTAGCCGAAGCGGAGTGCCGCAAGGCGAATAAATCCCCAGTCGGCGATTTTTTTGGTTCGTTTTTTCATCGATGAAAAAATGAACAAGGAAAGATGATTAAGAAGCCTGAATGTGAAACAGGAGACGATTTCCCCAACCGAGGTGTCCCTTTTGGCTTGACCCAAAAGGAACCAAAAACTCAAGGCAGAGAATGGGGCACCCGCTGCCGCCTGTGCAGGCGTGGATGTTGATGGTCCGTTGCGCAAATTGCCCGCTATCAAAGTCCTCACCGGTGCAACATCCACAAACGCCGGCTTCGGCCTCCGCGCCCCATTCAAGGCCGGAAAAGACAGGATGTATATTTTGTAGCCCGTCCCTCGTCAGACAGAAATTCTTCCGGTCTTGGGCATGGTGCTATAACTCGTTCATATGAGATCCCCCCTTCGAAATTCATTATTCTTCAATCTACATTCATAATTCCATCCCCGGTCGTCCGTCGTCGTCCTTGTTGTATCTCGTGCAATAACACGTTAAAACCCATCTCCACCAAATTCCTTATGCTTCATCCATCAAAAAATTGACAATTCAGGTATAGATCATTAACTAGCAGAGCGTACACAAATCGGAGTAGACGACCGTCTGCCGCTTGTAACTGTTCCTCATGAACGTTGTGCGATCAGTCCAACAGCGGGCAGTAATACAGGGGAGCAGTGTGATAAGCGAGGCCTCTACACTGGACAAATATCGAAATGATAAAAGAATATATTCATAAAAGCGTTGACAGGGGACGTATAAGATGGCAGCGACATGCTTTGGAGCGGATGATGGAACGCGGTATTTTCAGAGACGATGTTAAAAAAGTTCTGACAGAAGGCGAGCTCATTGAAAAATATCCTGATGATCAGCCATTTCCGAGTGGACTTTTTCTCGGATTTCCAGGTGCCGATAATCAACCTCTTCACGTTGTTGCGACATTTGACAGCAAAACGAGTGGTGTTACGTTGTAACAGCATATCGGCCAGATTTGCAACACTTTGAACCGGATTTTAAAACCAGAAGATGATGGAAGCAAAAGATAAAACCCAGAAATGTCATACATGTGGAGGCACGATGGAGCAGGGAGAAACAACCGTGACAGTTGATTTTGGTTCCGGCGTCGTCGTTGTCCGCAATGTACCCGCTACCGTCTGCAGTCAATGTGGAATGGAGTGGATTGATGATGATGTGGCCGAAAGAATTGAAACAATCGTAAAAAATGCCCAAAATAAACACAGCGTTGTCGAAGTCCTTTCGTTATCGGCCTAGGAGAAAGCTGAGGTCAGGGAGACATTAACCAATGGAAAAATAGAGAAGAATTTAACTCTCTGGAGCGGAGTTCGTTTGTTGTCGCTGTTTAGGATCGTCGCCCGCCCCTCGTCAGACAGCACTTCTTCCGGTCTTGGACATGATGCTATAATTCGTTCATACGATCACCCCTTCGAAATTCACTATTCTTCAATCTACATTCCTCATTCCCCCTCCTTTCCGGCCTAGGATTTATGAGCCGCCCGGGACAAGCGCAGCGGCGGCGTGAAGAAAGAAACCGTGCAGGGCGGGGAGCAACGGCTGCACCCGGGATATCACAGCA
>NZ_JBINJE010000008.1:0-138206 GCF_043951955.1 Halalkalibaculum sp. DA384 | reverse complement strand
TGTTCGCCTGCGGGTGCTTCTGGTAGATCGGGATGAACTCCGCGCCGAAACCCAGCCCGATAATCGCTATGTTTACTTGGTTGTCTGGCATAATAAAATATCTGTTTTTATTTAAAGGTTTTTTCTAAGAAAGTAAGTCCTTCCCGGGCCAGCTGATCCTGGTCGTCGGCAAACGGCTTCCAGATACAGACCGCATCGGCCAGCTCCTGGTTGTCGGAGGTAAAACTTTCGATATTCACATATCCCTGGTAATTGATCGCTTCCAGTCCGCGCCGGAAACTCTCCCAGTCGGTCTGTCCCGTGCCCGGCGTGCCCCGGTAATTCTCCGAAACCTGCACATGAATCAGCTTGTCGCCCGCTATCTTGATTGCTTCTTCAAGACTCCGCTCCTCGATACTCATGTGGAAACCATCCACCATAATTTTGGCGGCGGGATGGCCGATATCCTCTGTCATACGCAGTACATCTTCCGTCGTATTTACCAGATCCGATTCGAAGCGGTTGAGTGGTTCAATTGCAAGCTCCAGTCCCCGCTCGCCCGCTTTTTGGGCCACCTTCCGCAGGTTTTGTACGGCCAGTTCCCACTCGGCCTTCCGGTCTTCGGGCGAAAGCATTCGCGTTTTTCCCACCGCCGAATACATCGGACCCGCTACAAAATCGGTTTCCCAGATTTCACACAAGTCCATCAACGCGTCCAGGTAATCAAAACAGGTTTGGTGATCAGTCGGATCCTTACTTGTCAAATCCCGGCTCGGGCCAAAGGCTCCACAAACCACAGGTTTTAAATCGTATTTCTCAAGTGCCTCTTTGACTCGCTTCCCGTCAATTATCGTGGGATCTTCAACCGGTATCTCAACCACATCGAATCCCATCTCTTTAATTTTGGGAAACAGGGCTACAGATTCCGTTTTAAATGGAGAGAGCCACACCCAGGTACTTACACCAAATGATACATCCACGATACTGTACTATTTTAAGATTCAAATTACATGCTTAGTTTGCAATTACATTCATCACACCCTGCATGGTACGCCAGTGCCCCGGGAACGTACATACGTACGGGTAATCGCCCGGATCTTCCGGAGCGGTAAACGAAAGTGTTATCGTCTGGTTGGGATTCACCAGGTTGGTGGCGTGGAGCACTTCCGGCATATCGGGCACATACTGCAGGTCGCTGCCTTCGGGATCCGCTGCCAGGTCATCGGCCGCCTCCCCAACCTTTTGCAGGGCTCCAGGTTCCACAATCAAGAGGTTATGCTGCATGAAATCGGTATTTTCAAACACGATTTCCACCTGCTGGCCGGCTTCAACCGAAAACTCTTCGATATCATATTTTAGCTCGTTGACCACGGCGCTGATCCGGATTGTTTTCACATCTCCCGAGGCCGCCGCGGATTCGCCCGAAGTATCGCTACTTCCTGACGCTTCCGCCCCGCTTGCCGCCCTGTAGCCTTCCTCATGCTTGCTGGCTGCCAGCTTCAGTGCTTCCGCCAGCCATTCATCTTCCACCACCTGCTGGTTTTGACTCAGGCTGTAAAGCGCTTTCCCGATCTCGCTGCTCTCGGGCATCTCAATGGTGGACAGGATGGCCGTTCGCTGTGTATGAGCGTCCTGATCCTGCAGCACCCCGGATCCAAGAATGGCTGCATTCGCCTTTTCGATTCGCGGCAGGGCTTCTATCGCCGCCTTTCGCACGCCCGCCGCAGGATGCTCCAGGGCTTCTATCGCCACCTGGAGGGCCTCCTCATTTTGCCCGTCGAGGGCTCCAAGCCCGTGCATGGTCCACAAGGCGTGTTGAGCAGCGGTATTCAGGCCAAGGGCATCTACTTCAGTATTTCGAATCTGCCCGTACAGCTCATCCAGCACATCAGTCTCCCCGCGCTCCACCAGCAGCCGCTGTGCGGTGAGCCGCCAGAACATATTGTCGTGTCCGAGAGCCTCAACCAGCGCGCCCGGGTCTTCTTTGCTGAGGCTCATGGTATTGGTGTGCTCGGCCCCGTTGTAGGTAAGGCGGTAAATGCGCCCGTGGGTTCGATCCCTAAGCGGATTTATGTGTGCATTTCCCGCGCCGTTTTCAGCATCCCAGCCGGCGCTCTCTTCGGTGGGAGTGGGATTATGCTGGATCATGAAGTTATACCAGTCAAGAATCCAGAGCGCCCCGTCGGGACCCACTTTCGCCTGGACGGGGGAGACCCACTCATCACGGCTGGCCAGGATATTCCACCCATCTTTTTCGGTGTAACCAGCCCCATCTTCCTCAATCACGGCGCGATGCAGCAGGTTCCCGGTCGGTTCGCTGACAAACGCCACCCGGTTCCAGTATTCCTCCGGAAACTCTCTTGCCGTATAAAACTTAAATCCCGAAGCGGCCGTAAATCCACCGTGCACATCCACCTGGCGGTAATCGCGCGTGATCGGGTGCATGGCGTAGTGGCCGTCAATCTTCTTGCGGCCCGCGCTCCACTGCTGTCGCTCGGTGCCTTCCGGCCATTCATATTCCTGGTAATAGCGCTGTGGAATGCCCATGTACACCACATGCTCGTTGTTTGCTGTAGAGCCAAACACCTCAAAAGTTTCGTTGAATCCCAGTCCCCATGTATTGTTGGAGGTGGCTGTCAAAAATTCGAAATCCAGGTTTTCAAAGTCAGTATTAAACCGGTAAAATCCCTGGCGGAATTCATATTCCTCTCCGCCGATGGTCCCTTTAAAGCCGGAATACCCGACCGTGCCCCAGATCTGGTTATCATACCCGTACTGCAGGTGAGAGGGCCCCGCGTGCGTGTCGAACGTACCCCAGCCGCTGATAACCTTCTCCCGCGTGTCGGCTTTGTCATCCCCGTCGGTGTCCTTTAAAAACAGGAAATCCGGTGCCTGTGAGACCAGCACCCCGCCGTTGACCAGCGTAAGGCTGGTGGGAATATTCAGGTTCTCTGCAAAAATGGTGGTTTTGTCGGCCCGACCGTCGCCGTCGGTATCTTCGAGAATTTTAATACGGTCATCTCCGACTCCATCCTCCTCGCGCACCGTATTGGGGTAATCGACCGTCTCGATCACCCACAGGCGGCCCTGGGCGTCCCACGTCATGTCGATGGGATTGATGACATCCGGTTCCGCGGCAAACAGCTCCAGCTCATAACCGACCGGAACCTGTGTTAATTTTTGTGATTCCTCCGGACTCAGCGGCAGTTGGTACTGGGGCGGTGGATCCTGCTGGCGATAGTTCGGGATCTCCTCCCGTTCCTCATAAATCAACTCCGGGATCGTTGCGGCAAACGCCTCCCAGTCTTCCCGCACCTGGTCGCTGACCGACCAGATAATGCCCTCTTTCAGCAATTCCTGAAACCCGGCTTTTGACCATGTGCGCTCATCGTGCCCGTAGGCGGTATAAAAAACCTTGCCCTCCCCGTGTGTGCGGGTCCAGGTCCACGGTTCCTCCTCCCGCTGCATCAGCACCGTGCGGTCCTCGTTATGCATGTGGTGGACGTAGGTTTCATCCCAGGTCTCAAACTCGGAGAGACTGTCGGTGACCGGATGATCCCGGTTTACAATATCGGCGGTAAACGTGCCGGTCTCGTGCTCCAAAAACTGCGCGCCGACCAGCTCTATGAACGCCTCGGAGTTTCGGAAACAGAAACTGGCCGAATGGATGGGCAAAAATCCCCGGCCGCTTTCCACAAAGTCCAACAGCGCCTGCTCCTGTGAGGTGGTGATTGAGTCGTGGTTGGCATATAACATCAGGGCGTCATACTTGGCCAAGTTTGGCCCGTTCAGGTCTGCCGGATCTTCAGTATAGCTAAAGTGGATACCGTCGTCGGCCAGCGCCGAAGCAAGAATCGGCATATAGGCCTCCGAGTTGTGGTGCTCGCTGTCGTGACCTAAAAACAGCACCTGGATGGGACCCGGCCCGTCATCGACAACAACATCGATTTCCTGTTCAGAAGATTCGCAACCGGCAAAGACCAGTCCAATCACAGTGAGCAACAAGCATTCTTTTAATACACGCATATTAATAGCCTTATTTATCGTTTGAAAATTACGTACCGAGGCTGGATGAAGCAGAATCCCATATCCCTTATCAATCCCAGCGATTATTAAGTGTAAAAAGAACATATATAACCTGCAACGAGAGAAAACACAAATTCTGACCTGCCCCCGCACATCATGATTTACACATTTTAACGTATATAATACTGGATGACCGAGCCTGTTTGTACTTCAAAACAAAACAGCGAACGCTCGATTGAGATCATCCAAATAAATCATGCAGGGGAGCCGGAGCAGTCTGGAGCATGTTATTTTACAATATATACTGCCGGAAATATACAGTTTGCAAGAGCTGGCCCGGGATCCTGGTTTGTCTGAATCAGCTTGGTAGTGTAAAAGACAGGCTGACACTGTGAAAAACATGGAATTCTGGTTTCAGTCCGAACAGACCCGGAATCTTACCCGCAGGACTGCCCGCCCGTGGAGATAATATATCCAAAACAACAGGCAAACACCGTATATGCCACGGCTGCAATTACTATTATTGCGGAATGACTTTCCACGATCAGCCGTTTAAGCAGCATGACAGCAACAACTGCAAAATGAAAAAAATTACCCAGTGCCACCGGGCGGCTGTAGATACCCCCGATTATATTACCCCGTGCCATCCAGTTGAGTATGGCAAATCCGAGGTACATCGCACCCGCTGCTTTTACGAATAAAACCTCTACCCCTTCGGGCGGGGTCCCGTAGTATTCCAGAATTTCCGGGGCAAAAAAGGAGGTCGGCACTCCCAGTACTCCCAGGAACAGGGCACTTGAGGTCATGACGAGCTTTGTGTTCAGAAGGCCCGCGCTACTCTCTTCTCCATCAGTGGATTTTTCCTGACTCATGGTTGAAAGATAGTTTTCGTTCACATTGACAACTCAAACACGCAGTATACGCGATATTTGAGGCTCAATGTTACACCGGCTTTCTCTTGGAAAACTACCCGTCGTTTTCGATCAGGTGCTGGTCGAGCACGTAGTGCCTGATCGCAATATTTGATTTAAGGCCCATCTTCTCCATCACTCGCGACCGGTAGGTATATATGGTTCGCACGCTTACCGAAAGTTCATCGGCAATTTCCTGCATGTCAAAGCCCTCTGCTATCATTTTCATCACCTTTAATTCCTTATCGGATAGCCGCTGTTTTCGAACATTCAGGTTGATCATGTGAATATCATCCGAGAGCTTTTTGGCCACCTCCTTGCTTATAAAGTTCTCCTTTTGACTTACCAGCATATCAACGGCGGCCGCCAGCACGGTATCGAGATTACTGACCTCGAGGTACCCCATGGCCCCGGCCTTGATAATCTCAGCAACCATATCGTCGTCAAAACCGGATCCCACCGCAAGGATGGGAAGTCCCAGGAAGGAGTAGGTAACCTGGTACAGGGCGTCCAGTTTGGGCATGCCACCGGCCCCCACGTGCTGGATAATAATATTGGGCAGCTCCTGCTCCAGCATCCCCATCAACTCAGAAGTGGTTCGCACCCCTCCCAATACATTTGTCTGCAGCGGTCCCTCCATCATTAGTTTTCGTATCTTCTCGTTAATCAGTATATCCTCAGCACTGACAATAATTTTAATCATTCTATATACCTACCTCTCTGCCACAATTTTAGTTACTTGGCGTTCTTGATTTAAGCCTTTTATTAGAAAGCGAGGAGGATTAAATTTTGGCTCCCTGTATGTCTCTCTTTTACTATAAAAGGGAAGTCTCTCCGTGCGTAATCATCGCATAACAATTTATGTATAAATAATTGATTTAATTCATTTTATAAAATTTTCTAATGCTTTTTTATCGCCTTCCAGCCAGTTCGTTTTTACCTCCTGTATGTTTCTGAAAATCAACTTTTGCAGACCCTTTTCCCCGTGACGGCCAGCAGAGATCAGGTACCAGTTTTAGGAGTTCGTTACTGGTATAATCAAATAACGAAACTACGCCTTCGCTTCTTTTGTCGGGGCAGAAGGAGAATTATGAATGTATATTTAGGGATGATGAATTTCGAAGGGAGTGCCGGAATGGAGAACATGGGTCCTTCCCCCTTGTGGCAGTTATGATTAAAAAGCGGGAAGTGAGATTCGAAGGGGGGAGTCGGAACCTTATTGATACTGAAGGTGGGCCTCTTCGCCGGATGCCACGATAGCAGCCCCCACGATACTGGCATCATTCATAAAACCCGCCGCTTTGAATGCGGTATTTATTTTGATATAGGGGAAGGTTTTGTCAGCCTTGCGACTCAGCTGTCCGCCTAGAATAAAAAGATCGGGGTGAAAAATGGTCTCAAGGACTTCCAAAACCTCCTGCAGCCGTTTGCCCCATGTCTTTTTTCGGATACCCTCCTCTTTGCGGGTTCTGTTTGAGGCATGTTTTTCAATAGTGGCGCCCCCTATCTCAATAAGGCCCAGTTCCGTATTGGGCACCAGCAGTCCATCCCGGAAAAGGGACGACCCGATGCCTGTCCCCACGGTTAATACAATAACAGTGCCGTCATGGTGATTTTTCCCCGAACCAAAACGCATTTCGGCGATTCCGGTGGCATCGGTATCGTTGATCACAGAGACCGGATTATCGGTAATCTCGGAAAAGAGTTGAGTGGCATCGGCATCGGTCCATGAGTCGTCGATACGTTTTGCCGATAGTACGACTCCCCGATTGACCGCAGCCGGGAAAGCGCATCCAACCGGTCCCTTCCATTTAAAATGTTTATTTACCACATCATGAAGGCGTGCAAGTATTTTATGGGGCGCCGTTTCATCCAGCGGAGGGGTACTGTAACGGTCGGATATCAGCTCGCCTTTCTCGGTATCGACGATACACCCCTTGATGCCGTAACTGCCTATGTCGATACCCAGTACGTCCATCCCATTTGCTTATTGGTTAATTAGTTATTGGTTACTGGGAATGACGAATCCACAAATAACCGATAACCAACAACTATTTTTCGATAAGAACCCAGCCTTCATCCTCAATCATCCGCTTGGCTTTCTTCCATTTAATATCTATCACTTCACCGCTGTTCATGTTCTGCACCTTCACGTAATCGTTGCGCCCGGGTTCCTCTTCCACGGTTACCGGTTCCGGTTTCTTGTCGCTCCGCTGCTGCTGACCGCCGTTTTCCTGTCCCGTTTTAAAGCCCATGTTGGTGGAATCGGCATGCTGGGTTTTTGCGCGATTCATATCCACCTTGGCTTTCTGCTTGCCGGCCTGCTTCAGTTGCTGGTCTTTGGCCTGCATCTCCGGTATCGCTTTCCAGATCAACGATACGGCTTCCTGGTTGATCTGGTCAATCAGCTGCTTGAACATCTCAAACGCCTCCCTCTTATACTCCAGCAGGGGATCTTTTTGTCCGAACGCGCGCAGCCCGATACCCTCCTTGACGGCATCCAGCTCCCGCAGGTGCTCCATCCATTTGTCATCGATGGTAGACAGTATCGCGGTACGTTCCAGCGCACGTGCCACTTCATGCCCTTCATTTTCCATGGCCCGGTCCACATCCACCACCACCCGCATACGGCGGATTCCGTCAGTAAAGATAACCTGGACTTTTGTCGGCTTTTTTTCCGCATCCGACTCCTTGATGTTTTTAATCACCTCAAACAGCGGCTCGGAGATCATTTGCTCCTTCTTGCGATAGGCTTCGAACGCCTTGTCAATGATATGATCGATCAGGCCGTCTTCCCGCATCCGCTTCATCTGTTCGGCCTCCAGCTCGATATCCACGGCCAGGAACCGGAGGATCGTCTCGCGCAACTGTTCAAATTCCCCTTGGGGAAAGTGTTCTTCCACCACGCGTTCTACGAGATCCTCCACCATTTCGTAGATATCGCTGCGCAGCTGGTCGCCCTCAAGCGCGTGTTTGCGCCGGGCATAGATAACCTCACGCTGATTATTCAGCACATCGTCATATTCGAGCTGCTTCTTGCGGATGCTGAAGTTGTTTTGCTCCACTTTTTTCTGGGCCCGTTCCAGCGACTTGGTGATCCACGAGTGGGTGATCACTTCGCCCTCCTCAAAATTGAGTCGATCCATCACTTTGGCGACCCGGTCAGAAGCGAAAAGCTGCATCAGGTCGTCTTCCAGGGAAACATAAAACTGGGATACCCCGGGATCGCCCTGACGGCCCGCTCGTCCGCGCAACTGCAGGTCAATACGGCGCGACTCGTGCCGCTCGGTTCCGATAATTGCCAGCCCGCCCTTTTCGCGCACGCCCGGTGCCAGCTTAATGTCGGTACCACGCCCCGCCATGTTGGTTGCCACCGTTACCGCGCCGGGATTTCCCGCCTGCGCCACAATTTCGCTTTCGCGGGCGTGTTGCTTTGCGTTCAACACGTTGTGCGGGATATTCTGCCGCTTCAGCATCCGGCTGATCGTCTCCGATACATCCACGCTGGTGGTTCCGACCAGCACCGGCTGTCCCTTGTCATGATACTCCTGAATTTTTTCGATAACGGCGTTGTATTTTTCCCGCTTCGTGCGAAAGACGAGGTCTTCCTTGTCATCCCGGATAACCGGTTCATTGGTGGGGATGACAACCACATCCAGGTCATAAATTTCGGTAAATTCGCCCTCTTCCGTGGCGGCCGTACCGGTCATGCCCGACAGCTTGTGATACATCCGGAAATAGTTCTGCAGGGTGATGGTGGCGTAGGTCTGGGTCGTGGCCTCCACTTTTACATCCTCCTTGGCCTCAATCGCCTGGTGAAGCCCGTCGGAGTAACGGCGGCCGGAAAGTACTCGGCCGGTGTGCTCATCTACAATCTGTACCTTGCCCTCCTGTACGATATACTCCTCTTCGCGTTCGAACAGGGTATAGGCTTTCAATAGCTGATTGACGGTGTGAATACGGTCACTGCGCTCGGAAAAAGTTCGACGCAACTCGTTAAAACGCTTTTCCCGCTCCTGCTTAACCTCCTCTTTGGCCTCCTCAATCTTTTTCTGCTTGTACTCTTCACTGAACTCATCATTGCTTTCAATCTCCGCGATCTTCTCTCTTTCAAGCGCTTCCATCTCCTCGTCGATATCGGTGGTTTCCGTTCCGATATCCGGAATAACAAAGAAATCCTCGTCCTCGTCCGCCTTGGTGATGAAGTCCTGCCCCTTCTCCGTCATTTCGATGGTGTTTTGCTTCATATCCACCGCGTAGTAGAGCTCTTTGTCAACTTCCGGCAGCCGGCGGGCATTATCCTGCAGGTAAAACGCTTCCGTCTGCTGAAGCAGGCGCTCGTTGGCCGGTACCTGCATCATCTTGCGGAACTGCCGGTTTTTCGGGAACCCGCGCTGGGCACGGTACAGAGCCAGTCCCGCCGCCTCTTCGTTTCCATCTTCAAGGTGCTGTTGTGCATCTTTGACCAGGCTGGCCACCAGTTTTTTCTGGGCGCGTACCAGGGATTCCACCCGCGGTTTGAGCTCTTTGTACTTGTGAGACTGGGTATCCTCCGGCACGGGGCCCGAGATGATCAGCGGTGTTCGCGCCTCATCGATCAGAATCGAATCGACCTCGTCAATAATACAGTAGTGATGCTCGCGCTGCACCATCTGTTCGGAGCTTATCACCATGTTGTCGCGCAGGTAGTCGAAGCCAAACTCGTTATTGGTTCCATAGGTGATATCGGCCCGGTATGCCTGGCGGCGCTGCTCGGAGTTGGGTTTATACCGGTCGATACAGTCCACTTCCAAGCCATGAAAATTAAAAATCGGCTCATTCCACTCCGCATCCCGTTTGGCCAGGTAATCATTAACGGTAACGATGTGGACTCCGCGCCCGGCAAGGGCATTCAGGTAGGCGGGAAAGATCGCGGCCAGCGTTTTACCCTCCCCGGTCTTCATCTCTGCAATACGTCCCTGGTGCAACACGATGGCTCCCACCAGCTGTACATCGTATGGGATCATGCCCCATTCATTTTCGCTGCCCCCGACCATCCATTTTTTACCTACAAATCGCCGGCAGGTATCCTTCAACACGGCAAATGCCTGGGGCAGGATCTCCCAGAGCACCTCTTCGATTACCTCGTTTCGTTCCTCCTCCAGGGCATCCACCAGCTCCGTCAGCTCACGATGCTCACTAACCGTCAGCTCTACCTCGTTGCTGTTCAATTTTCTTTTGGCCTCCTCGAGCTCCTTATCGATCCCGGCCGTGGCCTCATTGATCTGCGCCTTAAAACCTTCGGTCTTCTGCCGCAGCTCCTCATCGGAAAGCTGCTGCATCTTTTCGTCGTACGCATTGATCTCGTCTACGATGGGCCACAGCTTCTTCAGGTCACGCTCGCTTTTCGAGCCAAATAGCTTGGTGAGAATGTCAGTAATTGTATCAAGCATATTGCTTCAGATATGGATGTTCAAAATCACAGTTCTGTAAGGTACAGTTTAGCGATTCCCTGTTCAAATTAATGTATAATAAAACAAACAGATGTTCCTTAACAAGTGTGTCATGCAGGTCAACAAAACTGATAATTGGGGGTTCTTATTGTCCAATTTAATTGTTAAATTGTGGGTCTGTTTTAAACTGTAGTTTTCATAAAAGAGATGTTTCACCATGAAACGCACATATCAACCAAGTAGTCGTAAACGGAAGAACAAGCATGGATTCCGTAAACGCAACAGCAGCAAAAACGGAAAGAAAGTGCTGAAGCGTCGCCGCAAAAAGGGACGTCACAGTTCAACCGTCAGTGATGAAAAAGGACCGAAGTAACGAATTGACTTCGCCTTCCGAGAGGGATTTTAGCTTGCCAAGAGCTAAAATCCTGAGGGGGCGCAACAATTTTCAGCGCCTCTTTCAACCAGGTGCCACCACACTCCGTAACGAGCTGGTAGATCTTCGTTTTCGCATCTATCCCGATTGCAACGACGGCTGCCTGGTCGGCTTTATTGCCAAAAAGAGCCTCGGCAAGGCAGTAAAACGCAACAGGATAAAACGGCTGCTTCGGGAAGCTTACCGGTTGAACCAGCATATATTGACATCCTTTTTTGAACAAACATCATATAGTTTCCACGGTGTGTTAATGGCCAAAACCATTGAAATGGATTTTGATACGGTGCAGGATCAGGTTGCTGACCTGCTACAACGCGCCCAAAAACACCTGCGTCCTCTCACAGAACCGGGTTCATGAAGTACCTGCTAATCGGCCTAGTACGTCTATATCAGTTAATACTCTCTCCTTACCTGCCCAGCAGTTGCAGGTACCATCCCACCTGTAGTCAATACAGCATAGAAGCCCTGCGCAAGCATGGTGCCATAAAGGGTGGCTGGCTGACGATCAAACGTATCGCCCGTTGCCATCCCTGGAGCAGCGGCGGCTTTGACCCGGTACCCGAACCGCAACAAGAACTCACAAACCCTGAAAAAGGATAACTTTTGGATCGTAATACAGTAACTGGACTGACTTTAATATTTATCATCATGCTGGCGTGGTTTTATTTCACCATGCCCAGCCCGGAGGAGATGCAACGCCGGCAGGCCGAGCAGGCACGCCAGGACAGCATAGCCGCCGCACAGGCGCAGGCTGATTCTCTTGCCCTGCAGGAGGAGCGGGAGCCTGTCGCCGATACCGCGCAAGCACCTGAGGAACAGCAAGCGGCTCAACCCACCCTCCGCGGGGAGGAAGAGGAAACAGACCAGGAGCTGGGGATATTCGGGACCGCATCTGTGGCTGACACCGCAAAAACCGTTGTGGAGACCCCGTTGTACAGGGCGGTATTCACCAACGTGGGAGCCGGGCCTGCCAAGCTTACCCTGAAAAATTACGAAACCTGGAATCACGCCCCTGTCCAGATGATTGCAGATACCACGCAATCCGCCTATTCCGTCGGGTTCCTTTCCAACGAAAATTATAATATCGAAACCGAGGATATCCTTTTTGAGCAGGTAACACCGGGGCAGGAGCTGCAGCTTGAAGAGGGCGAGACGAGGGAGTTGCAGTACGCCCTCAACCTGTCAAACGGCGGGCAAATCCTGTATACCTACCTGCTGCGGGGCGATTCATATGAGATTGATCTATCCATTGAGTTTTCCGGACTTGAACGCAATATCATTGGCGGTACCATCGATTTCGGATGGAAACCCCGGCTCCGGTTTACTGAGAAGGATCACGCCACCGAGGGCCAGCAATCTTCTGCCTATGCCTTCCTGGGCGGTGAGATGGAACAGCTCAACCTGACCGAGGCGGGCCGGGAGGAACAGAGCTTTAACGGAACCATCGACTGGGTTGCCACAAGAACAAAATTCTTTTCCCAGATTATTGAACCGGCTACAAACAGCGAGGGGGCCCTGCTGATCGGGGAAGTCAGCGGCTCGGTAGACAACCCGAACACGCTCCACCACTACCAGTCCTTTATCACCAGCGATATACCCGACGACGGGGTCGTAGCGTACCGCATGTTCGTGGGACCGCTCTCCTACAACTCGCTCAAGCAGTTTGATACCAACACCTATGACATGGTGGATGTGGGCTGGAGCTGGATTCGCTGGTTCTCCGACCCGCTGGTACGATATGTCGTAATCCCGTTTTTTGGGTTTACCAGCCCGTTTATGAATACCGGCATGGCGATTATCCTGTTTGCTGTCCTGGTTAAACTCATCCTCTACCCGCTGACCAAGAAAAGTTACAAAAGCATGGCGGCGATGAAGGAGCTGCAGCCGAAGATGAAGGAGATCCAGGAAAAATACAGTGACAACCCCGAAAAACAGCAGAAGGAGACCCTGAAACTCTACAAAGAGGCCGGCGTCAACCCGCTGGGCGGCTGCCTGCCCAACCTGTTGCAGTTCCCGATCCTGATTACCCTGTGGCGATTTTTCCAAAACTCCATCCTGATCCGCCAGGAGGAGTTTCTATGGGCCGCCGACCTTTCCGCCCCCGACTACATACTCAGTCTTCCGTTCAGCATCCCGTTTTTAGGGGATCAGCTGGCCGGTTTTGTCCTGTTGATGACCGGGGCGATGGTGGCCCAGAGCAAGCTCACTGGCGGCATGGGAGGCAGCATGGGCGGCGGTGGTGGCATGACCGGCGGCCAGATGAAGATGTTCCAGTACCTGCTGCCCGTGATGCTGCTGTTTATTTTTAACAACTTCGCAGCGGGACTCAGTCTCTACTACCTGATCTACAATGTGATGTCGATCGGTCAGCAGCTGCTTATTAACCGCCAGATCGACAAGGAGAACGGCGAAGGGTAAAACCCTTTCTCTTTTCCCACTTTTCAACCCTCCGGGCGCCTGGAACCCGGAGGGTTTTACATTATAGGGCTCTTCGTACATCCCTGTTTTCCGACAGCTCTTGTATTTTTCGCGTGGCGTACTCATTTTCTTCGGTTTTAACTATTTCTATTTGCTTGATTACCACATTTTCCGCATTGTTGCGAGGTGAACAGGAAACAAAGTAACGGCCTTTTATGTCCAGTATCGCCCACAATCACTACCCGAAGATGGTCTGGCGGGACGGCGTTCGGAGCCTGTGGAATCCCATCCACAAAAAGACGTTGAAAAACAGGCCGGAAGAGCGCGTGCGGCTTCGGATAATTGAGGCCCTGGTAGAAGCCGGATGGTCGCGACACCGAATTTCAACGGAAGAGGCCCTCCGCTCAAGAGAACAGAAAACGCGGCGTACCGACATCATCTGCTATGACCAGGAGTTCAATCCCAAAATTTTGGTGGAGTGCAAAGCTGAACGCGTGCCGATTTCTGCCGGAGTCGCCGAGCAAACCGCCCGGTACAACCGTGCCGTTAATGCGCCCTACCTGTTGATGAGCAACGGGCTCACCGACTGCTGGTACCGCATTCCCGGGCAGGGAAAACCTGACCGGCTGGAATCCGTTCCATCCCTGCTTGATATTCCCGCACAGCCTCCGCCGCGCGACTATACATACTGGAAAGAGCGGGGATTTACAGGAAAAAAGACAACCGACTCTACACTCCGAAACTGGCTGACGTCGGTACTGAACTCATTATGGAATCCCAATAGGGGAGAAATCCGGTATATTAACTTCAGCAACAGTCCCTCTGAACTGCCAATGGAACACTATTTCCGGATCTTCCAGCTTAACCAGGGCCGGGTGGCACTGGGCATTCAAAATACCCCCTTTGGGGGGACCCGGCTGCTGGCCGTAATAAACCGCGAAAACCAAAACGTTGGGCTTATCGACCTGAACCTGGACCTGGTCGCCACCGAAACCTCCCCGAATGCCACGGTCTATTCCGAGACCAAAACCCAAAATTTTGATCTTCACGCACACGCACCGTTCAAACTTGATGCAGAGCCGGACCCCGAAACGATCTCTAAACTCCCGGCACACCTCGATGCCCTTTTCGATGAGCTCGTATAGGGAAATGTCGTCCAACCCGCTTCAAATACTTCTGTCAGCGGAAGGCTTTCCAGGCCAATTTTGTTCAAACGGGGTTATTTTGGGACGACGCCACACATTTTTCAGGTGACAAACATGTTCGTATTATTGCAAACAAGCTGCGCTGGCAGATTTTTTAAAACCAATGAACCGCAACACCTAATATTAGCATGAAACACTCGCAGGGACAACCTATTTTACAAATCAACAACGCCACCACTTATCGAAACGATACCAAGGTAATGGACCGGTTTTCCATGACGATTCATGAGATGGAGCATACCGCCATTGTAGGGCCAAACGGTTCCGGGAAATCAACGTTGATCCAGCTGCTCACCCACCAGCTGCACCCGGTGGCGCCGGAAGACGGAACGCCTGTAATCCAGGTTTTTGGCAACGATCGATGGATTGTTTCCGAGCTGAGAAAACGGATCGGTATTGTTTCATCGGACCTGGAATACCAGATAGTGCACAACCTGAAAAAGGGATACCTGAGCGGGCGCGAAGTCGTTATGTCCGGTTTCTTTTCCAGCATGCAGCTGTTTGGGCATCACGAAATTACAGGGGCGATGAAGCGACAGGCGGACCAGGCACTGGCCAGGATGGAGGCCGGCTACCTGGCCGACCGGATGTTCAACCGGATGTCGGCCGGGGAAGCACGGCGGGTGCTTATTGCCCGGGCGCTGGTCACCAAGCCTGATATGCTGGTACTGGATGAGCCCACCACCGCCCTGGACTTTGTGGCACGGCAAACCTGCCTGCAGCTTATCCAGGAGATTGCGCGAACGGGCACGACCATCATCATCGTGACCCATCACGTCGAAGAGATCATCCCGGAAATCGAGAAAGTCATTCTGCTGAAAGAGGGGAGGGCGGTACATGCTGGTCCCAAGAAAGAGATTTTGACGTCTGATACACTGAGCTCCGTATTCGGGCACCCGCTTACGCTCAACAAAAACGGGGAGACCTACCGCGTAGAGCTGAATCTTTCGTCTTGACTCCCTTTAGGGTCCATCCACACGCACTGTTCCTTAATTCCAAATTCTACCGTTAATCTTGTAACTTCACCGTCCTCCGCAATAATAGTTGATACACTTATGAGACACCTCCATCGAGACAAGCTGCTGTCCCTTTTTGAAGAAGGCCAACATGCCATCATTTATATGAAGGGGGCCGAGCTGAAATATCGCTACGACACCGACTACGAGTTCCCGTTCCGCCAGGAGTCGAACTTTTGGTATCTCTCCGGCGTCAATGAGCCCGACTTCCACCTGATCTTCGACTTAACCAGCCATGAGTATCACCTGTTTGCTCCCAGGCGCGATGCCAATTACGCCGTGTGGCACGGCCGGGTAAAATCGATGGAGCAGTACCGCGGGGAATATGACCCGGATCACCTGCACTGGGATTCCGCCTTGCCCAAAGTCCTGAACAAGCTCGACCCGGATCGCATCTACTGTCTGAATGAAGAACAGGCCGAATATATCGAGGAGTTCGACCGCAACACGCCGATCGACCTGGATTCCCTGGAGGAAGCACTGACCCACTGCCGCGTTTTCAAGACCGACTGGGAGCTCGACCAGATGCGGGAAGCGGCTCGCATCAACAATATCGCCCACACCGAGGTGCTTCGGACGCTGGCTCCCGGGAAGCATGAATATGAACTTAAAGCAATATTCGACTATCACCAGGTCCGGCACGGGCTGCTGCAGGATGCCTACAACGGTATCTTCGCTTCCGGTCCCAACAGCGCCATTCTGCACTACGTGGAAAATAACCGGCAGATCAGGGAAGGCGATTTCTTTTTGATTGATGCCGGCTTTGAGTACGAAGGGTACGCCTCCGACTTTACGCGTACCTATCCCGCCAATGGATCGTTCTCCAAAGACCAGGCGACCATCTACCAGGTTGTGCTCGACGCCCAGCAACAGGTCATCGAAGATATCGAACCGGAGGTGGGTATGGAGGAACTGCATATGACGTCTGCCGAGATCATGATGCAGGGACTGGTGGATGCCGGCATCCTTGACGGGCGCGTGGAGGATTTGATGAAAAATGACATTTTTGCGCTTTTCTTTCCTCATGGACTCGGCCACTTCCTCGGGCTTGACACCCACGATGTGGGCGGGTATCCCAAAGGAGTGGACCGTATCGACCGCCCCGGCATCAAATACCTGCGCGCCCGCCGTACCCTGCAACCCGGCATGGTACTCACGATTGAGCCCGGGATCTATTTTATCCCCGCCCTGCTGAAGCCGGCCCTTGAAGATGAAACGAAATCGAAATTCCTCAACAGTTCCAGGATAGAAGAACTGCTGTCGTTCGGCGGTGTTCGGATTGAAGACAACATCATTGTTACGGAAGAGGGGTACGAGAACCTAACAGAGGTACCGAAAGAGCGGGAGGAGATTGAGAACGTAATGTCGAAGTGACCTCCCGCATGCGGTTGCATCTCTGCGCCTTTGCTGACAGCCCGACCTGTGAGCTATTTTGACGTTTCCCTACGGCCAGAGAGCGGCTGGCCAGCTGTAGCTGCCGGGCTTAACGGTAACAGAAGGCCCGGGGGAGTTGTCGCCTGCCGGCTGCATGCGGATGACGCCCCGTGCAAAATGATTTGTCGGCTTGAACCTGGAGCAGCCCAGCGCCCGCACCACTTCCGAAGCGGTGGTTCCTCCCTCAACGACAATATCCCGGAGAGCGACTCTTTTTAAAACCGCCGCGGTCACATCCGCAAGCATTCCCGGAATCTTCTCTGCCAGTACTGCTTCATTCCCGGTAACTTCAGCCGACAGCACCACACTATTTGTTGAGCCAAATTTGGCGATCACCTGTTCGGCTACGGCTTCTGTTATGTTGGCCTCATTACGTCCGGGCTGCCCGACTTTAAGCTGGACCTGTTTCGGTTCGCGGACGGACAGCTTTTCCAGCATCATCTCCACCTTGCTGAGGCTGCTTCCGCAGACAAACAACCTGTCCTGGTGCTCCGTATCAAACGGAGGTCCCGACTTTTTTCTCGGGTAAAATCCCATTGAACGGAGCAGAGCCCTCCAAAAATCAGCCGCTCCCGCCGGAATGAGATGGGAGTCAAGGTTTTCCGCCCAGTATCGAATATCATCCCCATATTGGGTGTCCGGAAGATAGACGTTACCGGTTTGACCGGGAATAGCGGAGCGACCTTGCAGTCGTTTGATTTCTGTTCCATGTTCGCTACCGCTGCCGGCACCTGCCAGGGCAACAACATCCGATGTATGGACCGGAAACTCCGGGTCCGATGCAAACACCGTTTGGTGCAGGGGGTGCCCGTCAATCAGATATATTCCGTTGGAAATGGTTCTTCCCATTGACGGGTTGGCAGGAACCAGCAGCACCGACCGGCCGGGGCTGTTGTCAAGCAGCAGCGACAACTCCATACCCACATGCCCCCTTAATACGGAATCGACTTTCTTGTAGATAAGCTCAAATTCATATCGCTTTATATTTTTTGCGACTCGCTTCATGGTGACAGCAGCCCTCTCCCTGGTTTTGGACCGGGTATTGGTATCCAGGATCACCACATCAGCCGTCGTCTCAACCTGGGGCTTCGTCTGGATTTCAACCTCCAGGCCAGCATCCATCGCAATGCCTGCCAATTCCGCTGCCCCGCTAAAATCGTCTGATATAACAAGTATCAATGTCCCGTTCCTTTTTCATCAGCAGAGGACGTTGCCCACAATGATTTTTCAACACCCTCTTGTATGTGATCTACTGTCAAATATTTCATATCATGTGCCGCCTGAATTCCAGCACCGGCCCTATCCCACCATCTGCACCGCATATTGAATGGCATGCACCAGGCTCTGGGGACTGGCAATTCCCTGCCCGGCGATATCAAAGGCCGTTCCGTGATCGACCGATACCCGGATAATCGGAATGCCTAGTGTTATGTTAACCCCGCGAATTTTACTCCACGCACTGCTTTCCTGGTCCCATTCAAATCCTTTCACTTTAAAAGGGATGTGACCCTGGTCGTGGTACATCGCCACGCAGCCATCGTAAAAGCCGCCCACGACCCTGGGATACAAGGTGTCGGCAGGGTACGGTCCCTCCACCCGGATTCCATTTTTGGCCGCCTCCTCTACAGCCGGGATAATCTCCTGTTCTTCCTCCCGGCCAAATAACCCTCCATCACCGGCGTGCGGATTCAGCCCGCATACAGCCAGTTTGGGCTTGTCGATGCCAAACTGCACACAGGCCTCATGTAACAGCCGGATCACATGGAGCACCCGGTCTTTTTTTACCAGCCGGCACGCTTCCGCGAGCGATACGTGGGTGGAAACATGAATGACACGAAAATTACCATCGGCCAGCAACATGGCCACCTGGTCGGTATTGGTGTACCGGGCATATATTTCCGTATGACCGGCGAAGTTGTGGCCAGCCCGATTCAGCGATTCCTTGTGGATGGGGGCGGTAACGGTGGCATCAATTGTTCCCTCCATCGCCAGTTCAATATTCTTCTCTATAGCCCGAAAGGCGGCATCGCCGGCCCCTGCTGAAACCGTGCCGTACGACAGCGTGTCGATAGTCTCATTCTGGGTATCGCACACCTGGATTTTTCGGCGGCCGTACTCTCTGCCGGTCTCATTTTGCTGCCAATGCTGAACCTCTCTGTCAATACCTGTCAGCTCAGCCGCTTTCTGTATTACGGACAGATCTCCCACAATCACAGGCCGGCATCTTTTCAGCACAGCCGGATCCGTTACGGCCTTCACACATATTTCCGGCCCAATGCCAAACGGGTCGCCCATTGAAATCCCAATAATCGGTTTATCCATTTACTTGCTTCCGTTCTATTTTTCTGAGTGATCAATCAGCAGGAACTTAAATACAATCTATTCCAGTTTACAATAATCATATTATTCACAGGCAACAGAATCATTGCCGGTCGACAGGTATTAAATAAGTCGCACGCTTTTTGTATTATCCCACTTCATTTAGTTAACAATTAATATACACAGAAACGGTTCAATGGACATTATTACATGGTCTGCAGCAGTCGTCCTGGGGCTGACAGTGGCTACACTTGTTGTGGATTTTATCATTTCGGCCCCGACCGCATCCGGACCCACATCCGACCATTTCGACGGCAAACGATTTTCCAATCCCAACGGCTCCCGGGAACGAGGTTTTGTAGACATCATCAAATGGGCCCTCACCGGTGACCGGGGGGAATGGAAAGAGCTCACGCTGCAAGAGGCGCCCCATGGTACGGTCCCGGAGAGGAGCTCCGACAGCAACGAGGAGGCGGTATTTACATTTGTAAATCACGCTACCTTCCTTATTCAAACACAGGGTTTCAACATTTTGACAGACCCGATCTGGAGTTACCGGGCCAGCCCGTACCAGTGGATCGGCCCCAGGAGAATGCGTCCGCCGGGACTAAAATTTGAAGATCTGCCCGACATCCACATGGTGCTCATCAGCCACAACCATTACGATCATTTGGACATTGACACCGTGATCCGGCTAAATGAGATTCACGATCCGCTGTTCGTGGTGCCCCTGGGCGTTGCAAGCTACCTGGAAGAAAACGGCATCTACAACACCGTGGAACTCGACTGGTGGCAGCGACATGAATACAGTTCGAACTTGTCTGTAAGCGGGGTGCCGGCCCAGCACTTCTCCGGGCGCGGCCTTACCGATCGAGACAAGACCCTGTGGTGCGGGTATGTGCTGGAACAGCCCAACGGCAACATCTACTTTGCGGGCGATACCGGCTACGACGGCTTTTTTGAGGATATCGGCCGCCGGTTTGCCCCTATCGATACAGGCCTCATCCCGATCGGGGCTTACCGCCCGCGCTGGTTTATGCGACCGATCCATGTGAATCCCGATGAAGCTGTTCAGATCCACAATGACATCAGGGCCCGTCAGAGCATCGGCATGCATTTTGGCACCTTTCCGCTGGCTGACGAAGCGATGAGGGACCCGATTGAAGATTTGGCCAGCGCCCGCAAAAAATATGGCGTGGCAGCAAATGAATTCCTAACACTGCAAGAAGGCGAATCGCACCACGTTTTGCGCTCCACTACCGGCAAAGCCGCTGCCGGATAACATTACAAAGCCCAGGACCCAAGACCCAAAAAACTAAAACCGGATGATCCAGTAAAGGTACAGCAGCGCAAAACCCGCCAGGAATATCATCCCCGCCCAGCTCAGCCAGCGCAGCCAGGACTTCGGCTTGCCCCACTCCGGCATCGCTTCTCCCGTCACCAGCCGGTAATTGATATAAGCCAGCACCGGCGCCGTCAGGAAGGAGAGGGTCGTGGCCAGGTCTATAAGCAGGGTAAACTGATCTCCCAGGAAGTAGAGTACGCCCAGGGAGACCACCGGGGTGGAGACCAGCAAGATCCGGAAAATCCTGCTGTTGTCCTTTTCGGGAAATGTTTCCGGCATCATCACCTCCAGCATCCGGCGGGAAACGCGGGGATACGCATCAGTGACCGTAAGCGTGGTGCTGAACATGGTGGTAAAGGCGCAGATGATGATCACCAGGTACGCCCACTCCCCGAGGCTGCTTGTATAGAGGCTGATGAGCTGGTTTGCAAAAACGGCTCCACTTGATGCATACTCTTCGCCGCTTCCATACATCACCAGGGCGCCCAGGATTAAAAATCCGAGGGCCAGGAACGCTGCCCCGATATACCCGATATTGAAATCTAGCAGCGACTCCTTTAGCCTCGGCCGGTATTGGGTCTGCTTGGCCCGCTCCAGCGACCACAGGGAGTGCCAGGCGGCAGAATCAATCGGAATCGGCATCCATCCCATTAAAGCGATCAGGAAGGAGACGCCCGCGTAATCCCAGATATCGGGATAGTAGTCTGCCACTTCCTGCTGGCCTCCCTGCGACAGGGCCACCACCAAGGCAACCAGCGTTGACACTGCCAGGATAATCATAATGAACTTTACGGAGCCGTCCAGCGCAGAATACTGGCCTGAAAGAAGCAGCACCACACAGATGGCCAGCAAAAGGGCACTCCAGGTTAACGGGGAAAGGGCCAGGCCGGTCAACTCGGCGGCCAGGCTTGCCGTCACCACCGTTACCGCCGCCTGGATAATAAACATCGTGCCAACAGTAAAGACAAGGAATATCCATATTGCCCAGTTGCCCAGCCGCTTGTATCCCTCAATCAAGCTCTCCCCGGTGGCGATGGCATAGCGCGGGCCATACTCCAAAAAGGGATACTTAAAAATATTAGCCAGCAGCAGGGCCCAGACCATGGCAAAACCGTAGGTGGCACCAGCCCGGGTCGATTGCACCAGGTGTGATACCCCAATGGCCGCAGCGGCCATCAACAAGCCCGGTCCCAGACTTTTTTTAATTCCATCCCATGTACTTCTTTCAGACTCGTTGCCAGAACGCTCGTTCCCCATAAACAAGGTTTGATTTAAACTATTTTACGATGAGCTACGATAATGAATTTAGCTGTCAAAATAAAAGAGAGGAAATAGCTGGCAATGGACAGAGACTGCCTGTTTCCGTGAGATACACTATTTCCCAACGCTCGAGCCCCAATTCCTCTTCGGAGTAAACCGTTCCGGTCCCTCCATGACCACGCCCAGGGGCTGGAGACGGTGCAGGATCCGGATTGTGCGCTCATGTTCTTTCAGCACATCGTCGAGCCGGCGGTAGACCTGGGGAGCCTCGTCAAGTCCGCCGCCGCGCAACTCTACGCCCTTTTTTTCCAGCCAGTCATAGATCATCTGCGGCTTTATCGCAGAACTGCTCAGGTCGCGTCCGCGGTAGTTGCCTTTGGCCTGTGTACGCGACATTACACGGCCGGCGCCGTGCACCGTCGAGTAGAGGGCAGAGCGGCTTTCCTCCGAATCCACGCCCTCCAAAATGACAGCGGTATCTCCCATGCTGCCGCCCACAAATCCGCGCTGGCCCGGGAAAGCCGGAGTGGCGCCCTTGCGGACAACTACCAACTCTTCTCCATCATGCTGCTCTTTCCAGGCAAAATT
Organism: Halalkalibaculum sp. DA384; assembly: GCF_043951955.1. NCBI lineage: Bacteria > Pseudomonadati > Balneolota > Balneolia > Balneolales > Balneolaceae > Halalkalibaculum > Halalkalibaculum sp. DA384. The sequence continues at coordinate 115,840 of NZ_JBINJE010000008.1, read as the reverse complement.
GTGATTGTTGTGAACCTCATCCAGTATATCCGCCCCAAAAGCCTCCGCCAGCGTATAGCAGACCCACTCGCGTCCCCGCCAGGCATAACGTCCGGCCAGGTTCATGGCTGCAAAATAGGCATCCCCGAGGGGCGTAGCCAGGTCCAGCAGCACCTCTTGCTGTTCAAAACGGTCATTCCACTCCTTGTTTTGAGAGAGGTTCATAAACCCTTTGGCCGTCTGGTATCCCAGGCCTCGACTCCCGAAGTGGACTCCTATCCAGATATACTCCTCCTCATCTTTAAACAGGTCTACGTAGTGGTTCCCCGAGCCCACGGTTCCCAGCTGCTGCTCCGCTTTCTTTTTCAGGCTCGATCGAATCCCGGGATCGGGGTAGGCCTCCCACTCCGGGGCCTCAAACAGCTCGTCGCCTCTGGGTGCACGGGGATTGGAGCCTCCCAACCCGAACACGATTTTATCCTCAATAATATCCAGTGCCCCGCTGACATCGAAACTACCGGCTTTCTGATTGAGTTTAACTGCCATGTTTCCACAACCGATATCGAACCCCACGCCCACGGGCGATACTTTGTTTTTGTAGGCCGCAACGCCGCCGATCGGCATGATATATCCCACGTGGCCATCGGCCATCAACGCGCCGCGCTTGGCGCGCATCAGCACGTTCTGGTACTGCTCCAGCGTCTGATCGTCATGGGATCCGAATACGGGATTTTTCGACTTTTCTGTTTCTTTCATAAATCAGAATAGATACTTGGTTCGAGTGTTCATATAATAACAAAACAGATGGACATACCATTTTTGAGCGAATCCTCTGCTCAAAATAGTTGTTTAATCTGATACCTATGATGGGTTTAAATTGAACTAAATTTGGAGGTTCACATATGATTACGAAGGATATCATTCTGGATATTATTGAGCATGCAGCGGAAACAAGTATTTCAATATTTTTGCCCACCCACAAAACAGGAGAGGAAGTTCAGCAAGATCCCATCCGACTGAAAAACAAGCTGAACAACATTGAGGCCGACCTCTCCGAATCCGGGATGAAAAAGAGCGAAATTGACAACCTGCTCGAGGGCCCCAGGAAACTGCTTGACCAGCCCCTTTTTTGGCAGCACAACGACCGCGGACTGGCCCTGTTTTTGGCAGAAGATTATTTCGAATATTTCAGGGTGCCACTGGACTTTAACCCGCGTTACCTGATCGACAACTATTTTCTCGTCACACCACTACTGCCCATGATAACACTGGAGGGCACCTTTTGCATACTGGTGATAAGTCAGAAGAAGGTGCGCCTGCTCAAAGCCACCCGCGACTCGGTTGAAGCGCTGTCACTGACCGATTCGCCCACAAGCATCGAAGAGTTCAAGCAGTATGACGTGGTACAGCGCAACCTCCAGCACCACTCCGGGCAGGGACAGGGGCCGGCCATCTTTCACGGGCAGGGGTCCGGCAGCGACTACGACCGAAAAATTGTGGAGGAATACCTGAAAACAGTTGAAACCGAGGTTACCAACATCATGCGCCGGCGCAACGATCCGCTGATTCTCGCGGGGGTTGATGAAGCCGTTTCGATTTATCGAAAATCGAACCACTACAGCCGGCTGCTGGATTCCAGCATCAAGGGCAACCCGGATCCCAAAAGCGACGAAGAGATCCGTGACGAGGGGTGGGAGATCATCAAATCCTATTTCCTGAAGGACATGTATTCCGATATCGAACGGTTCGGCGACCTCTCGGGCAGCATGAAGCGTTCCGAGGACCTATCCTACATTGTGGAAGGCGCCTATTACGGGAAGATAGACTCCCTTTTTGTTCCGATCGGGGAACACAGTTGGGGTAAATTCGATGCCGTAAACGATGTGGTTCACCTCAGCCACGAACAAGAAAACGGCGAACATGACCTGATCAACCTGGCGGCGATCAAGACGATCACCCAGGGAGGCGACGTGTACGCCCTCCACAGGGATGACATGCCCAACAATGCTTACATAGCGGCTATCTTCCGTTATTAGCATTCCCCCATTCCCTTATGTGCGGCGCACTTACCAGCGTGCGCCGCGCTTTTGTTTCTTCCACCTCCTTTACAATAACCTCTGCTTTTCGGTACTTCCATACAGGTAATACACCGCAATCCATAACGACCTTTTCATGAAGCGCATCGCATATTCAATATCAATTCTACTCCTAATCGGCTTTCTTCACATCACAGCGGGACCGGTTGCTGCCCAAAATCCCTCCGAAGCCGTGGCCACCATGAATTACTACCTTCCCGGGGATGTAAGCTATGACGAATCGGTGCCCACTCCGGAGGAGATCCTGGATATGGTACCGGGAGAGTGGCATGTTCGGCACGACCAGCTGGTAAAATATATGTACGCACTGGCCGAGGCCTCTGACCGGATCGCCATCCGGGAGTTTGGGCACACCTATGAGAACAGACCGCTGCTGTTGTTGACGGTCACTTCTCCGTCAAATCATGCCAATATTGAGCAGATCCGTCAAAACCACCTGGCCCTGACCGATCCCGGCCAATCCAGCAATTTTGACGTCAATGAAATGCCGGTGGTGGTATACATGGGATACAGCATCCACGGTGACGAGTCCAGCGGCTCAAATGCAGCACTGCTGGTTGCTTATCACCTTGCAGCGGCACAGGGAGCCGATATCAGGCAGAAACTCAACAATTCGGTCATCCTGCTGGATCCGAGCTTCAACCCCGACGGACTTGATCGCTTTGCCGGCTGGGCCAACACCCACAAAAGCAAAACCGTTGTGGACGATCCCAATAATATGGAGCAAAATCAGCCGTGGCCCGGCGCCCGCACCAACCACTACTGGTTTGACCTGAACCGCGACTGGATGCTGGTTCAGCACCCAGAGAGCCAGGCCCGAATCCGGGTGTTCCACCAGTGGAAGCCAAACATCCTGACCGATCACCATGAGATGGGTACAAACGCGACTTTCTTCTTTCAGCCGGGCGTCCCGTCGCGGACCCATCCTCTGACACCGGATCGCAATCAACGGCTCACCGAAGCGATCGGGGAATACCACGCGCAGATGCTGGATCAACACAAGCGACTGTACTACAGCAAAGAAAACTACGACGACTTTTACTACGGCAAGGGCTCCACCTATCCCGATATCAACGGCAGTATCGGCATTCTTTTTGAGCAGGCAAGCTCCCGCTCGCATGCCCAGGAGAGCATCCACGACGTACTCAGGTTCCCGTTTACGATAAAAAACCAGTTCCTCACCTCGCTTTCCACGCTGGAGGCCGCCCAGAGCCTGCGTCCCGAAATCCTAAACCACCAGCGTTCTTTTTACCGGGAGGCCCGGCAGCAGGCAGAGCGCTCTCCAATTGAAGCGTACGTGTTTGGCACGCAGGAAGACCGGGCGCGAAGCTTTCACCTGGCCGAGATGCTGCACCGGCACGACATTGATGTGTACGAGCTGGAGGAGAGCCTCTCAGCCAACGGCGAACTGTTTGCCGCGGGCTCCTCCTACATTATCCCGACCAACCAGGCGCAACACCGATTTATCGAGGCCCTGTTTGAACGGAGAACTACTTTCCGTGACAGTCTTTTTTACGATGTCTCGGCCTGGACCATGCCTTATGCTTTTAACATGCCGTTTGCCGAGCTCGACAGCCGCGCGTTTAACCGCAACCAGATTGGAGATAAATTCACCATCGAAAAACGTCCCGCGGGCAGCCTCATCGGTGGACAAAGCGAGTATGCCTATATTTTCGAGTGGGATGAATATTACGCGCCGCGGGCGCTCTATCGTATCCAGGAGAAAGGGGTACGGGCCAAAGTAGCTGCCAAACCGTTTACTGCCGTTACCTCCACCGGTGTTCACCAGTTTGGCTACGGCAGCATCATCGTGCCGGTAGGTCCCCAGGAAGTGGATTCTCAGACGATCTACGAGTGGGCCCGCATGGCAGCGGAACAGGATGGAATCGACATTTATGCGGTAGATACTGGCCTGACTCCCTCCGGCATCGACCTGGGCAGCGGTTCGTTTGAAGACATTGACAAACCCTCGGTCGCCCTTATTGCCGGGGAGGGGACCAGTGCTTACGAAGTGGGTGAAGCCTGGCACCTGCTCGACCAGCGGTACGGCATGCCGGCCACGCTACTCACCAAGGATCGTCTCGGGCAAACCGATCTCGACCGGTATACTGCCATAGTCATGGTCGATGGATGGTATGGCGACCTTTCAGGCAGCGACATCCACAAGTTAAAGGAATGGGTGGAGAGCGGTGGAACGCTGGTAACAACCAAGGATGCCGTTGAATGGGCCCGTGAAAACGGCCTGGCTAACGTCTCATTTGTGGAGAAAAGCGATAGTGAAGAGGAAAACAGCGATAGCGTTCAACCCAAACCGTATGCCGCAATGGACCAGGAACGAGGAGCCCAACATATCGGAGGCGCCATTTTCCATGCCAGGATTGATACCACGCACCCGATCGGTTACGGATATAATGGATCGGATCTCACCGTGTTCAGGAACAGCACGCTCTTTATGAAGAAATCCGACCATCCCTATGCCACACCGCTTCGCTATTCCGATGATCCCCTGGCCAGCGGCTATATTTCGGAAGAGAATCTTGAGAAACTGAACGGTACGGCGGGAATTGTAGTCTCCGGATTTGGAAGCGGAAAAGTAATTGCAATGACAGACAACCCCAACTTCCGGGCGTTCTGGTACGGGACCAACAAACTGTTTGCCAACGCGATTTTCTTTGGCAGCACAATCAGTGGCTCGTCAACCAGTCGTTAGTGTAGTTATTGGTTAACCAGTGTATTGCTTATTTGTGGAAGACCAATAACTAATTCCTAATAACCAATCTCCGGCGGTAATTTTTGTAGCCCGCCTCCTCGTCAGATAGAAATTCTTCCAGTTGCACATGGCGCTATGCCGTTCATACGACCTCTCCTTCGAAATTCATCATTTCTAATTGTTCATTCATAATTCCCATCCCCCTACCGCTGTTCGGGTAGAGGCTCCTGCTCAAAATCAGAGTCATTCACCCAGCCGGTGTTCATCTCTTCACCTGCCATGTATCGCTGATAGAAATTCGCCGTTCCCTCGTCCATGTAGCGGTAGGCATCAAAAAGATAGCCCCGGCCAAACATACGGGGATCTCCCTGCTGTTTCAGCTCGCGATAAAGTTGCGACTTTAGTGCCTGTTTTTTGGAGAGGTAGGCGGGATCTTCCGCCAGGTTGTTCAGGCAGTATGGATCGGCTGCAATATTGTAGAGCTCTTCGGGGGGACGTTTTCCAAAATTCCAATCCCAAAAATGGTACATGCCTGGAGTCGTTCGGTGGTCCAGAATGTATGTTTTTGTGGGACTCCCGTCGGTATTCAGGTAACCAGTCTCCGGGTTGCCCACAGGCCATCGTTCCGGTTCGAAATTCCGGATATAGAGCAGGTCACCGCGAACGATGCCCCGGATCGGGTAGCCCCAGTCGTATGGGCGGCCGACATCGTGCCGCTCCTTGCCCAGCAGTACGTAATCGCGTTCAGGCGTTACCTGACCGTCCGAATCTGAGTAAAAAATATCGGTAAGGCTGCGGCCGACGGTGGAATGCATTCCGGTTTGAGTCCAGTTGAGCCCGGCCACTTCGATAAACGTCGGGGCAAAATCGGCAAAGCTGACAACATCCTCGACAACGCGCCCGGCATTTTCAATACCCCGTGGCCACATTACCGCCAGTGGCAGGTGAGCCGATCGTTCATAGGTTTGTCCCTTGATTCGGGGAAAAGGCATGCCGTTGTCGGCAGTAACCACAACGAGAGTGTTATCCAGCTCTCCGCGTTCCTCCAGCAGGGCCAGCATACGTCCAAGGTGCCGGTCGAAATGCTCAATTTCAAACGCATAATCCAGCATGTCAGTGCGTACGGAGTCGGTATCCGGCCAAAAACCGGGGACATGAGCAATGTCTGACAACTGCTTGCCGCCCTTTTCGATTCCTGATTCGTATTCATATCCACGATGCGGCTCATATCCCCCATACCAAAAGGCAAACGGCTCGTTGCCCGCGCGATCTGCCAGGAAGGCCTCAAAATTGGCCGCGTAATCGTTCCCGGAAATACCGCCGGCCGGCGGCTCCGTTTGGTGGTCATTATACGGTTGGCCCGCCAAGTGTCGCGGTTGCCCCTGAGCCGTCTCGGCCACTCCCGGTGCCCACCCCTTGCCGGTGCTCCCCACATGATAGCCGTTTTCAGCCAGCACCTCCGTATATACTTTAAACTTGGTCGGGAAGTCGGCCCAGTGGTTGGCGGCTTCTTCCAGCTGCCAGGAGTTGCGTCCCGTCAGGATAATTGACCGCGATGGACCGCATTTGGGATTGGGCGTATAGGCATTGGTAAACAGGAGACCCTGCCCGGCTACGCGATCAAACGCCGGTGTTCGTACCCATTCGGTGCCGTATGCTCCCATATGGGGAAAGGAGGCGTCATCGGCGATAGCGAAAAGGATATTGGGACGATTATCATCAGATTGAGCATGAACAGCCAATCCATTATATCCAGTAATGAACAGTAGACAAATAACGCTTTTCCACACAAGGGAGATGTAAGTTTTTGAAATCATGGTACCATCCGATTGGACTTCCAATTCAATTGTTAAAAGTGGACTTTGCAAAACCGTTGTTTTGACCAATCTCTGTATTTTCGCGAATTTGGAATCCTCACTTATAGCTAATAAGCTCCGGTTTCAAATTCGCTCAAGCTTCAACCTTGACCAAAACCCCTGGTTTTTCAAAGCCCTATAAAAAATAAATGGCGTCAGCTTGGGATAAAAATATATCCACCTCAAACCTGCCACTTGCAACCTTCAGCGGATAAATACACTATCGGTTCTCTCCATCCAGGGTAGTCAGGAACTCAACAAGATCCCGGAGTTCGGCACGCGACAACACCCCGCTCATCGTCGGCATGGAGGAGGGGGAGTTCGTGCGTTCACTGATCTCGGACTTGCTGATCACCCATTCATTTTCCCTGGAGACGACCGTAATCTCCTCTTCATCCTCTTCTTGCAGCACACCCTGTATCGTCTCTCCATTTCGGAGTGTCAGGGAAACCGACCCGTAACCGGGTGCAATGCGGGCGTCGGGAGCCACCAGGGCCTCCAGCAGGGTACGCCGTGAAAGCTCGTTGCCAATATTTGTGAGGGGTGGTCCCACTTCGCTTCCCTCGATCCCAATCTTGTGGCAGCGCATGCACTGGGCCGCTTCATGCTGGTACAAAATATCCCGGCCATTTTCCGCATCGCCGCCATAAAGTGTCTCGCGATAGCGGGTCACTGCGTCTCCATTTTCTTTTTCAGATCGATAGGTCGCCAGCAGCTTTTCCACATTTTCCGCGTTGGAGGAATCTGCGGCCTGAATCACTTCAAGTTCAAGTTCCCGTTCCAGGTCTCCATTCATCAGCTGTTGCAGCAGCTTCTCCAACAATGCGTTGGCTCCCGGACTGCTGATCTCACCCAGCAGGGCTATTGCTGTGTGTTGCTCTTCTGTTGTTCCATCATCAATCACCGGTTCCACCAGCTCCACGATATTTCCCTTCGGCAGATTCAGCTCTGTGATAGTCTGCAGCGCATTCATCCGCACGCTGCCAGCCGGGTCATCAAGAGCGGTAAAAACCGCTTCTTCGATATCTTCATACCCCATTCCCGCCAGCAGCTCCAGTGCCGAAATCCTGACCTGTGGGGCCGGGTCTTCGGCAAGCATCGTGGAAACTTTGGGAACCAGCGAGCTTATTTCCAGGCTCCCGACCACGTCGAAAGCGGCAATCTTCAACGCGACGTGGTTTCCATTCATAATGTTGCGTATTGACGAAGCCGTGACACTCCGGGCTTCCTCCACATTGTTGCGCACCACGTCCCGCGGATCGCCGGTCACCCGATCGAGCCGAGACGATTCCGGCCACACCGAGAGGGTCTGCAGCGCCTCCACCCTCAGGGCCTCGGGAATGTCCTCCCGGAGCGCAAAATCGGCCAGCCGGCGCGCACTTTCGCGGGTTCCATAGTAAAGGTTGGCGTTAATTGAGCGCCGGAGCAGCGGTTCATTTATAAACTGATCCTGCTCCAGCATCGCCGCCAGCTCGTCCAGTCCCTCTTCAATAAACGCATCGTCGTTGATCGCGCGGGCTGCGTTGGTGACGACGAATTCATCCTCATCTTCGAGGAACCGAACCACCCCGGGATGCTCCATCCGTTTTAATGCCACTACCGCGGCAATCCGTACCGCGCGAGAGGGGTGGTCGGATAACGCCGCCACCGCATCGCCATCTCCAATTCGCGCAAGGGCGATTGCCCCGCCATGGCGCAGATATACATCTTTTTCGTCGTTGGCTTCCAGCATGTCGACGATCGGCTGCAGGGCGGACTTCCAGGCCAGCCGACCCAGGGCCTCTGCAGCAAAAAACCGGACCCGGGCATTTTCATCCCTGAGCAACGGAATCAATGAGTCGCCTGCGGGCTGGTAGCGCACATCACCCAGCATCTTGGCAGCCTGGGCCCGGATTTCGGCCTCTTCATCTGCCAGCAGCTCCATCAGTGGTTCAACCGCTTCCGGGATGCGACGGCCCACCTGTGCCAGCCCCCAAATTCCGTGTACCCGCTTTAGCTGGTGATCACCCCCGCGGGCCGCCTTTTCCAGTGATAGCGTGTCATCCCGGCCGGCAAGTTCAAACTGCGCTTTTTGGCGCACCCGCATGTCGGCATGTCCCATTAGCCCAATAAGCTCCTCCGGGGAACGGTCGCCGAAATCTTCCGCCAAAAGCTCCATCGTTTCAATGCGGATATTGGACACCGAGTCCGGACTTGTGTCCAGCTTCCATATTCTGCCTTCCTGGTTCAATGCCCATCCCTCAACCCAGTCGGTAAAATAGAGGGCTCCGCCGGGACTAAAATCGAGTCCAACGGCCAGCACTCCTTTCATCACTTCCACATCTCGCTCCAGTTGGAACGAAGCTCCCTGCTGCTCAAGGGTAAACGCATTGATCCCCGAACGCGTCGTGGAGCCCACAAATTCGGCCACAAAAAAGTGGTCTTGCCATTGCTCATCCAGGGCGGTGCCCGGGTTATAGACCATGCCGGCCGGCCCGTCGTGGTATGCCGCAATTGGCGGCAGGAGGTGGGCGGCCTGGTTATCAAAACGAGGCTTGTAATATCCCTCATCCATCAGCACTTTATAGTCGTTGTTTTTGGGATCGTTATATTTCCCGAACTGCCAATTGGTCCGCCATCCGCTGTCTGATCCGTTGACTACGTAAATCAACCGCTCATGCTCCCCGGAGTGGTCTCCGTCGTTGTCTACCGCAATCAGGTTTCCGTGCTTGTCGAAATCAAATTCATGCGTATTGCGCAGCCCGCGGGCGTACACTTCAAAGTTGCTCCCGTCCGGATCTGATCGCACTATCACGCCCTGGCGCGGCTGGTGCCAACGGTTGCCCTCCTGGTCCTCTATGCTGATGCCGCGATCGCCGATCGACCAGTAAAGCCGGCCGGCCGGACCGACCGTAAGCCCGGACATCCCGTGACCGCCATACCCGATATTTACTCCGTAACCGTGACTGATCGATTCTTTCTGCTCGCCGTATCCATCGCCGTCACTGTCCTGGATACGCCATAAATCGGGTGCCACCCCCAGGAAAAGATCGCCTTCGTGGCGGAGTACGGCACCCGCCACGTCCGTGACCTCCTCGTGGAAATCGCGAATAAAAAGCTGCGACTGGTTGGCGTATCCGTTACCGGTTAAGTCCCTTACCCTAAAAACAGATTCTTTATTGACTGTCAAGTCGCGCCAGTCGTGCGAGCCATCGCCGTTGTGATCATTCAGCCACTCGTTTTGGGCACTTCGCTCAGGTGCCAGCTTGCGGTGCAGAAAATCCCGCCGCTCTTCCACCGTCTCAAGGGTAAGAGATTCAATCATCCAGTTACGGTGGCCGCGAATGTCAATTTCCGAGGTTCTCCTGCGCGCGGTATTGGTGACCCAGACGGTTCCATCGTGATCTACATCCAGCGCCACCGGGTCGCCCAGCAGTTTCTCGGAGGCCCACAACGAGAGATTCAGTCCCCCTGCCGTGGATGGGGCGAGCTCCCCGAGTATCTCGTTCGAATACTCCTCTGCAACCTGGTCTTCTACCGTATGTGTTTCAATTTCAACGTCCTCCTGTGCCGAACATCCCCAAAAAACTGCCAACAATAAGATAAAAGTTCGTACAATGAATCTGCGAAAACTGGTCATAAATCTATATTCAACACTTTTGTTACTTGTTTGCATTGCACTATCCATCCCTGAGACTTTCCGGATTTCAGGATCGGGGATTAAAAGGTAGATGATCGAGATGATCGCTCTGAATCCCGCTTACCTGCCCCGCCAACCACTACTTTTTCATGCCAGGAGAGCTTCGAAAAACCGTTGTTTTGCCCGGTTGCGACACTTTTGCGAATTCAATCCCCCATGTTAGGATATGAACTGAGGTTTGGAATTCGCACCGGCTGGATCCCGGACAAAAACTTGATTTACAAAGCCCTCGTCAAACCAGACCTGCTCTCCCTGGAACAAGCGCAGCCTGTCTGTTTTAGGACTCGATGTCATAATTAAATCGGATGTTTTCCTGCACCAATCCCGAAACGTGACAAAAGGCTGAATAGTGCAAGGGTAATAAGCTTATCGTCCCTTTAAATATCCTTTCGAATTTAATTAAGAGACTCCTTAAATCGAAACTTATTCTATTTTCTCTACGGCTGGAGATTGGCTTTTTCAGGTATACATGTTATTGGGGGGGATCGTGAGGCAGGGATATATCAAGGAATTTTTTCAAAATAATGTACTGTTTGTATAATAAACCGGTGTTTTTCACTGATAGCAGATGGGAATTTAAAATCTACACTTGTAACAAAGAATAATAAAATAGGAGGACCACTTTTGGGTCACGGTCATATCTTAGCTCGAACCAGATACAAACAGATGAATATTTAAATAGTTTTTACAGTTATCCTAGTACCGGATGGAATTTTTATACTTGTCTCAGTACCCACTTCTAAAGAGGGGGCTGGCATCTGTAAAATTCTTCCTTTTTTATCAGCTCGATTTGTGTAGAGCATTTGACCATTATTTTTGTACACGGTAAATGGCACATTTTCTGCCTCTTCCATCTTTAAGCCCTTCCTAGTCAGATCAATTTCAGGAAGCATGGAACTATCCCACATGATCTCATTTGGTGAGAACGTCAGCGAATAATCGGGATCCTCGCGCCTCGGGTCTTTGGCCGGGTAATCGGGGGCTTTATTATGGCGTTTCCAGATCTCAAATTTTACCGATCGCTGGTTTTTGTTGAACCGGAATACAGTATACCCGTTCCATTTCTGGAAACCGTGGGTTATCGCCTGCGTTTTATCGGGGGTCTGATGCAGTACATCATACTTTATGCCCTCTTCCGAGACCCCGCTTTCGCGGATATGACGGAACCATTCCCCAGACAGGTTGGAAAGTCCAAATTCATACACACTCACATCGGTCAGGGGCTTCAGGATGGGATCGTTGGGATAGGTCTCCGAAAAGTCGGTGTATTTCACCAGCCTGAGGTTGTGCTCATCACCAATCGCGTACATCAGGCCGGTTTCCACGATGAGACGTGCCAGCCGGCGTCGCTCCCATGGATACAACCGGTAGGTTTCTTTGGGAGAAGCAGTTCGAATATCGCCGAGCGGGTGATCTCCGTGAACAATTTTAAAGGGAGCCGGAGACGTTCGGGCCCAGCGTTCCAGCTGATGCATGACCTCAGTTCCGGAGGGAGATTGCTCGTTGGTCTCGTCAATGTGATTGGGATACTTACGCGTACCAATATTCACGGTTTGGTTATACCGGGTCACAATATGGAATACTTCAATCCACCCCGGGATCGGCCTTGAGATAAAGGAAACTTCGTCGTCACTCACCGGCTCATGTCCATCCAAGCTAATCGCCTGGTAAGCATTTTTAATATAGTTCGGGTAATACTGTCCCTGGGCTCCGCCCGGCTGAAGTGGCGTAGCGTTTGCAAACTCGTGATCCCCGCCTTTAAAGGCCGACGGCACATTCCCATGAAGCTCACGCTGGGCATCACAAGCGGCAAATACATCCCAGATCCGCTGCTGGTAATCGACCTCACTCAGCGTCAGGATCGGATTATCGGGGTAGCCGGGATAGTCGTCTCCCGCAAAAATAAAGTCGGGCCAACTGTTGCCTGTGCCCTGGTATTTAATATACTCCGCCCCGGTATCGCCAATGTTATCGGAATGACGATCGAATGCGATCTGCTCCCCGTGCCCCTGCCAGCGCTGCTCGGTCAGTATATGGTCAAACCAGTTGAGCTGATTTTGCTGCTTATAGCGCCATACCTCGTTGCAAGACATGCCTATGCCGACCACTTCGCGCTTATCCTCCCAGTTGTTATTAAATGGGGGGATCCTTCCCTCGAAAATAGATTCTCCATCCTGCAGCAGACGGTAACGGCTGGGGCGGTCTCCCTCCCAGGTAACTTTATGAGTGTAAACCGTCATCCCACCGTTTTTCTCTTCAGAAGTTCCGGGAATAGGGTTAGACTCTCTCCACTGGTTCCCCTTTTGTATTGAAACCGAGGTTTGTTTTGCCTCTCGGAGTGCAAACGTCAGAGTCATATACTGTTGCTGGTTGGATTTTACTACACACCATTCGCAGGCTCTTTCATATCCCTGCAATCCTTCACTGATCGGCTTGTTATTTCCTGGATCCAGTTCGATATCCAGGATCTCAACTTCCCCTGGTCCATCCACCGAAAAGCCCCAGTATCCATACCCGCGAATATGGGGATTGCCGGTCACTTCATCCGGTTTGCCCAAGTCAATCGGGGTTTGAGGTAATTCGGCCTGGAGGTCGCCCTCCAGCCGGGCAGATACCATGCCGCGGGCGCCTCCTTCGGACAGGTTCAGGGTCATCGTAACTGTTTCGCCCTGCTTCCACGGGCTAGCAAGCTCAGTTCTTCTATCCTTCCAAACTTTTGCTCTATCCGTCCGGTGATCCCGGAGAGCAAAATCGTTCTCACTCAAGTAGGCAAACAAGGCTCCATGAGCATCGGGTCCGCCCAGCTCAAATTCATACGGTGTTTTGGCCCCGAATATCAATCCCGCAGAAACCGGTTTATGATCCTGTTTTCGCAAAGTGACCCGCACCCGGTATGGATAGGAGCTCATTTCCCACTGGGGAAACAGGAAGGTTCGGTGCCGCTTGAACTTTCCATGCTGGGTTACCAGGCGACCATTGACCGCCTCAAAAAACGAAGGGTCATTGAAGCGGATCAATCCACCAATTTTTTTCTTGGGCGTAAGTGATTCAATGTTAAACGCCTTTATCCAGCTGCCTTCGTCACGTCCTGCCAGCGAATTTCGAAGGAGCAAGTTTTTTTGGTTCAAGAAGGGAACGGAAAAAGTTCCCAGCAACATCGTTTTTATACTTTCTTTGCGATCCATATTGATAATGACCAGATAAAATTAATAGAGATAGTTCTAATCTTGGTATTCCGGGTTCCGTTGCGTTGGCACCGGCGCATTGGTCTGCTGGCGCCAATTTTCCAGCTCCCGGTAAAGTTCATCCACTTTCCCCGGGTAGAGATCCTTCAGATTTTTCTGCTCCCCGATATCGGTATCCAGGTTATAGAGTTCAATGTGTCCATCCTCAAAGTACTCATGTAGCTTCCAGGGCCCTTTCCGGATGACGGATCCGGGTGTGGTTCGAAAATAAGGATTCGGCAAGTCAGGATTTGCCCCCGGTTCATAGGCCTGTAGATAAATCGGGAAATGCCAAACTAGGTAACGTTCCTCGATCGAACCTCCTTCAAACAGCGGCACCAGACTCGTTCCATCCAATATTTTCCCTTCCGGTCTGGGGGTGCCAGCCACATCCAGGAACGTGGGATAAAAATCAAGATTGGTCACTGGCTCGTCCGAAGTACTCCCGGCCGATATCACCCCGGGCCAGGTGGCAATCATGGGCACGCGAATACCCCCTTCATAATAGGCCCCTTTTCCCGCTCTTAAGGGATACTGCATACTCACACGGTAAAGCCCTCCGTTATCACTGGTAAAAATGATCAGGGTATTGTCAAACTGGCCGGATTCCTTCAGGTAATTCAAAATCCGTCCTACATTGTGATCCATCGTTTCCACCATCGCGCCGTACCCGGGATTGTTGTGGATTTGAGATCCCTGTTTCTGCTTATATTTTTCCTCCAGTTCTTGCTTAGGCTGAATGGGCGTATGCACGATGTAGGGAGCATAATTCATAAAAAACGGCTGGCCTTCGGTTGACTTCAGGAAGGAAAGCGCCTCCGTGGTTATGCGGTCGTTCAAATATTCTCCTTCCGGGCCTTCTTCCAGGTACGGATTATTGTACGGGGCAAAATAACCTCCCAGATCGCCGGCCGATGGATTCCCTGCCTCAAGCCCGGCGATATTGATGTCAAACCCCTGGGTTTTGGGATCCTCCCCCAAGTGCCATTTACCAACATGGGCGGTCCGGTATCCATGCTGCTGCAACACTTCCGATACCGTCACGACGCTGTCGGCCAGATGAATGGTGTTTTCTATTGGAATCAGCTTGCGATGAATTGCATCCCCTCGATCAGAATTCGCAACCGTATACACGCCCGTGCGTGGGGCACTCATCCCGCTGAACAGGGCTGCGCGGCTTGGGGCACAGTTGGCCGCTGAAGCGTAGGCTTCGCTAAACACCATTCCCCGGGTCGCGAGCTGGTCAATGTTGGGCGTCTCGTAGTAGGTACTGCCCATATAGCCCAGATCTTTCCAGCCCAGGTCATCTATATTAATAAGCAGGATATTAGGTTTTCCGCCCGTATCCTGATCTCCATTCCTTGAGTTACTGCTGCATCCCGCCAATAGCAAGCCGGCCAGCATCGTTGTAACTGTTAGTGACGTAAAACTCGTAGTTTTATTTATCATTTTACCGGGGAGTCTTCTATTTATTATTTAGTTACGATTACGATATTGACGCAGCATTCGGCCGAAGCCGATTTCTTCCCCCTCTAGCATATCCAGGTAGCGTGGCGTACGTTCATACTGTACCCACTCCAGCAGTTCCGGGGCAATGGGAACCACCAGGTCATGATCATTTGGGGAACTGGCAGGAAGGGTGGCCTCCCACTCTTCAAGCATATCCCGCAACCGGCGGAGCTGATCCCTATAGTCCGGATCATTAATTAAATTGTTGGTCTCGTGGGGATCTTCCTGGAGATCGTATAACTCCTCAGTTGGTTTGGCACCTGTAAAAAAGCTGGCCTGTAGCGAGTCGAGCTTCCCCTGGTGATACAGGGAGCGCATCACATGTACAGCGGGACGATAAAATTCAAGGTAAGCCTGGGCGGCATCAAATGGAACCCATGGCATGTCATGACGAATATATTTAAATCGCTCGGTGGAAACACTGCGCGACCGTTCCATAACTTCATCCCATAAATCACGAGCAGAGAACACCGCTTTGCGGCTGGACTCTGTATTTATAAATGGAATGCCTGTGAGATAGTCTGGCAGCTCGGCCCCCGCCAGCTGCAGAGTGGAGGCGGTAATATCGGTTGTGCTAATGACCTGGTCACTAACCTGTCCACCCTCAAGCTTTTCCGGCCAACGCACAAGCAATGGTACGCGCAGTCCCGGGTCATAAAGGTAGCCTTTGCCTCGAATGTTGGCCCGCCCATTATCACCAACAAAAATTACAACCGTATTTTCGGCTATGCCTTTTTCTTCAAGCTCTTCCATAATCATGCCTACCTCGCGGTCCATATACTCTATCTGGTCGAGGTAGCGGGCCCAGTCCATCCGTATGACAGGATGATCGGCCATATATGGTGGAAGTTCGATACTCTCCGGATCAACCGGGTCCGGGGATTCCCTCCGAATCCGGTTCCACCAGTCCCCGCGATGAGTCACATTCAGTTGTACCTGGGCAAAGAAAGGTTGCTCTTCAACGCCAAGGGTATCCAGCTTATCAAAAATGCCAAAAGCGTCCTCGCCATTATAAGGACCAAGGCGTTCATGTTTAAAATTGACATCAATTTTACGACCGTTACCCATCACCCCGTGATGCCCTACGATATTAGTGTAGCCTGCTTTTCGAAGCCAATATGTAATCGGTTTATAAGGATCGGGCAGCACGCGGTTGCGGTTGCTCCGGTGGTGCTGCGCGCCGATCATATTCTGGTGCGCCCCCACCATCATTGCCGATCGATTGGGAGAACAGATCGGGTTGGTGCTGAAGGCGTTGGTATACTTGATGCCCTGTTCGGCCAGTTTATTTAAGTTGGGCGTCTCCACCCCGGCCATGCCGTAAGTTTCGAGATCTGTGCTAATATCCTCGGCTATCAGCCAGATGATGTTGGGTCGCTGCTGGGCCTGGAGAGATAAAGCAAAGGTTAGTAAAAGTATACAACTTAGGAGCTTCTTCATTCTTAATCCCGACTGTTATTGGTTTATTCGACAAACAAGAAACATAAAATGAGTGGATGAGTCCAACATTCAATCTTTGTTTTAATAATTAAACGCACTCTTGAAAACGGTCATTTATCAAGATCAGTCTCCCAGAGGGGCCATCTCCATGCTTTCCAGGGCCGGTTTTTCGTGTTCTTTCACCATTATCTGTTCCATTCGGTCTACGATTTCAGGGTATTGAGCCGACACATCATTTACCTCCAACGTATCCTCCTCCAGGTTGAA
This sequence comes from Halalkalibaculum sp. DA384, assembly GCF_043951955.1. NCBI lineage: Bacteria > Pseudomonadati > Balneolota > Balneolia > Balneolales > Balneolaceae > Halalkalibaculum > Halalkalibaculum sp. DA384. The sequence goes on along the minus strand of NZ_JBINJE010000008.1, from coordinate 99,080 downwards.
CAGCTGTATTTCCATATTCCCGTCAAAGATGTTTTCCCGAATTCCTTTCCACTTGCCCATCCGTACGGCCTGCTGTCCGCTATAGGCGGGAAATTCCCAGTATAAGTATTCGTGCTTATCCTGCCCTTTATCTCCTTTAAGTGTGGATAGAAAACTGGTTCCATCTCTACCAGGGGGAAGTTCAGCCCCGGCTACCTCGGCAAGAGTGGGCATAACATCCCAAAAAGCGGAGATATGATCTGAGCGACTCCCGGCTTCGATAACCCTAGGCCATGAAGCGATCATAGGCACCCGAATCCCTCCTTCATGCAGATAGCCCTTAATCCACTCTTTTCCGCTATTGAACGGGGTGGCACTCTCAAAAAATTGCGGGTCTGCACCGCCCACACTACTGGGGCCGTTATCACTGCTAAATATTATCAACGTATTTTCATAGCCCCCCATCTCCTTGAGTTTACTCACAATCTGGCCCACCTGCTGATCCATATAGGAAATCATGGCCGCATAGGTAGCGTGCGGGTAACGCGCAGGAAAATACCTATTTTCTCCCAGGTAAGGCTCTTCATCGCCAAATTTTTCCCTGTAGTAATCGATCCACTTTTGCGGGGCCTGCAACGGTACGTGAGGAATGGGGGTGGCAAATTCAAGGAAAAACGGTTCATTTTCGCTCTTCTCAATAAACTTGAGTGTCCTCTCTATCATTAAATCTGGAGCATACTCGCTTAACTGGTATTTCGCGTAGCTTTGGGGATCATATGGATCGGCCCCTTCCTCCAGTTTGGTATTGGGCTCTACCAGCTTGTTATCCAGCGGAACTTTTTCTTCATTTTCCCACAGATGCAGAGGATAGTAGGTATGCGCCTGCCGCTGCCCGTTATACCCGAAAAAGTAATCAAACCCCTGCTTGTTGGGGATACCTTCAGTACCGGGCGCCCCTAACCCCCACTTGCCAACGAAGGCTGTCTTATAACCTGCGCTTTGTAACACCTCACCAATTGTTATAGTCTCTGCCGGTATGGGACGCTGTCCTTCTAGCTCCGGGTTATTGGAGGCTTTCTCAAAATCCCATACGTCCCCGCGCTCCGTCCATTCATCGTTGGCCCGGATATAGGCGTGTCCCGGGTGCTTGCCAGTTAACAGCATGTAACGGGAAGGGGCACAAACCGGGGAGCCCGAGTAGTGCTGGGTAAACAGCATTCCGTTTTCGGCCAGAGCATCGATATTTGGCGTCTCAATTTTTTCCTGTCCATAAGCGCCCAATTCGCCGTATCCCAGGTCATCCGCCAAAATGTAGATAATGTTGGGCTTTTCGGGATCAGTTTCCTTATTACTTTGCTCATTACAGCCAGAACACATTACTACCACTATGACTGTGAAGAGTCCATACACTAGCAATCTTGCATTATATCCCATCATAATTATATCCCAAAAAATGAGCCCGCAGTGAATGATCTCTTCCCCTGCGGGCTCGTTTGAACTTGCTATTTATTGTTGTTGATCAATCAATAGGTTTCACTAATTTCCTGCTCCTGGTTACCTATACCCATTGTTGGTCGGATCCGATTCCAGCAGGGCCGGGTTAAGATTCAGCTCTTCTGTTGGAATTGGCAGCAATACATGCTTGGGCTCAATATTGGCAGCCGGGTTGTACACCCGGTATTCGGTATCCTTGACCACCTCTTCCAGGATTCCCCAGCGAATCAGGTCCAGCCGGCGGTGCCCTTCGCCGCCAAGCTCCCAACGGCGTTCATCATATATGGCTTGCCGAAACTCCTCCTGGCTCAAACCGGAAAGAGGCTGATCGGGATCATAGGCGCGTTCCCGCACACGATTGATATACTGGTAGGCATTTGCCGGGCCGTTCAGTTCATTTTCGGCTTCAGCTGCCATCAAGTATACATCCGCGAGACGGAAGATGATCTTGTTGTCACCGTGATTGCCCCTTGGTGAACCGATCTGGTCCAGGTTCCACATCTTGGGCATGTAGGGAAAATTTAAGTCGTAACCCAGGTAGTTGGTCACAATGTTGGAGGATCTCCTCAAGTCATCAGTGGGAAATTCGTTGACATAGTCGGGCAGTGGAATGGCCAGGCCATAGCCGGTAAATCCTTCATTCCTGCTGCTAAGATCCGCACTTAGAGCATCACGCTCGCTGCTGTTCTGCGGCTCATCGCGGATACGCGGCGTAAAGTGATCCACCCAATCGTCGGGGTTCGTATCCTTGACAAAATCTATCGACCAGATCACCTCGTCATTGTACTCGTTATCCGGGGCAAAAACGTCGGCATAATTATCCAGCAGCCGGTGGGGTGATTCGTTGATTATCTCAACCGCTTTGTCACGGGCCTCTTGCCATTTCTCCTGTATCAAGTAGATTTTGACCATAACCGTCGCTGCGGTCCACTTTGAAGCCCGACCCTGTTCACTACCGCTGTAGCTGTCGGCCAATAGATCCTGGGCTTGTTGCAGGTCCTGCAGGATATCATTACGAATCTGGGTCTTGTCGGTACGACCAAGTGTGCGGATCTCCTCAATCGAAAGGTTTTCCCTGAAATAGGGTACATCTCCCCAAAGGTTGGTTAGGTGGTAGTAGGAATATGACCGCATAAAAAGGGTTTCTCCAATGAACTGGTCTCGGTCTTCAGGTCTAATATTTTCATTGCCCTCTACACTTGCCAGTATGATATTGGAATTCTGGATAACCCGGTATAGATCCTGCCAAGTAAGCGGAGCACCGCCCCCCTGCGAGATATCCCCGACATTTCCTTCATTTAGCGTATAATTTTGAATCGGTTCAACCTGCCCGAATAGCCTGTTGGGGCCGATCACATCCGCTCCATTCTCGTAGAATCGGTCCAGCCCGATCTTGGCATGCAGCGAATTGTTTTTATAGATCGTGTACAAGCCGTTGACAGCCGACTTTACCTCTGCACTTGAGTTAAAAAAATTAGAGGGCGATACGATATCCCGAGGCTCCTCGGCCAGGAAATTATCGCAACTGAATGAAGAGCCCACCAACAAAACAATCAGTATGATGTTAAATTTAAAATTTTTCATAACGCTGATATTTAGATTAATTTTTTTCAATGAAATACCGTGGTTAGTCTTCATTAAAGGGTTGCCTTGATACCCAGGGAAAGCGTCCTGGCACTGGGATATTCACCCTGCGAAAACCCGAAGGCCACGTTGCTTCTGCCGAACATGCTGGTTTCGGGATCGTTCAACCGGAAGTTTGACAGGATAAACAGATTGGTTCCAGAGAAATAGACACTCAGGTTCTTAAACGAATTCAATCCCCATTTTTCTACCGGCAGGTTGTAAGAGAGCTTCAAGTTCTTGAGGCGCAAATGGGTGGCATCCTCAATCTGCTCAGAGTTACTTTTTATTTCTGCCAGCGAAGCTACTGTTCCGGCCCTGGGAATATCGGAATCCTGGTTATTTGGGGTCCATCGATCCAGGGTTTCCGCATACTTGGTACGCTCAGCCCGTCCGAAAAAGGCGGTCTGTGTGAGGCTGTTAAACACCTCGTTTCCGTATGTTCCCTGAATGGAGAAGTCCAGCGCCCAGTTTTTATAGGATACTGAGTTTTGGAAACCGTAGATAAAATCCGGCTGTGGGCTGCCCAGCACTTCAAAATCATCTTCTGTAATCTGGCCGTCGCCATTGGTATCCTTAAAGCGAGGACCTCCGACGTCAACACCAACCTGGCCGGAGGCGTCGATCTCTTCCTGGGATTTCCAGGTTCCAAGGTACTCAACACCCACAAATACCGGGGCGCTTTCACCAACGATCAGTCGCCCGCTGGGACCACCCTGACCCGTACTTGAGGGGTCAACTACATTTATAAAATCAACACCTCCCAGGTCTACAACTTCATTTCTATTCCCGGAAATGGAGAGCGTGCTAGACCACCTCAGGTCTTCATTGGAAATATTGACGGTATTAACCATCATCTCCAACCCCTTGTTTTCAATCTGTCCCAGGTTCTGGAGCCTGCTCACGAACCCTGTTTGACGGGGAATTTGAACGTTCAGCAGCAGGTCCGAAGTCTTTTTGTAGTAGTAATCCAGCTCAACCGAGAGGCGGCTGTCGTAAAAAGCCGACTCAAGACCGATATCAAGCTGTTCGGTGGTCTCCCACTTCAGATCTTCATTGGCTGGACGTCCCAGCGTTACCCCTGCTTGCTCGGCACCATTAAAGGTGGTGTTGGCATTATCGAGCAGGGCCAAGGTTCTAAACGATTCAATCGCCTGGCTGCCGGAAATACCGTAACTGGCACGAAGTTTCAACAAGTCAAAAACATCCAAATCCTTAATAAACGGTTCCTGGGACAATCTCCAGCCGACCGCCGCAGAGGGGAAAAATCCATATTTATTCCCCGGTGCAAATCGTGAGGAACCATCTACACGGCCAACTACCGTTAACAGGTATTTATCCATGTAGCTGTAGTTGGCCCGACCGAGCCAGGAGACTAGCTGGAAGGCATTGAAGTCGGAACCCACAACATTACGGTTCGGGTTTGACCCAAAGGAGAGGTTGTTGTACCCGGTAATATCATTTGAAAACTCAAAGGCGCGGGCCAGGTTATCCTCTACCAGCAGTTTCTGAACGGTGAATCCCCCCAGCAGATCAAGACTGTGATCAACTCCCAGATCGGTATTGTAGGAGACGGTGTTTTCATTGATGAACCCGATGCTGGAACTGGTGCTTACGCGGGCATTCCCACCCGCATTAATGACCCTGTTCTCTGGCAATGCTCCCGGATTAAACTGGTTCAGCTTGTTTTCATTGATCTCCGGGCTGAATGTGGACCGAATACTCAAATTTGTGATCGGTTCTATTTCAACAAAGACATTGCCCAGGATATTTGTCACGAAATCGTGATTATCCTGGAGCTGTATATCAGCCTCGGGGTTTGACTGGATTGAGGCCGACACAGGATTTTCTTCTGAGAATAATCCTTCATCATTATAAATGGCCCTGTTGGGGAGGATATCCCGAAATACCTGGGCTATATTTACCACGTTGTTCTTTTGTTCCAGCCTCGAAATATTAAGTCTAAATCCCGTTTGTACAGCATCTGACAACTGGTAATCAAGGTTCGTCCTAAAGATATACTTCTTTATCTGGGATTCGCGGACAACTCCTTCTTGGTTAAAGTGATTAGCCGACAGATAGTAATTTATTTTTTGATCCTCCGAAGTACCTGCAACGGATAGATCTACATTATGAACACTGGCATCGCGCGTGACCTGGTCGATCCAATCCACGTTAGGAACGTTATCAATATTGGAGAACGGAAGGGCTGCACTTCTGAACTCTGCATCTTCGTTGGCGTATTCCGCGTGTTCCCGTCCATTTAAGAAGTCGACCGTTTCCGTCATGGACTGTATACCGGAGTAGGCACTGATCGAGATTTCTGGGCTTCCCGCACTTAAGCCTGAACCACTTTTCGTGGTCACCAGGATAACTCCATTCGCTCCCCTGGTACCGTAGATCGAAACCGCCGTGGCATCTTTAAGGATGTCGATCGATTCAATATCGTTGCTGTTGATATTATTTAAGTTGAAATTCTGCCCCACAATAACACCGTCAATTACCCAGAGCGGTTCATTGTTTCCCTGGATGGAATTCCCCCCGCGAATACGAATGGAGGAAGCAGAGCCTGGTTCACCACTGACCTGAGTAACTTGAACACCTGCTGCACGACCTTGCAGAATCTGATCTACCCGTGAATTTGGTACATTTTCTAAAGCCTCACCTTCGACTTTACTAACTGAACCCGTTAGTTCTTCTTTACGAGTAGTGCCGTAACCAATAACTACTAACTCATCCCCTGAAACCGCCTGAGATTGCAACTCAAGATCAATCTCCGTCCGCCCATCAATCGGCACCTCTTGCCGCTGATAACCGATAAAGGAAAACACCAGCGTATCCTGCAGAGATGGGACCGAGAGCTCGTAGCGGCCTTCTGAATCTGTTGAAGTACCCGTGGTAGTTCCCTTCACCAGCACGTTTACGCCGGGCATTGTTTCACCCGTGGAAGCATCCGTCACCTGGCCGGTCACCTGTTCCAGCACCGGGGCCCGCCTGAATGAGGGCTGCCCGTTCAACAAAACATATGTCTGGGCATCGATTCGCTGAAAGGAAAGATCCAGGCCCTGCAGTATCATAGAGAGGCTACGACCCGCCTGAGTGCTCTCTTCCAGGTTAATTTTATCGGAGGGTACCATCTTGTTTTCCACTACCTGGTTGCGGTACAGAAAAGTGACATCAAACTGCTGCTCCAGTGCCGTTAACAGATCCTGCAGCGCAACCATCTCCTTGCCCTGCAGGTTCTTCATCACATCCGTACTACTCAGGAGTACTTTATTCTCTGCTCCGCCCTGGGCTATACTTTGATGTGGCCATGTCCCCTGAACCAGCATCGAGACCATAAACAGTATAATCGTCAACCGTAGCTTATTCATATCTATCCTTTTTGCTTTGTTTGTAAGGGTTAATTTCCAATCAATTTTGGGTCACATCTCCTATTAAGAGCTTATTTCCCCGTTGTACAATCTCTGTCCTCAAAATCTTTTCCAGTGCTTCCCGCAAGACTTCAATGTTGTCGCTTTTAATAGAACCGGACAGCTTTTCTTTGCTGAATTTGCTGCTCAGTACCACCTCCACCCCAAATGTATCTTCAATTCGCCTGGCCACCTCTTCCATAGGCGTCTTTTCAAAAATCAGCTTGTCCTCTTTCCAGGAGGTATAGACGCGGGTGTTGACCTGCTTGACTGCGATTTTGTTATCGTAGGCTTTAAACTGGACCATCTCACCGGGCTCCAGCAGGTACTCATTGGGTTTGCCGGTATCTTCATCCCTGACCCGAACACTGACTTCGCCTTCTTCCAGCACCGTCTGGGTCCGCCCCCTGAACGTGTTGACCGCGAAACGGGTCCCCAGCACCTGAACAGACCCATTGTCGGTGTGAACGGTAAACGTACGCTGCTGTTCATCTTCCAGGTGGGTGATATCAAAATACGCCTCCCCCTTCAACCAGACTTCCGTATTGAGCCCTTCTTCAATCCGGGAGGAAAAACGTAGCTCTGAGTTGGCATTCAACACAATCCGGGACCCGTCACTGAGTCGGAATGTCAGCTTTTCGCCATAATCGGTCTCATATTCTTTAACCGGCGTCGTTTGGGTCTTTTCAGCAGTGGACTCAATGGACTGCTGGTAGGAGGGATACGCCTGGTATGCAAACACGCCTCCCAATAGTACGACAAGAAATACGATACCGGCCGCAACCGGGGCAATACGTCTCCTGTGGTACAGTCCGGGAGCAGCGCCGGCTTGCGATGAGGACGCGCGTTCAGCCTGGTCAATTTTTTGATTCAGCTTCTGCAGCTCTAGATGGGGGTCGGGCAGCTCATGCTCCCGCTCAAGTGCCTGCATCATCACTCTCGCGTCCGCAACCAGCTGGCGGCGGCCGGGCTGCTCCTGCAGCCAGACATCCCAGCGCTCCTTCTGCCCGGGAGACGCTTCTCCCTTAAGCCAGAGCACAAAGGATTCATCTGACAGTAATTGTTCCAATTTGCTGTTATCCATCTTTTACGATCTTTGTTATCATATTTCCACTTGGTAAGAAACCATCGTGACCATTTTGTCCCGGGTATTATTTTCTGGTTTGTTCTGCATGTTAACCCGGATTATTCACGAAATAGTAAAACATGAAATTAAGCCTGTGATGTTGGTTGATATATCGAAAATTACCTGTAGCTCAAATTTGGGTGCCGTTGCAACGAACTGCGAAATTGGCCCGTGCACTTCGTTATCCCGACAATGGCTCTTCAACGCACCTCAGTACGCCTGCTGGTGCCATTGCCGGGACGCCTCGTGCACAACCAAATTTCTTGGTGAATAATCCGGGTTAAAGAACCAGGAAGGCGGTCAACCTGCCTGGCCTTGCGTAGGGAATGGGATTTCCACGTTACAAAACTGTAGAACCCGGGCTAAGAGGTGCCGGCACATTTTACTCGGTCAAATAATAGATCTCTTCCCGTATCCGTCGCGTCGCCTCGTAGATAAGGTTGCGCACCCTTTTGTCGGAGATCCCCATGATTTTGGCAATCTCCCCGTTGCTCATCCCCTCATCCACTCGCAGCAACAGCGCCTCTTTCTGGCGGGGCGAAAGGACCTCTACCGACTTTCTGTACAGCTCCATCCGCCGCTTTCGCTGCTCCTCCCGGACTATTTCCTCTTCGATGGTAACAAAAGCCTCATCTTCCTGTTCAAGATAACGAGCATTGCGCTCTCGGCGGGACGTTTCACGCTCATGTAACCTCAGCAAAATCCGGCGAAGCGACACAAACAGGTAACCGCGAACCGACCGGGGACGGGAGAGCAGGGTTCGCTTCTGCCAGAGACGGAAAAATAGCTTTTGGATGCTGTCCTTGACCACCTCGGAACCTGAAGAGAAGTTCATGCCGTACCGAAAGAGCTGCTCGTAATACCGTAAAAATAGTTCTGAAAAAGCACCCCTGTTACCCGACTGAAAAGCGGTCCAGAGTTCTTCTGCCGACCGGCCGTGCCAATCATCACTTGTACCTGGCTTTCTGAACATCTCGTGCAATCCCACAACTTCCCCTTTTTTGTGGCTCTGTTATCCCAACATGAATGAAGCGAAAATCCCCGCCAAGCTCATGTCCTTCTCACTATCTGTTTACTAAGAAACAGCCAGAAGACCAATGTCCCGGATTTTTTTACTACTCCTTAAATAGAACTCAACCCGCACTGCTGATCGAGCTATGATATCCCTCTTCTTGTTTTCACATCGCAGGAAAAGGCCGGAAATTAATTTTAAGCAGCTAACGGTGGCCTGATTGACTTTTTTACCGCTTCCCAAATGCATTTTCATATACTTTTATCGCATTCATCTGAATCCCTCCTTTATCCCATGCAGATATGCATTTGGCAGGTACCTGCCAAATGTGTTTACCCGTTTACAGCGTGTTCAACCCCATCAAATATTGGGGGCGTCCTCCGCTCCGACAAAGCGGATCAGGGAGATTGAATATTCACCTAAAGAAATATAAATCAACTTTTTACCGGTAATCGTGCCATCTAACTCTATATATTGATCTCTCTCCTGAATAGCAATAAAGCAGGAAAAGTATAACAGCGCATCGCTACTGAATTAATTCTTCATGCGATTGGATGAAAGTATGTAAAGGGATGAAGTGGCCGTGATGGGAATTATGAATGAAGAATTAGGAATCAGGAATTTCGAAGGTCGCATAAACGGGTTATAACATCATTTCGAAACCGGAAGAATTTTTGTCTGACGAGGAGTTAGGACAAAAAATAGACCGGCTTTTCCTGGCCTTAAATGGGGCGTGGAGGCCCTGCCGGTACTACCTTGTCTGATGGTCAGCTCGGCTCGAAACCTGCGAGGTTTGTACTCCGGAAGGGACGCACCCTATCAAGGCCATTGCCTTTCCTGGAAGGGAAACCTAGCAGGTTTGGGATCAAGACCTTGTTCGGAACAGGCATTGTTCTCTACCCCCCCACGCCTGCTGCGGCTGTTCCCGGCCTTTTTGGGTTCCTTTTGGATCAAGCCAAAAGGAACATTGTATTGAGGGAAACAGCTTTTTTTGGACTTGATATATCACTCGTGCGGTAGCCGAACAAGAAATGCCTGAGGCCAGCTTGTACTTTTTAATATTACAGCGCGTTCTGAATTTTATCGGTGTAATCCAGTTTCTCCCAGGGAAACTCCTCGCGTCCGAAATGTCCGTATGCCGCCGTTTTTTGATAGATCGGGCGCTGCAGGTCAAAACGATCGATAATGCCGGCCGGCGTGCAGTCAAACGTCTTAAGAATCGCCTCTGCCAGCGCGGCATCCGTGACCTTGCCGGTTCCATTCGTGCTTACATTCACCGACACCGGTTCCGAAATCCCGATAGCATATGCCAGCTGCACCAGGCATTCATCGGCCAGCCCGGCCGCCACCACATTTTTTGCGATATGACGCGAAGCATACGCCGCGCTGCGATCCACCTTCGTGGCATCCTTCCCGGAAAACGCGCCACCACCATGAGCCCCGCGGCCGCCGTAGGTGTCTACAATAATCTTGCGTCCTGTCAGGCCCGTGTCGCCATGCGGGCCGCCGATGACAAATTTACCGGTGGGATTTACATGAAAAATGGTTTCCGAATCCATCAGGTTTTCAGGAATAACTTCCGGGATGAGGTGCTTTTTCAGGTCCTGCTTTATCTGCTGCTGGTCCACCTCTTCATCATGCTGGGTGGAGATCAGTATGGTATCCACCCGCCTGGGATTACCTTCCTCATCGTATTCCACGGTCACCTGGCTCTTGCTGTCGGGCGCCAGGTAGGGCATAAGAGCCGTATTCTTGCGAATATGCGCCAGCTTCCGCAACAGATCGTGCGAATACTGCAGCGTCATCGGCATCAGGGTGTCGGTCTCCCGGCACGCGTAGCCAAACATCATGCCCTGGTCACCGGCCCCCAGCTCCTTGTCCTCTCCGGCGTCGACCCCCTGCGCAATGTCTGGACTCTGCTGGTGGATGCTGGAAAGGATGCCGCAGGAATCGGCATCGAACCGGTAAGAGGCCTTGGTATAGCCGATATCACGAATCACTTCCCGGACAATATCCTGCACTTCTACATAAGCCTCGGTATTCACTTCGCCGGAAAGAATTGCCAGGCCGGTCGTTACCATCGTTTCAACGGCTACCCTGGAGTTCGGATCTTCAGCAAGCATCGCATCCAGAACAGCATCTGAAATCTGGTCTGCTACCTTGTCGGGATGTCCCTCTGATACAGATTCGGAAGTAAAAAGGTTTTTCATAATGTCAGCTAATCAATATTTAAACAATATGTGGCCTGGTACTTTGAAAATTGAGCAGTGAAGCTACGAAAAAAAGATCATAGTGTACACTTTCGATCTGCTTTTAACCACCCGGTATTGTGCCTTACGCTGGAACTGTGTGCAGATATTAAACTACCGCGATATCAGCCAAACAGACCCGGCTCGGCTTCTTCATCGGGGTCGATCCCCAGGTATTTAAACGCCTTTCGGGTGGCGATGCGCCCCTTGGGCGTGCGCTGCAGGAATCCCTCCTTGATCAGGTAGGGTTCATAGACCTCCTCGATCGTGCCCTTGTCTTCGCCCACGGCCACCCCCAGTGTGCCGAGCCCCACCGGTCCGCCGGAGTAGTTTTCGATGATCGCCTTCAGGATGCGGATATCCATCTCATCAAAGCCGTTTTGATCTACATCCAGGGCATTGAGGGCTTTGTCAGCGATCTCATCGGTAATGGTATCCAGATCCTCCACCATGGCAAAGTCGCGCGTGCGGCGCAACAGCTTGTTAACAATGCGCGGGGTCCCCCGGCTGCGGCGGGCAATTTCAAACGCTCCCTTGTCGGTAATGCCGAAGTCCAGAATTTTAGCCGTGCGCGCCGCAATATGCTGCAACAGCTCCACATCGTAATAATCCAGCCGCATGTCGATGCCGAAACGGGCGCGCAACGGGGCTGTAAGCAACCCTTTTCGGGTTGTGGCTCCCACCAGGGTAAACCGGTTCAGGTCGATTTGAACGCTGCGGGCATTGGGACCTGAATCGATCACGATATCAAGCTTGTAATCCTCCATCGCCGAGTAGAGATACTCCTCCACCACGGGATTCAGCCGGTGGATTTCGTCGATAAAAATTACATCGCCCTGCTCCAGGTTGGTCAACATGCCGGCCAGGTCCCCGGCCTTTTCCAGCACCGGACCCGTCGTCGGTTTGATCTGCACCCCCATCTCGTTCGCAATAATGTGGGCCAGCGTGGTTTTGCCCAGTCCGGGAGGCCCAGAAAGGATGACGTGGTCGAGTGCTTCTCCCCGTTTCTGGGCAGCTTCAATAAAGACAGAGAGGTTCCGAATCACTTTGCGCTGACCTATAAATTCCCCGATTGAGCCGGGGCGAACGTTCTGTTCAAAGAGTTCCTCTTTTTTTTCAGCGTCTAGCAGTGGATTTTGCACGGAGTTGTAGGTAATGAATAATGATGAGTTTGAGTTCTCTTAAATTAATTCATTATTCATAAATCTCTAAAATTGTTACAAATAACAGAACCACTTTACATTTTCTGAACAAGTTGCCGAAAAGTTCTTGTATTTACCAGCTCCTCCAGCATTTATTTAACCGGATTATTCATCAATAACTTAGTAGGATAAGCAGGCTGTTTTGAATGCAATATTTTATGGACATTAGCCCGGATTTACCTCACCAAGAAATTTATTTTTCAGCAAGGCGAAGGGCAAATGGCCGCGCAGACGTACATTGGCACGTTGAGCAGGTGATTTGCCCTTCAACGCAGCTGAAAGACAAATTTCGCAGGCTTTTACACTCTGTGTGTGATAATCTGGCAGTGAAAAATAGTATAAGTTATGGTCACCCATGAAGTTACATGATTTTATCCGAAATACTGTGAGAAATCCGGGGTAGCTGCATTTTCCTGCATAGGTGTTTTTACAGGAAATTTTTGATAGCCAGGTTCCTGTTAGAAGTGGTAATCTCGGAATGGGATGTTCATTTTGTGAGTGACCCATAACGAACAAGGAAAGCTGATTGGGAAGTCCCATCAAAAAAAGCTGTTTCCCTCAATACAATGTTCCTTTTGGCTTGATCCAAAAGGAACCCAAAAAGGCCGGGAACAGCCGGTCTATTTTTTTGTCCTATCTCCTCGTCAGACAAAAATTCTTCCGGTCGGACATGGTGCTTTAACCCGTTTATGCGACCTTCGAAATTCACAATTACTAATTCTACTGCTCAAGCTCCTGGAAGTCGATATTGCCCAGCTCGTAATCCAGTTTTCTCAGCAGGCGATATGCCGGCTTGCGATAGGTTCCGTCCAGCAGGTACGTTTTTTGAATCGCTGCCCGAGCTTTATCCAGCTGGTCCAGATTGATATATGCATTCCCCAGGTACCAGTACGCCTTTTCTTTCAACAGATCGGCATCTTCTGCAATCGAAATAGCTTGCTGGAACGCATCGGAAGCGGTACGAAAATCGCCCTCATTATAGCGGATAATGCCAATATTCAGGTGGGCCCGGGCCGCCACCGGCGTATCCTCATATTGTAGAATCACCCGCTCATACATCTGTACGGCCCGCCCTATATCCCCGGATAAAGCGGCTTCAAAACCGACATTCATAAGTGAATCCGCGCCGGTAAGTTCCGCGTTCTGGGAGCGCATGACCATCGGCGCCGCCAGGTTGCTCGTCATATTAATGGTACCGACCGTCTGCTCCGATAGAGGAGTAGAACTGTCAATTTTGAGAAAATTGATTGCAATCACCAATATCGCTACAGAAGCAGCAGCTGCAATCCATTTCCATGACTGGCGCAGTTCTGATACCTTCGATTCCGGTCCTTCTCCCGTGCGATTCTTCCGTTCCTCAAGAATCGATTTTACCGCGATTTCGGTTTCCAGGTACTCCAGGTATTCCTGGTTTTTCAAAAGTTCAACCCAAAATTCACGGGTCTCCTGTTCAGATAGCTGATCTTTTAAATAGGCATCAATCTGCTTTATAATTTCGATATCTCTTGATTGATGATTCATCACGCTGGTTGTTCTGTTTTACAAATTACTTGTTAGAGGGCTTGGCAAAACCATTGTTTTTGCCAATATCGTCATTTTTGCGGATGCGAAATCCTCATTTATCAGATATAAACTGCGGTTTCGAATCCGCTCAGGCATTGATCTTGACCAAAACTCCTGGTTTTTCACAGCCCTCTTGTTGCAAGCTCTCTTGGCATCCGAAACGGTACCTTCATTGTCAGTATGTATTCCAAAAACTTGAATTGACCAACACCTCGGGTTTTCAAAAGGACTCCTGTTATTATATAGACCGGTAAGACGACCAATCCTTACAAAAAAATTTATTGATTGATTTTCCGCTTGTAACATTGGTTCAGTTTTTTAATCACCCGGTGCTTCCGGGTCCATACATTATTGACGCTGATACCAAAATGGGAGGCTACCATATCGGCTTCAGAGTCGGGGTGTTCAAACCAGTACTCGATGAATGTGCGATACATCTCCTTCAGCTCCTCGATGCAGCGCTTCAAAATCTGCTTGCGCTCCCGGTCCAGTATGGATTTTACCTGGTTGGGCTTGTGAAACTCTGTCCTGGGAACGTGATCATAATTTACTTCCCTTATTTTCTCCTGCTCCTTCAGGTAATTATTCCTGCACGTGCTCATAAGGTAGGTTAGTATACGGTCCGTATTGTTCAACCCGTCCTCCCTGAGTACCTTCAGGACGCGTTCCAGCGAGTGCTGCACACAATCTTCCGCATCTGCTGTTGAGGCCCCCATGTGGATCTCCAAAAAACGGACCAGGCGGGGTATGATCTCCTCAAGAATCTTGTTTACTTTTACATCATCGCCATCCTGGAGAGCTTCTGCTAACTCTGAATAATCCATCCAACTTCCTGATTTTTAACTGTCGTTTTTTGCACCCCGAATGCTACTTCAACCCAAAGGTATTAAAAACAAATCAAAATTATGTATTGGTGCTGCATTCGTTATTAAAATTTCCTTTTTTAGCCAAAGAACTGTACCATCAGTGTTGGTTGCACCCTTTTCCATTTTAAGAATTTCTCATGTACCGAGTTCAGCTCAAAAATTTTGAAGGTCCTCTCGACCTGCTGCTCTTTTTTATCAAAAGGGACGAGCTCGACATCTATGATATTCCGATCTCCTATATTACGGAAGAGTTCCTGGAATATATTCAACTGATGGAAGAGCTGGACCTGGATGTTGCGAGTGAATTTATCCTGATGGCCAGCATGCTGATGTCGATCAAAGCGCGCATGATGCTTCCCAGGGAGGACTCCGGCGATGATGAGATGGATGAACACGATCCCCGTTATGAGCTGGTGCAGCGGCTGCTGGAATACAAGCGGTACAAGGAGGCGGCAGAAAAAATGTCGGCTATCGAGGAAGAGGCCCAAAAATTTCACTACCGGGGCTACCACGAGGTCGATGAAGTTGAGAAACAGGCGACCGGGGAGGCGCTCAAGGATGTCACTATATTTGACCTGATGGCCGCTTTTAACAAGGTGCTCACGCAGGCGGAGCATCAGCCGACGGCCCATCATGTGGAAAAGATCGGGCTTACCGTGGAGCAGCAGACCGAATACATCCTGGAGAAGCTCCATCGCGGCGGGCGGACCTCATTTAAGGCGATCTGCCTGGATTTGAGCAGTAAAACAAAGGTGGTAGTCACCTTTCTCGCGGTCCTCGAAATGTTGAAAGAGCAGCAGATCAGTCTCTATATCGATGACGATGATCCGACCGAGTTTTACCTGGACCTGCGCCCCGTAGACGAGATTATCGGAGACACGATGCGGGAATCGCCGGCAGAATAAAAACTCTGTCAGCCTGTTATATGCTACCTAACCCCGACAACCCGTTTTCTGAAATTAACTTCCTGTTTCGCAACATGCCTCTTTAATCCTGGCTGTTTACTACCATGAAAAAAAGAAATCCGCTTCTCTACCTGTTTTTTCCCGCTATACTTCTCCTGTTTATCCTGCACGGGCAGGCCGTTGGTCAGAGTGCCCCGGCTGAACGCAGTACCGACCAGCTGCTCAACCACCAGGAGGCGATCCGTACCGGGTTCCTGCATCGCCACCTTGCCGTGCTGGCTGACGATTCCCTGAAAGGCCGCGATACCGGCAGCAAGGAGCTCGACATTGCCGCGCGCTACCTGGCCGACCTGTATGCATCGATGGGCCTGCAGCCGGCCGGTGATCAAAACAGCTATTTCCAGCACTTCTCACTGAGCGCGCTGAAACGGGACAGCACGGTATTTCAGCTGTACAAAGGGGGCAGCCTGGTGGACCGCTCCGTGGAAAGTCAAACCAGCACCGGGAACTTTATCCGCTCTTTCGGGGGCAGCGATTCCCTTTCCGGCGAAATTGTCTTTGCCGGGTTTGGCATCAACGACCCCCGGCGGGATGTCAATCACCTGGGTGATATGGACCTGGAGGGCAAGTGGGTGCTTATCTTCCAGCAGATTCCCCACAAGGTCGACGGCGAAACGGTGATAGATCCCTCCATCAACGGGAAAACCCGGTTCAATACCATCATCGAGGAACGGGGAGCGGCGGGCATTCTCAATATTGCTCCCATTAGTGAAGAGGAATACCAGGCTACCGCCCAAAAAAATAACATCCGGTACGCTGAACCGACCCGGTTTGGGCTGGAGTACCTGAAAGATGACTCACGCGGAGATCTTCCCGTGGGATACAATTTGGTCAAACCCAGCCTGGCGGCCCGTATCCTGGATATCGATTCAACGCCGGAGGCCCTGCAGCAATACCGGGAGGAGCTTATTGAAAAGATCAGCTCGTTTTCGCCTCAAAAAACAGGGTACTCTCTCTCGCAAGCTCCCTCTGCTTCCCTCTCACGGTTAAAAACAAAAAATGTGGTTGCGATGCTCCCGGGAGGCGATCCCGAGCTGAAGGATGAGGTTGTCGTGCTGACATCCCATTACGATCATGTTGGCGTAGGTCAGCCGGACTCAACGGGCGACGCCATCTACAATGGCGCCGACGATGACGGCAGCGGAACGGTAGCGATGTTGAACATTGCCCATGCTCTTTCACAGGCCCGGGAAGCGGGTCACGCCCCCAGGAGAAGCATTCTTTTCCTGCATGTCTCCGCTGAAGAGAAGGGGCTGCTCGGCTCCCGCTACTATTCCGACCATCCTGTTATCCCGATGGAACAGACTGTCGCCAACATTAACATCGACATGATCGGGCGGATCGATTCCAGGCACAAACAAGAGGGGATTACCGACTATTCCTATATCATCGGAAGCAGTATTATCTCTTCTGAACTGGACAGCATGCTGACCGTTGCCAACAGCCGTTCGGGCAACATCGAACTCGATATGAGATACAACGACCTTCAGGATCCCAACCAGTTCTACCGGCGCAGCGATCACTGGAATTTCGGGCGGTTCGGAGTGCCGTTTGTCTTTTTCTTTACAGGGGTTCACGAAGATTACCACCGCCCCTCCGATGAAGTTCACAAAATCCGGTTTGACAAGCTCGCAAAAATAGTACGGACGATCTATGCTACGACCGTTGTTGTGGCAAATGAGGAGGATCCGCCGTCGGTAGATAACCAGGAATTCATCGACATGACCCGTACCCAGCCACGCTAAAAAACTTACCGGCCCAGCACGATAAACGGGGCCCAATAGACCGGGTGGTGAAAAAGCGGGTGCTCCAGCATCTTCAGCTTGGCTTGACGCATCGCGGGGGCGGCGTCTCCAAAGGGAACCGACGGATCCCATCCCACCCATCGCAACAGCGAGCTCCAGCTCCACGACGAGTGCAGGCTCTCTGCCCGATTCAGCAACGAGCTGTAAAACTGGTCCATAAAGTAGGCTGTAGACCGGTCATATACATTCCAGAGGCTCACGCTCACCGTGGGCACGCCGGCATAGAAAAAAGCCCGCTGCAGTCCCAGCATGCCTTCACCATTCACCATTTTGCCAAGCCCCGAGTTGCAGGCGCTCAGCACCACCATATCGGAATTTATGTTGAGCTGGTAAATTTCCGAGCTCCTCAGCATCCCGTCTTCTCTTCCGGACGCCTCCGAGGGGGAGGTGGAGAGGGCGAGCCCGCTAAGATTGGGGTTTTCTTCATCAATGATGCCATGCGTGGCCAGGTGAATATACCGGTAGTTTTTGGTGAGACTCTCTTTTATAAATTGCTCACTGAAATTCCCCTTCTTGAATACCTCTGCATCATTAAATTTTGAGGCAATAGAATCGACTTCAGCCAGTGTAGCCGGCAGGGGAGGGTAGGCTTCGCCCCGTTGTAACGGGCTGGATATTCCCTCAAAGCTGGATCCCGCTATAGCCAGCAACTCCCGCTCGTGGCCCGAATGTCGCTCTTTCCTGTTCTTCAGTAACGAAAATGTGGTCATCGAAGGGGCGTATTTAATACTAAACTGCTCAATCAAATATTCACCCTCGACCATCAGCGCTTCGAAGGGGAGGTAGGCCAGTACTTCATCCGGGACAATCATCAGGTTTTCATAACCCGAAAGTTCCTCGAAAAAAGGGGTGATCAGATGGTGGACCAGCTCGGATGACTGCGCCTGGATCAGGTGGCTGGGCTGGTGGGCCAGTATGTTGTCCCTGAACTGCTCCACCAGGGTAGTTATCCGGTGCCGGTCCTGCCGGCCGCCAGCCACATCGACCCGCTGTACCCGGATCTGCTGCCGCGTGATCAGAAATATCAGCAGCGCTTCGTCAGCAAAGGCGTATTCCAGGATTGCCGTATCACCGCCCGTCAGTGCCTGTGCGTCTGCTGCCGAAACCGGGGTTGGGTATTCCAGCTTCTTGAAGCCCTCATTTTGAGCACTGATCTCGTTCATAAAAGCGGCATATTCCAGTTCCGCACTGCGCAATTCTTTTTTCAGCCGCTGCTTTTCATATATGCTGGTCGTGGTATCGATCTGGCCCTGGTAGTTCTCTATGGTTTTCTGCAGTCGCTGCTTTTTTAGCTGATCTTCAACCGGCAGCAGATCATCCAGGTTTTTTGAGGCCTGTACCAGCTCATCCAGCAGCGTACGCGCCCGGGAGGCCTCCACAAGTTCAAAAGCCCGCTGCTTGTCACCGCGGTATTTTAACATCCATGAGGCCAGGTTTACATAAAAGTCGGCGTAGTTTTCAAAATATCCCGATTTCAGGCTGGCCAGCTCTCCCACCCTGCTTCGGCTGCTTTCAATTATATCTACAAGCTTAGTCCCATAGACAACTGCGCTGTCAGAGCCGATCTCATTAAAAGTGTGTGCCAGCAAGGCCAGCGGCCGCGGTGTAAGCCGGTCGCTGGTAACCCTGCCCTGGCGATAAGCTGTCCGAAAGTGAGGGAGAGCCCGCCTCGGATTACCGCGAGCTCGCTGTATGAGTCCCAGCTCAACCTGTACTTTTACCATTAAATCACGTATGCGGGTGGAGTCGGCAATCTGTTTGCTGCGCTCCACATAGTCGAGCGCCTTATCAAAATGATTACGGCCCCGTTCCAGCTGGGCGATATCCAGGTAGGAGAGGGCCAGTTCACGAACATTGCCCGTCTGCTTGCGTAGCTCAAGTGCTTTATGGTAATTCTGTCGGGCTTGTTCCATCTGTCCCAGGTCAACCTGCCGCGTAGCTATGTTCTTGTACTTGGTAGAAAGCTCGACGGGCGATGTGATGTTGTGACGGAGCACCAGCTCCAGGCTTTCCTGGTAATAGTTCAGTGACTTTTCAATATCTCCCAGCCGGTAGTAGAGATTTCCCAAATTTACCAGCAAGTGGGACCGCCTCACCGGGTTGCCGGTTTCTTGTGCATACTCCAGGGCTTTCTGGTAGGAGACCAGGGCCTGGTCATAATTTCCGAGATTAAAGTGAACCATCCCGATATTGAGATATGCCGTGGTAAGCCGGGCCGTATTATTGAGATTCTTACTCAAAGATAAACTTTTGGAAAGGTAGTCATAGGCCCGATCATACATCGAAAGGTTTATGTAGGTCATCCCGATGTTATTAAGGGTAATAGCTTGATTGAGGTCGGTGCCCACCTTTTGAAAAATTGTCAACGCCTTACTCCGGTGTTCAAGAGAGGAGGCATAATCACCCAGTTCAAGGTTTACACTGCCCAGGTTGTCGTGTATGATTGCAATCATCAGGGAATCATTGCTGGAGATAGCCAGCTGAAGTGCCTTCTGATACCGTTTCCGGGCGGCAGGAAACCGACTTTGATATTTTTGTATGAGTCCCCAGTAGTTATGGACCGATGTGAGATTCGAAGTATCCCGCCTCTGCTCTGCCAGGGGTTTGACAATTTCCAGTTGCGACAGCGCCTTGTCATACTTCGCCCGCTGAAAAAGCGCCTCGGTATAAGAAAACAGCGTATTGATATATTGAGAAGTGTCCTGAACCTGGTGCTGCCGGTAGAGACTTACCGCCTCTGAAAGATACAATTCAGCTTCCTTATAATTACCACGCTGCTCATATTTGATCCCGACTGTTGCGAGTGAGTCGGCCCGTTGCAGGTTTTGCCCCTGAAGAAGAACAGGAAGTCCCACCAGCACCAACCCCAAAATACCAAACCGTTTCAAGAGCATTGTATGCGATACCATCCACTGTAAATTGCCTGCTGTCCTCAAGTAAGCAAAAAAATCAGTAGCTAAAAAGGACAAATGATCAAAAAATAAAATTAATTTGTAAGGAATGTCCTGCCAAACGGTCTATTATAATAAAGCGCAACACTAAAACAGCCAACGGAGGTTGACAATGTTGATACTCAACCAGAAATCCAGCACTCTATTTGACAACGATACCACGCTTAGCCAGATGCCTGATGGTCAGGATGACGATTCAGGAGGTCAAGATTCGGAAAGAAATCTTCCGAGCCCCGAAGACAGTGACAGCTAAGCATCGAAGCTTATAGTCTCCTTTCTTGGGCAGGGCCCTCTCACTGGGTCCTGCTTTTAATTTTTCTCTTCGACTTATCACCGGCAGTTCCCATTTCCCAGGGACCTTTAGAGAACCTGCTAATTTGTAGGAAGGTGGTGGTACCACCGACCTTATTGACTTTTTAAAAGGGAATACAACTCCCTCAGAATCAGGATATTAGGATTTTGCCAAGCCCTCTACCTATTCGCCGATGAGCACAAACGGAGCCCAGAACCGGGGCGCGGCGTACTGCGACTCATTTAGCAGGTGAAGCTTTGCCTGCCGGGCCGCCTCTCGCAGTGAACCGTTATTATCGAGATGCCGGTAGAACTCGATCATCAGTTCCGAGGTAGACCGGTCATCGACCTTCCACAACGAGACCAGCAAATTTTGCGCCCCCGCATACTCAAAAGCCCGTGCCAGGCTGATGATCCCTTCTCCACGCTGCAGTTTCCCCAGCCCGGTTTCGCAGGCACTGAGCACAACCAGCCGGGCGTTCAGCTGCAGGTTGTAAACTTCCTGCAATCGCAAGATGCCATCTTCATCTTCCTGATGACCCGGTTCCCTGGCAAAGTGGATTCCGGGCGCGGTCACCGAGTCTTGCGACAGAAATGCGTGGGTAGCCAGGTGGATGATCTCATACTGCTCCTGAACCGACTGTTTAAATATCGCTTCCGAAGCTTCCTGCTCAAGATACAACTTTGTCAAGTACCCCTTACTGTTCATGATGGAGTCTACCTGCTGAACCTCGTAACGACTTAGAGGAAGGGCGTGGACAGGCGGAGTATCCCTGCTTTTATTCGTGCCGGCCTGCTCTTGGTACTGAGAAAATACCGGGGCCACGCCG
This sequence comes from Halalkalibaculum sp. DA384, assembly GCF_043951955.1. Lineage (NCBI taxonomy): Bacteria > Pseudomonadati > Balneolota > Balneolia > Balneolales > Balneolaceae > Halalkalibaculum > Halalkalibaculum sp. DA384. The sequence continues at coordinate 77,711 of NZ_JBINJE010000008.1, read as the reverse complement.
ACCAGTGATTTGTGCCCCTCCTGCCTTTGGTCCTGGCGCCAGAATTGCAGAAGCGTGGCCGAGGGGGCGTAAGAGATGGCATGCTGTTCCAACAGGTAGGGCATTTCCTGGTAATCTGTTTCGGGACCGGCCGGTTTTGTAGTTAATGCTTCAAACGGAAGATAATGGAGTGTTCCATCGGGTATTATTATCAGGCTGGAGCTCTTTACATGCGGCGCCAGGGGGGCAATCAGTGTTTCGTACAGCCGGTTTGAGGTATGGGCAAACTCCTGTTTATCATTCTCCTCAATTACCGTACGAAATTGATGGATTAACGAATCCAGGGTGGTATCTGCCCCGACCTTTTGCAGCCGGATCTGAGCCCGGTTCACGACAAACGCATACAGCGCGTTTCGGCCGGAGGCATACTCGATCATCGTTTGACCGGGCTTCAGCATCGCTTTAACATCTTCTGGGGTAATAGTTACCTCCTGGTATTTAAGCCTGTAGTATTGGGGATACTCCCGCTCCAGTTGTTCAATATGTGCTGACAACTGCTGCTTCAACGTAAAGACCGAGTCTTGCAGGCTTGTCATCTGAAGCGAATCGATATGGGTTTCACGGTCTGTCTTTTCCGCAATACTCCTGTGCACGCGGGTAATCTGACGACGGAGCTGCTGTTCCCTGGAGATCAGCGAATCCGGCACGCCGGCAAAACTTTTCGCTTCCATCTCCTTTAACTGTCTTAGCAGCACCTGTGCCTTTCCCTGTTCGGCAAAGAAGAGAGCATAAGCTACCTGCTTCGAGCTTCCGGTGCGCCGGTAGAGCTGGTAGGCTGTATCCAGCCCGCGTTTGTAGATCGCATCCGCACGTTCCGCCAGCACCAGTTTTGACTCATCGCTCCGGTATCCCGCCTGCATATTATTAACCAGCGAGGAAGCCGACAGGTAGGTCTCCATCGCCTTCTCCAGATAATCGAGCTCCCCGGTTTGTTGAAACAGTGCGCGATACGCTTCGCCCCGGCCTTGCAGGGCCTCCATCAGCAAGACCGGATGGGTAACACTGTCATGTACCCCTTCCTGGCCCCCGTTCTCTCCAGGATTGTTGCCTGACAGGATGGAAATGGCTTTTTGAATATGCTGAAGGGCGGCCTCTGGATTTTGTTGCCGCATAAAATTTTGGGCGATCTTGGTATGAGTATCGGCTATAAACGGGTGCTCGCTTCCCAGCAGGGGAATATTCATCTCAAGGTCTTTTTCCAGCCACTGAAGTGCCTCGTCATACGCTTTTTTGGCGGAATAGGCTTCTCCCAGGTTCGCATAGATATTGGCAATTTCGGGGTGCCGGCCCTCAAAGATCTGGCGGTGGAGGCTCAGCGCCTTCTTGTAGTATTTAATTGCCTGGTCGTATGCTTCCATATCGTAATGCAGAGCCCCAAGGTTTTGGTAGCCAATCGCCACGTCCAGGTTGACCTTCCCGATCACCTGCTCTTTTATCTCGATGGACCTTCGCATGTAGCGGACCGAGGCTTCCAAATTGCCTGTTTCCGAGTACACAATACTGATATTGTTATACCCGGCCGCCACCTGCGGATGCTGCTCTCCCCAATATCGGCTCAGTGTTTGGGTAGCCTCTTTCATATAATCCAGCGCCTGCTGGTAGTCCCCCCGGTAATAATGAATAATCGCAATGTTATTGATTCCACGGGCTACATTCGGGTGATCCGGACCCAGCAGGTTCCTGTCGATCTCAATACTTTTCCGGTAATATTCCATTGCGGTCCCGTTATCACCCATTTTTTGATAAGTGGCACCGATGCTGTTGTACACCTTGCTGACAAACAGGGACCCCGGAGGTTCCGAACGGTGGAATATATCCAGCGACTGAAAAAACTGCTCCATCGCCAGCTCAAGCTTTCCCTGGCTGTCGTACACCTCTCCGAGGTATAAAAGAAGGTATGCGCGTAATCTGGCATATTCCTGCTGTTGGCCGGAAAGCAGCTCAAGTCCTTTCTGAATTTTTGTGATGGCAGAATCATATTGCGACTGCTCCATATCCAGGCGCGCACCGAGCCGCAGCAACTTCGCCCGCAGCCGGGGACTTCCGGGCGTATGCTCCTGTACCAGGTCTTCCGTCTGTGCAATAGCAGTATTCGCCGTCTCATACCGGGCACTCTCAATACTGTTAATTGCCAGATTAATGTTACTGTCGACAACGCGTCTCCAGGACCCCGCCTTTTCATACAGCCTCGCAGCCCTTTCAAAATATGAGGAGGAAGAATCGTAGCGGGCAAATTTCTGCAGGGAATCCGCTTTTTGAAACAACTGAAAGGCGCGGGCAGTATCGGCAATAGCGGGCCGAGCCTCAGCCATCATTGCCGTTCCTCCCAACAGGGAGAGGAACACAAAAAGCACTTTTAATGCAGATGTAACTGAATTCTTAAAAAGGCTGGTTGCCATATTTAACTTTCGATTAGCTCGGGAGAATCAGACAAGCCGTGCCAGGCCGTTGTTGGCACGATAACGATATTTCCGTATATCCGGGACTACATATCCTCATTTGGTATAATGACAAGATACAACCTGCAATTTTCAACCCCATCCAGGCTGGGTTCCCCGCCTTATAACCTTCTTCAAGGGACTTTTGCAGAACCTAACTATTTTGTTTGGAGGTGGTACCACCGACCTTATTGCCCCTTTAGACGGGAGTACAACTCCCTCAGAACGAGGAATTAAGGATGTTGCAAAGCCTTCTTCAAATATTTTATTCCCTGGAAATCCGGCAGAGGATACAAATAACTACTCCCGGTTTATTTGTAAGAGAGCTTTACAACATTCAAACTCCTGTTCTCCTCCGTTTTCAGAGATCCAGGCTTTTTGCAATTAATCTCCAAACAGGGAGTTTACGAACAGTTCACGATCAAAGACCTGCAGGTCATCGATATCTTCCCCCACACCAATATATTTGACTGGGATCTCAAATTCGTGAGAGATTCCCAGGACGATGCCCCCCTTGGCGGTACCGTCCAGCTTGGTGAGCACCAGTCCCGTTATATCCACAAAAGAGGTGAAGGCGTTCGCCTGCTGCATCGCATTTTGGCCGGTTGAGGCATCCAGTACCAGCAGCACTTCATGCGGGGCACCCTCCACCACCTTGCCGATCACCCGCTTGATTTTAGCCAGTTCATCCATCAGCGACTTTTTGTTGTGCAGTCGGCCGGCGGTGTCTACAATGGCCACATCGGCGCCGCGCGACTGGGCTGCCGAAACCGTATCATAGGCAACGGCCGCGGGATCAGCCCCCTGTCCCTGTTCGATAAGAGGCACATCAGCGCGTTCACTCCATATCTTCAGCTGATCAACGGCGGCTGCCCGGAACGTATCTGCCGCACCGATCATGACCTTTTTGCCGGTCTGTTTGTACAGGTGCGCCAGCTTGCCGATAGTGGTGGTTTTACCCACCCCGTTTACGCCTACCACCAAAATAACGTGAGGTTTGGTGGGAAACTCGGCATCAAAGTCTGCCGGTCTCTCGGCAGAACTTTCTTTCAGCAGACCGATGATCTCATCGCGCAGCATATCCTGCAATTCGTTTTCCGTCAGGTACTTGTCGCGGGAGACCCGCCCTTCAATCCGGTCGATGATTTCAAGTGTGGTTTGCACGCCTACATCGGAGGTGATCAAAATCTCTTCCAGCTCGTCCAGAACGGCTGCATCCACCGTGGTTTTGCCGGCGACCGCCTTGCCGATCTTTTCCAGGAGGGAGGAACGGCTTTTTTCCACTCCTTTGTCGACTTTCTCTTTTTTCTTAAGTCCAAGCTTCTCTAAAATACCCATTGGCGTATGCTACCATTGATATAAATTGACATTGCATTCGTTCAACCAGACAGATATTCAAGCACCGATGTCGTCTCCAAACAGGGAACCAGACCAAATATTCAGTTAAATTCGGCCCCTTGCCTTATCTGGTTGAATCGTTGAAGATAATCAAAAAAGGAGAAAACCATTAATGCAATGGCATTTCCCATAAAAAAGAGGTGAAACGGGCCGGCTTCCGGTGCAAAAAAGACACTCATCCAGTACGCAGCCAGTCCGTTGACCGCAAACTTGCCGGAGGTCACCGCCATGGCCACCTTGCCCCGGGTTAGCTTAATATAGACGGAACCCGAAAGGATAAGCAGATCACGAATAACGGCAAATACAAAAAACCACAGGGGGATATAGCCGATGTAAACCGTGTAGATAAAAAGGAAAAAGGCGGTCAGTTTGTCGGCTATGGGATCAAGAATCTTTCCCAGCTCAGACACCTGGCCCGTTTTCCGGGCTATAATGCCATCCAGGTAGTCTGAAATGACCCCATAAGCCAGGAGCACAACCACCAGCCAGGTAACCTGAAAGTCATTCACGTAATGCAGGTAGATTACCGGGAAGGAGATGATCGTACGCGAGGCCGAAATCGCATTCGACCAGGTAAACACCTTGTTTTTTACCCGGATTTTAACTGGATCGGACGCCGCTTTTTCCACTGTTTCTGCCATCCTAATTGGTTATACTTTGAGCATCAAAGGTATGAATTCAAACGGAAAAGAAAAGGATATACTCGATGAGCTTAATTTCGGATAGTGAACAGCTGGTTGAAAAGCGGATCAGTTCAAAAGAGATTTTTGACGGCCGCCTGCTGCATGTTTTTTTTGACGAAGCCAGGCTGCCTGACGGGTCTGAATCGACAAGAGAATGGATTAAGCATCCCGGGGCCTCGGCTGTTCTTCCCGTATTCAGGGATGGAGATGTCATGCTGGTCAAGCAGTTTCGCTACCCGGTAGCGCAGATTTTCTACGAAGTGCCCGCCGGAAAAATTGATCCCGGCGAAACGGCCGACAGCACCGCCCGCCGCGAACTAAAAGAGGAGGCGGGGCTTACCTGCCAACAGTTCCATTACCTCGGCAACTTTTATCCCAGCATCGGCTACACTGATGAGATTATCCACCTGTATATCGCGTGGGAAATCGAGGAGTTCGAACAGACTGTGGATGAGGATGAGTTCCTGGTCAAGGAACGAGTGCCGTTTCGGGAGGCCGTCGAGATGGCACACACCGGAGAGATTTCTGACGGGAAAACCGCGATCACCCTGCTTCGGGCCTGGAAATGGTGGCAAAAGGAGGGACCATTCGAAGTGTAGAGGTCGGCCCCCCTCTCAAAGCCCGCGGTTTATTCAATCCGGCCTTTATCCTGTGCTTCCCGCATTATTTTATGATCTCCTCTTCCACGGCCAGCTCATACAGCGATTTGTGAAGGTCGGCATCCTCAATATCCCCCCGATTGATCAGCTCTTCCACCTCTTCGCCCTTGAGCAGCAAAATACACCCCATCCTGTTCAGCTCTTCGTCAAACTTGCGGGGATCTGCAAGCGACAGCTCCTCCAGATCAATGCCGTCGGGACTTTTATTCAAATTCACCAGTGCGTAAAACTTGTCGGCTTCCGTTTCTCCGAATCCAAAAATCTCGAGCTTGGTATCATCTTTCTTCAACATAAATTATTGTCCTGAGTTTACTCTTATCGTTACTGGTGCTATTCCTGAAACCCAAATAAGCAGCCTCCCGGTCTTTTTCCCGGTGTCCCTTTGCCGGCAGCAAATATTGGCGACTGGATTTTCGAACCTTGCAGCCTGGACAGTGAGGCCTTTTCGCACGCCATTCAGCATGCCTGAAAATCAACCCTTCAGGTTGAGCCGCCAGCAGCGTTACTTCCGGTAACGGTCCAGGAATTCGCGCGCCTTGATCAGCTCCTCAACCTCGTCGGTTTCTTTATTTACCACGGTCACCTGGAACAAGCTGATAATCGCCTGGTTTTCTATACATTCGATGGTCTCGTCCAGCGTCTCACACTCCTGCTTTTCGCTCACCAGGTCGTTAATGCCCTGTACCACATAGCGAAAGTTCCCGGTCGACTTTTTCCTGCTCTTTTGAGCCGGCGGATCTACCCTCGGCTCGTCAAAGTATTCGCGCAGGGCTTCTTCGGTCACATACCACTGTACTCCAAGCTTTCGGGCCCGTATTTTCCCCTCACGCAGGTACGCGCGAATCGTCATTTTACTGAGTCCGAGCTTCTCATGGAGATCATCTACAGAATACAGTGTCAGGCTTCCTATCTCTTTAGGCATAAAAGACTACCAAATGGTCATTTTATTACATTGCTATCGTTAAATCCGAGCTTAAAAAGCTATATGTTAAGCAGATAAAGATCAATTATAAATATAGTTTACTTATATATTAGTTAGTGAATTAAAAAAATAGTTGATCTGTATGGGTATAATCCCTTAAATTAATAACAGTTGTCTAAAACAAAGTCTGGTGTCTGCCGGGCTTTTTCTTTTTGCCCTCCCGACTAACATTTATTTTACGTCCCTCATCTCGTTCAGAAAGACCTCTGAGAATAAAATTTCCACCCGGTACCGGGGAATGTAATTAAACCAGGCAACCAAATTATGGACGATCTCAGGAAACATCTTATCGATCAGCTGGCAAACGAACATGCCCACACCAGTTTTGAACGCGCCGTAGAAGGGCTTAATATCAGCGACGTGGGGATACGCCCGAACTCACTTCCCTACTCCATCTGGGAACTTGTGGAGCACCTGCGCATCGCACAAGCCGACATCCTGGAGTTTTCTGTCAATCCCGGGTATGAGGCCCCGAAGTGGCCCGACGACTACTGGCCGCCCGAAAAAGCCCCGTCCGGAAATGCGGAATGGCAGCGTTCTCTTGAGGCTATCAACTCTGACCTGCAGGAGATGATTGACCTGGTGAAAGATCCCGGAATAGACCTGTTTACACCTTTTCCCCATGGAGACGGGCAGACTTTGTTCAGGGAGGCGATCTTGATTATTGACCACAATTCGTATCATACAGGCCAGATTATTACCATCCGGCGGTTATTGGGCCTGTGGTAAGATAGATTTAATGCGGTCAATTCCTGATCTTTCACTGAATATCAATCACGTTTGTAAAGCGATCCAATAATGAGTTGACTTGATGAGAGAACTGCTGAAGTTTTTTAAATATGTGCGGCTGGGGTACCTGATATTCACCTCGTTGCTAATACTGGGGGCCGTCTTCGGATTTTTCGAAATCGTGCAGATGACGATCCTGGACGATCCCTCTATCAGCACCCTGCGATGGCTTTATTTTACCCGTGGCGTGCTCGTATCGATACTGCTTGTGGTATGGGCGGCCTGGACCGTCTACAAATACCGGCAACTCTACGAAGACCGACTGGAGGTCGCCGAGGGTCGCTACAAAGATATTATTGAGCAATCAGCAGATGCGATCCTGGCCGTTAACAACGACGACATAATTACCGCCTGGAACCGCGGGGCGGAAGATATTTTCGGGTGGGACCGACAGGAGATTGTCGGGGAGTCTATTAAAAAATTTATTCCCCGCGACCTGCTGGAAGCACGCGAACTCGACTGCCTGGAGTTTGGCATGCAGTACCGGGGCTATGTGCAAAACTACGAAACCGAGCGGCTGACCAAGGATGGCAACCGGGTGCTGGTGAATTTAACCGAGTCTTTTATTCGGGATGTAGATGGCAAAATCGTTGGCCGATCGCAGGTACTCCGGGATTTGACGGAGCTCCGCATGCGGGAAGAACAGGTGCAGCAGTCGGAACGGCTGGCGGCTGTGGGACATATGGCGGCGGGCGTGGCCCACGAGATCGGTAATCCGCTGACGGCCATCTCATCCCTGACCCAGCTGGTCCAGCGCAGAACCGATGACGAATTCGTACAGAACCAGCTCACGAAGGTGCGTGACCAGATCCAGCGAATAAACAAAATTGTTCGCGATCTTGTGGACTTTTCCCGGCCCTCCAGCCTGGATCGGGAGGAAACGCAGATCAACAACACCATTGAGTCGGCGGTGGGCCTGCTCAAGCACGACGCCCGCTGCCGGGATGTGGCCTTTAACCTGAATCTTAATCCTGATTTGCCTACTATTCTCTGTGTGCCCGACCATATCCACCAGGTCCTGGTAAACCTGCTGCTCAATGCCGTTGATGCGATGAATGAAGTTGAAGACCCCGAAGTAAATATCAACACAAAAAGGATGGAGGAACCCGAAGGCGTCTGCATCATGGTGTCTGATATCGGCACGGGGATCAGCGAAGAGCACCTGGACCGGATTTTCGAGCCTTTTTTCACGACCAAAGAAGTTGGGGCCGGTACCGGGCTGGGCCTTTCGGTCAGTCATGGCATCATCAACAAGATGGGAGGAACCATTTCGGTTGAGTCGGAAGTAGGGCAGGGCACCACATTCACCATCACGCTCCCAAAAACCAATAATCACAACCAGGAACAGCAGTAGATGAAAGGTTCGATTTTAATAGCCGACGATGAGAAAGAGATCAGGGAAACCCTCTCCATGATACTGGAGGATGAAGGATATCGCTGCACGACGGTTGCAGACGGGACGGCGGCGATTGAGGCGGTCCAGGATGGCCGGTTTGATATCCTGATAAGCGACCTGAAGATGCCCGGGGCCGACGGCCTAGAAGTGCTTCAAAAGACCAAACAGCTCTCTTCCCAGACCCTTACCATCATTATTACCGCTCACGCCACTGTGGAAACCGCCGTGGAAGCGCTCCGCAAAGGCGCTTCCGACTATATCCTGAAACCGATCGATTTTGAAGAAGTGTTGATCCGCATCCAAAACCTGCTGGAACACAAAGAGCTTATCCAGGAAAACCGGTACCTGCGCGAACAGATCGACCGCAAGTTCAACTTCAATCACATTATCGGGGAAAGCGAGGCGATGAAGCGGGTTTATGACATGATCAGCCGGGTAAGCAACGCCTCAACCCACGTACTTATTACGGGTGCCAGCGGTACGGGCAAGGAGCTCGTGGCCCGCGCCATCCACTCCCACAGCGACCGGTCCGGCAAACCGTTCCTGGCCCTCAACTGCGGATCTATCCCGGCCGACCTGGTGGAAGCTGAACTTTTCGGTTATAAAAAAGGGGCTTTTACCGGGGCGGATAAAGACCATGAGGGTATTTTTGAAGCAGCCAACGGGGGAACGGTATTCCTTGACGAAATCGGCGAACTTCCTCCCGGCGTACAGGTCACGCTCCTGCGGGTTCTGCAGGAGAAAGAGGTCAAACCGGTCGGGTCAAACCGGTCAGTAAATTTCAATGCCCGGATTATTACGGCCACCAACCGCAACCTGGAAGAACAGGTGGAAAAGGGCACTTTCCGCGAAGACCTCTATTTCCGGCTCAATGTGGTTGAAATTGCGATGCCCTCGCTGGAGGAGCGCAAGGAGGATATCCCCATCCTCACACACCATTTTTTAAACAAATACAACCGCGAGCTGAACAGGGCCGTGAAGGGAATCACCAGCGATGCGATGAGCGCGCTGATCTCCTACCAGTGGAAGGGGAATGTGCGGGAATTGGAAAATGTCATCGAACGGGCAGTGCTTCTCGGGACTGAAGATCACATAACTGTTGAGGACCTGCCCGCCTCCATCCGCAACACCGATGACAAAGTGGACCTTGACAGCCAGTCGCTCGACGCGGCGGTACACGCGTTTGAAAAGCATCATATCAAGAGCGTGCTGAAGCGGACGGATGGCAACAAGTCGGAGACGGCCCGCCTGCTGGGCATCGATCCCTCCACGCTGTATCGCAAAATGGAGCGGTACGCGATTGATTCATAGAATGGAAACTGGTGGCCAGTCAACCGTAACCATGCAGCTTTACGGGATGCCGGAACGCAGATGAAACGGATACTGCGGATTAACCACAGAACAGGTGTTCCAACAGCACCCTCACATAATTGACCTGTGCAGATCAGCCTGATCGGTGTTTATCCGCGTTCGGTCAGGAACAAACCGAAATCCAGGTTTTTGATACGACACCAGGGATGTTTCCGCTTAAAAAACTTGCCAAAGACAACACCTGGCCAAGCAGGAGAGGGCACCAAAATGTTTTAGCCGGTCGGTCAATCTACTCGCCTCCCCCGTTCAGGTGAACGGATACATCAAAATGGACCGTAAGCTTTTCATTGGCCTTGATAAGGCCCATAAGGGCGGTGGGCGGTTCAATATCAAAATCGTGCATATTCAGTGGTTTTACCCCTTTTACGCGGAATCGCTCCTGCCCGACCAGCTGCCCCTCTACCACCAGGCTGGTCGTGTCGGTAACCCCGGCGATCGTCAGGAGGCCCTCCGTCTGAATTTTCATCCAGCCGGCCGAATCGGGATGCGTACTTTCACTGAGGAGGGTTGCCTGCAACAGCTGATAGGTTATGCTCGGGTGCTCCTCGGCCTTTAAGGCCTCATAGAGGTCGCGGTTCATCTTGCTTTTACCACATTCCAGCGCTTTTACGGGAATGGTTACTTTTACCTTTACATCCCCCTGGCCCTGTACATTTTTAGTGGGCTCTGTGGTATTTTCGATTTCACCAGAACCGGCCAGGCTTTCGGCATAGCAGCGGTAATCGACAACCGAGGCCGATCCCTCCAGCCAGAGTGCGCCGGTCGGTTCAATCTCGATATTTCCCGCCTCATAGGCCGGAGAAATCTCCTGGGCCCCGGCAAGCTGCAGCGATAATCCCCACACCGCCAGCAGTGCCACACTCAGCAGTCTCAGTAGTGCAGGTCTCGCCTGGGAAATATATCGTATTACAGTCTGGTGCCGGAGCATGGGAATTGATCGGTTTCTGTTAATTATTTGCCACAGCCTTGTTGGCGATTACAACATTGAACGATATCGTTACTTCCTCACCCGCTTTAATCGTGCCAAAAACAGCGCTGGGAGGATCTACATCGTAATCTTTCATATTCAGCGAGTAGGACCCCTGAAAACGAACATTTTCACCATCAGAGAGCGTTCCCTCTACAGGAAAACTTATCGTTTGTGTGGTACCCGCCACCGTTAATTCTCCGGTGGTATCCAGGGTAAACGTCCCGGTACTTTCGTCACTGGAAACAAGCTCCGCCTCGGAAAGCGTGTATGTGATTTCAGGATGATCTTTCTCCTTCAGGGCGTCATAGATCTTATTATTCATGCCTCCCTTTCCACTTTCAATGCTCTCAACAACCGCGGAAAACGACAGCGCCTTGATAAATTCGGCCGATGCCGGAACCGCAGACTCAAACAGGTTTTCGGACAGATCCGCCGTTAATTTCATCTCTTCCACGTCGGCTTCCCAGTCGTGTATCGTCGAGGTTCCCTCTATGGTCATGCTACTTTCAGATAACAACGTGTAGGCGTTGTTTTGGGCGTTTGCGTTTATGGAACCAGCCATTACCGCAACAAGCAAGCTTAGGATATAAATGTTGAACGTTTTCATTGTAACTCCATTATTCTGATTATTGATTTTGTAGTTCTACTACTAATACATGCAACCATCGTTCCAAAAAGGTGAATAACAGTGAATTATTTTTTACCCGGTAAAAAAGCCCTCCTCTTTATGCATCTGCCGGGTCGCGGTCGCGGGTATTTCAGCTGTATCCCAGGCGCGTTGCAGTAGTGCAATTTATAGCTGCGGCCCGGTTTGCAGTGTTGCAACACTGCTATTTCAGTTTCCCTGCTTCTCAAAGCTCCATTTCAGTTTATGTGGGCATAACGCCTCTCAAGGGGCCGTATTCAGAAAACTTTCATTCTTTCGCCTTTTTGGTACCAGTATTGCATACCTAACATATAAAGCTATAAAAATCTTTCGAAGAATATCTATAATGAACCGATCCATTTTAATTATCGATGACGAGCAAACCATCAGAGAGGCCCTGTCGCTCTTCCTGGCGGGAGAGGGCTATATCTGCCAGGTTGCAAAGGATGGAGAACAGGCGATCCAAAAAATAGGAGAGCAACAGTTCGATATTATACTTCTGGACCTGCACATGCCCCGCCATAACAGTTTGAATATACTGGAATATATTAAAAGGCATCGTTCTTCCAGTATTGTTATTATCCTCAGCGAATACTTCCACATCGACAATGCGTCCACCGCGTTACAACAGGGAGCCTCTGCGGTGATACTAAAGCCAATCGACTTTGAAGAATTGCTGGAGGTCATAGACCGGCAGACCAGCGTGGATAACGCAAATTAGTGACCCTTTACGGCATCCCCGGTCTTTACTCCTGTTGACTCTCCCAATTTTTTCGCCTCCGTATCTTAGGTTACCTTTTATCGCCCCCCTACACCCGGCAATAGCCCGATAAACGTTACCACCGGTCAGCAATCAAGCAGATGAAGTCGGCTACCGTACATTTGCTGGCATGGAAGGGCTATTGAGGACAGGCTATATAACAGGCAAACCTCAGCTCGGGATAAGAGTAAGTGGATGACCTAACAACCGGCTTCGACATTAATGTTGAGTGACCGTAGCAGGAGTGTTAAGTAGCCGATCCCGGGTAAGATTCACCTTCTATCGGATTGAGTTCAATGGTTTCAGCAAAGAAGGGGAACAGCAATACCCTGTTATTATAGTAAAAGCCGCTCCTTTCAGGGAGCGGCTTTTAAAATAAGGGAGTTATGTATTTAGGGATGTATGTAAGCTATAACGCACTCAATCATAAGGTCGTTTTATAGCCGCACCATAGGGATTGGTGCTTTGTTAGGGATATTCGTTAGAAACTGATTACGGCTTCCAGCATTACGCCGTCAAATTGGCCATCTTCCAGTTGACCGGTAAAACCGTCATAGGTTTGGGTTACATATTCGAGTTTGGCCAGCACGTTTTTGGTCAGGAACCAGCCACCGCCGATATTGAATCGCTCGATATCAATATCATCATTTGATACGAGGTTATATCGGGCACCCAGGTAGACATCCTCTCCAGCACCGAAGCGATAGAGCAGTTCTGCACCATACTGGTTGAAGGTATCTGAGGGCTGTCCCGCATCTTTACCCGTAACGGTTTCAAAGACGCCATAGAACTCCAGGCCGTTGTATTTGACAAAGGGGTTGATCATGATGGCCGTAATCTCGTTATCGAAACCGGGATCAAATCGACCAGAGCGGAAGCCGCCACTCATGACGTTGTAGTAGCGGGAGCCTGCACGGTCACCATCATACAGGTAGATCCCGTTGGCCTGGCCGGTGGTGTAGATAGAACCGGTCAGACGCAGGCGCAGGTCTTCGTTCACCTGGGAGTCATAGCCCAGCTTTCCTACGAAGCTACCCGTGTTTGCAGGATCGGTTTTGATCGTGCTCTGGTTCAGTTTACCGTTGGTGAGTCCCACCATGGCAAAGAGGTCCCCGCCGTAGTAGTAAATTTCACCGCCGACTTCAGTCGTAAATGAATCCATAATGTAGTTGCCTACAAAGGGATTGTGAATAGCCGCCCCGTTGTCCGTTCTGCGGAAGTGGTTGTCACCATAGTTGATCTCCATGTGCCCCACCTTAATGCGGAGGTTGTCCATCAGATCAGAAGCAAAGCCCTCTGAAATAAAGTCCAGGCGATCAATCTGAATATACCCGCCCTTTACCCACGCTTCCGGGTGGTGCTGGGAGGAGAGATACGTACGCAGGTGCATTCGCAGCCCGTTATCCAGTGCTACGTCAAAATCCAGGTTGGAGGTAGCGAGATTGAAATTGGATCCCAGTTCCGGCAGTGAACTCATAATCGGATTTCCAGACTCGTCAACGCCCGATTGCCAGGGACCCGCATTCTCATGGGTAATCGCCTGGAACTGGAGCGTGTTGGCGCCGCCGAGGCGAACGTTCACTCCGTCAAACTCCTGATCCGTGGTAAAAGGGGCTTCAAATTGATTAACACCCCGCTGGTCGGGACTCGTATAATATTGCAGGTCCCGGTCGGTGTCCTGGGCAAATACGCTACCTGCCATCACAAAGAATGACAATAGAAATAGAGAAAGGTATTTGGTTGATTGTTTCATAATAAAACCTGTAATGATTTTATGATTGAGATTGTTAGATGTTGTGAAAGATCGTATCTGTGATTTATTCACTCTTTTTTCGATTAACCTTTATTCAAACGTTTCTGTGTTCTTTCTCTTGGTAGTTACAAGGACCGTTCCAAAAGTAAGATCCAAAGAAATATTTTTTTGGATCCCCGGAAAAACAGCCTCATAATGCTTGAAAAGCAGAAAAAAATCACATAAAAATTTTTAAGCTCAACACGATGCGTAACCGCGTTATCGACAAATGCAATGTTGCAAGTATTACCGAGGGGGGATATTGCAGGACTGCAATATTGAATCTTCACGATTAAAAAGTGTATTATTCCAAGCGGAGCAGCAGAATAAGAATGGATATGACGCTTCCGTTCCCGGTAGTGGTACGTGGCATCATTATATTCCGGCAAAACACGTTAACTTAGGAACAACGCTGAAGAACGAAATTAATAACCCATATATACAATTAGAGTCGCCTGAGATGGACAATCCCGTGAATTCGTACAAAATCGGCAATATAGAGGTAACGATTACAGAATCGGATCATCCGGACAAGCTCCATGTTGAATGTAATGACGGTACCTACCATTCGGAGTTTACCATCCGCAAATACGAATATGAAAACTACCGGCGACATATGAACCAGCGTATAAAAAATGCATACCAGGAGCAGTACAGGCAGGAAGAGTAGAAAATACCGGCCTGTTGTTTGTACACACAACTATTTCTGTCGCTGGGAATTTGCCGGTATGCAGGACATGATCAATATCATGGGCGACACTTCCAGGTCCTGTGGAAATGCGCTGCTGGTTTAACGGAATGCATCCACCCCCTTTTGAAAACGGCTGAAATTAGCAGATCCAAGTTCTCCTCCCCAGTTCCCCGGGGAGAAGAAAGGAGTGTTCTTACGTCTCTTTGAGCATAGAATTGAATTTTATGAACTTCCTGTGGCTATCTCTGCTTAATCAAAATTATATTCTCCGGTTTGGGCCATATGCATCAGCCTGTTTACCCGGTCTTCCGTTTCCGGGTGGGTTGAAAAAAGGCTCATAAACTTTCCCCCTTTAAACGGGTTCACCGGGAACATGTGCGAGGTAGAGCGCATGGCCGTTTCCGAAACACGCATCGGCGTCTGTTCTACCGCCTGCTCAATACGCTGGAGGGCGGCAGCCAGGCTCTGCGGCTTGCCCGAAATTTCAGCTCCCACTCGATCCGCTTCATATTCGCGGGTTCGGCTGATGGCGGCCTGCAGCAGCGAGGCGGCAATGGGCGCCGTTATCAGCACCAGTATGGCCACCAGCGGGTTGGGCCCGTCGCGGTCGCCTCCACCGATGGGAAGGAAGAATGCAAACTGGGCCAGCATGCTCAGCGCGCTTACGACCGTCGTCACAATGGTCTGCGTCAAAATATCGCGATTTTTAATATGGGCCAGCTCATGGGCGGTCACACCGCGCAGCTGATCTCGATCCAGCACATTGAGGATCCCCTGCGTAAAAGCAACCGCCGAATGCTCCGGATTTCGACCCGTGGCAAACGCATTGGGCTGCTCCTGGGGAATAATGTATACTTTCGGCATGGGCAGATCTGCACTTTCCGCCAGCTCTTTTACCATGTTGTATAGCTGGGGATTAGACTGCGGGTCCACTTCCTGCGCCTTGTACATTTTGAGGACCATTTTATCGGAATACCAGTAACTCACGGCATTCATTCCCATTGCAAATATGAAAGCAATAATCAGCCCGGTCGATCCACCCAAAATTTGACCGACCAGCATAAAAAGCACAGCCACAAGCGTCATTAAAAAGACTGTGCGCATACTGTTTCTGTTAATCATATAGTACTCCGTTCAAATTTGAGTTTTACTTTTGGTTCAAAACGCGCCAGATAGTAATTTGTTTTGTCAGGCCGTATAGAATGTAAGGGATTTAACACCTGTTTTATACCCTCATTTTTACGATAGGCCGTTTATATTTTTAGAGGACTTTAAAAAACCAGGAGTTTTGTTCAAGATCAAAGCCTGAGCGGATCGGGAACCGCAGTTTATATCTCACATATGAGGATTTCGAATCCACGAAAATGCCGATATTGGCCAATACAACGGTTTTGCAAAGCCCTCTTTATATATGAACTCAGCCCTGACCTTCAATTGTCGGAATCAGGTGGAGAGGTTCTATCCGGTAAGGAAAACAACGATAACTGAACCACATCGGGTGTAACAATGAGTGACAGGAATGCTCTTTTAAAGAAAATAAAAAACAAACGGCGGGAAGCGGCGGATTATCTCAGCAGGAATGAGCCTAAAAAGTCACGACTTCTTACTACTTCCATCATTGCGGGGGCCCTGGCTGCCGCTTTAACGGCCGGACCTGGCATGGGGGGCAGTGGTTTTATCGAGGCGGCCAAAGGGGTCGTTTCTTTCGGCATTCCGGTGTGGCAGGTGCTGTGCCTGCTCGCGACGCTGCTATCGATGGCGGCGGTCATCAGCAACGGCCTGTTGAAATCTGATGATATCTCCTCGAAAATCGCCCAGGTCCGCAGTTGCGATGCAAAACTTGAAGGACTGGAAACGATGCTGGAACTTAACCAAATTGACCTGGAGCATGCGGCTTCCCTCTACACGCAATATCTGACGGATATTCCCCACGTTCGATGACAGCCCCTGGAATGAGTTCGCAGAGGAGTTCCAAAAACCGTTGTTTTGCCAATTCCTGCATTTCAATAATCCTCTTCTTCCAGAACGTTGCCGTAGAATCTGTATCCAACAATATCTCCACCCTGCAGCGGGCCCGGATTCATGCTGAATCCTCACCTTCATTTTGTTTCAAAAACGCGTGTTGCCTCCTCCATCTCAAAGACGTTGTTTTCCCGGTTCACATCTGCCATGCGGCCAGTGGGATCTATAGTAATGCGCGAAATTGATTCAGGCGCTTCCGGAATTCCGAACGTATAGGAGGGATGCACCCACGGCCAGTCTGGCAGCACCGCCCGTTCAATACCCGGAGTTTCGTTGGGCTTTTCGCCCCGCATGATGCGCAGGGGAATGTAAAACTGCTGTTTGCTGCCGTCGGAATATTCCACCAGCACGTCGGTCGGCATCGGCATCAGGTCTTCCCGCTTCAGGGTCACGAACGTAGAGTCGCCTTTCCCTACCACAGTTTCAATCCCGTAGTCAATGGTTTTGGTCGTTTCAATAAAATACTCGTAATACCAGTCGAGCACCATACCCGATTCCTTCTCCATCACCCGCAGGAAATCGCGGCCGGTCGGGTGTTTGAACTTCCAGGTTTCAAAATAGCGCTTCATGCCGCGGTCAAATGCTTCAGGCCCGATCACATACCGCAACTGATTCAGAAATACAGCGCCCTTTGAGTAGGAGGCCACCCCATATGCGCGGTTGGTGACAAAATGATCGGCGTGGGTATCCAGCGCCTCCTCTTCGCCATCTTCCACAATCCGGTAGTAGGAGCCGTAGGCCCCGCTGTGGGGGAAGTCACGTTCCCCGTAAAGGTGCTCCGTGACCAGGGCAGAGGCGTAGGTTGTAAACCCTTCATCCATCCAGGGAAACCGGCTTTCGTTGTTGGCCAGCACGGTGTGATACCACATGTGAACAAGCTCGTGCACTGTAACACCAACCAGGCTCCGCTCTGAGCGGTTGCCGGTAATAAGGGTAGCCATCGGGTACTCCATGCCGCCGTCGCCTCCCTGGATCACGGAAAACTTCTCATACGGATACTTTCCAAAGTGCTTGTTCATAAACTGAAAGCTTTTGACCGTAAATTCCGGCAGACGCTCCCAGTAGGCCTTCAGCGAATCCTGCCGGCTTCCCGAGGATACGTTGGCGGCCACCGGGTCGGTTTGGTAGAAAAAGTGGAGCATTGGTCCGCCGGGTACCTGCGCCGTTGTATGTGTGAAGTCGGGATCGGCACCCCAGGCAAAATCGTGCACGTTATCGGCTTTCCAGTGCCAGGTAAGCTTGTCGGAACCGGGGCGGTTCACCGCGGTGCCCGGATCCTGGTAGCCGTGGCCGATCTGCTGTGGGTTCTGCAGATTTCCGGTGGCCCCCATCACATAGGAGGAATCAATCTTGATTTTAACATCAAAGCTGCCGAAGACACCGTGAAACTCGCGACCCACATACGGGTTGGGGTGCCAGCCTTCGTGGTCGTATTCCGAAATCTTGGGATACCACTGTGTCATCGAAAATTCGACGCCCTCCCTGTTTTTCCAGCCGGAGCGGCGGATCTGCAGTGGCACCTGGCTTTCGAACTCCATCTGAAAAACCGTGCTTGCACCGGGCAGAATTGGCTCATCCAGCTCCACTTCCATTATGGTTCCATCCACCCTGTAATCAACCGACTCCCCGTCCTGGTTGATTGATCGAATCCGATGATAACCAATCTGGTCCTCTGACAGGTGGTAGATACGGTCGCGCACGCGGCTGTCGGGATCTTCAATGGTGCGGGAGCGCTTGTCCATCATGCTGCCGGGCTGAAAAGCGTTAAAATAAAGATGATAAAACACGCGCCGCAGCGTATCGGGAGAATTGTTGTGATACGTCAGTTTCTGGGTTCCCGTGAACTGGTTGTCCGGGGCGTTCATTTCGATCTCCATTTCGTACTCCACCCGTTGTTGCCAGTAGTCGCGCGTCTGGCTGTGTGCGGTAAGCGAGAAACAGAATAGCAGTAGCAGAATCAATCCGTAGCGTAGATTCATAAAATCAGGTATGGTTTGGATTAAGTTCGTGGTTGAAAGGTCTCATACAGAGCCCCAGAAAACCAGATTGATCTTTAAAAAGTTGCCTCTTTACGTCTTTGCAGGAGCCATTATTTTGGGGTTAAAAAGCGTTGCGGCTGGCAAAGGCGCGGCTGAGAGTGGCCTCGTCAATAAATTCCAGCTCGGTACCCATCGGAATGCCGTAGGCGATGCGGGTTACCTTGATCTCATCATACGGTTTTAAAAGCTTGTTGATGTAGTACGAAGTCGCTTCCCCCTCGGAGTCGGGATTCAGTGCAAGGATTACCTCGTCAATGGGATATTCCTCATCATTTACCCGCCTCATCAGCTCTTTTACGCGGATGTCGTCGGGCCCGATATTATCGAGCGGCGAGATGACTCCCCCCAGTACATGGTACATCCCCCGGAACTCGTTGGTTTTTTCAATAAGGTAGACATCCTGTGATTCCTCGACCACGCAGAGCTGCCCATTTTGGCGTTTCGGGTTGCTGCATATTGAGCAGGGATCGCCGTCGCTGATAACTCCGCAGTGTGAGCAGCGGGTAATCGACTGTTTTAGATCGACCAGGGCATCCGCCAGCTGCATCACCGATTCTTCACTCTGTTTTAGCAGGTGGAGGGCGATGCGACGCGCCGATTTCCGGCCTGTTCCCGGCAGCTTGGCCAGCTGCTCAATAGCCCGTTCCAGTATTTCTGAGGTGCCTTGCATATTCTATTGTTAAAAGTTAAACATTACATGGTGCAAGCCAGCGTTAACTTCAGACATTCAACCTGCAGCCTGTAAAAAATTTAGAAACCCAGTTTGGAGAGATCCATCCCGGGAATTCCGCCGCCGGGGATCATATCTTTATAGGTCTCCTGCATCTTTTGCTGGGCCGCTTCTTCTGCTTTTTCAAGCGCCTTGTTGACTCCGGCCACCACCAGGTCTTCCAGCATCTCAGCATCTTCCGGGTCAATTACGGCCTCGTCGAGCTCAATAGCAATAATCTGCCGCTTGCCGTTGGCTTTCACTTTTACCATCCCGCCACCGGCTTCGGCTTCTACCTCTACCTTTGCGAGCTCTTGTTTGGCCTGTTCCATTTTTTCCTGTAACTGGGAAAACTTCCCAAACATATCCGCCATATTTTTATTCATAACAATAGAGATTTTGGTTGTTTGAAATTATTCATGTTAACGTATTTACTTTCTTTTATAACGCCCTCTTCCTCAAGGGGGAGTTTTTAACCTGTGCTGGTCCCAAAGACTTTAGTTCCAGCCCGGAGGAGGAAACCGGGGAGATTAACCTGCTGGGACTACAGTCTTATTCAATCATCCTACCGGTTCAGGTTATAATCGAGTTCGGCTCCGAACAGTTCAACAAGCATCTTTATTTTTGGATCCCGTTCCTGCAGATCCTTAAATCGCTCATAGGGACTTTTGGCCTCTTCTTTGTCCTGCTGCTCATTCTTCTGGACGACACTTTCAAAACGCAGGAAGATGCCGGTTATCGATTCCAGTTTTTTGGCCAGGTCCCGCTTGTTTTCATCCAGAATACGCTTGGCAAAATCGTTTGAACAGCGCAGTGTCAGCTTCCGGTTTTTCAGGGCGATCGGCTCGACACGCTGCATCTGAAAATACAGGGTCTGCGGCACCTGCTCTTTAAGGAGCTTCAGGTACGGGTCCCACTCTTCCCTGACCTCCTCCAACGTAATGTGATCTTTCTTTGGTACCGATGAGCCTGCTGTCGTTTCTGGTTCTCGTTCCTGCTCCTCCGCAGCAACCCCATTTCCATTATTTGCAGTGGCCTTTCCAAACCCCCCCAGCGAGGGTCGCCCGAAAAAGTCGTCGTCCTCTTCAGCGACGGCTACCTCATTTTCCTGGTCGGGTTCCTCCACAGAAGCCTGGCTGCGGGGCCGCTGCCCGGAGCCGGAATCATCGGGAGGGGTTGAAGCCGCCGGCTCGAGTTCCTCTTCCCGGGTTTCCACAGAGTCGGCTACCGGGGATTCGGAATCGTCACCTGATCCGGGCTCGTTCTCTTTTCCCGGAGGATCCCCGACGCCGGTCTTCGTTGGACGGGCAGGCTCAGGGGAGTTCTTTTGGTCAACCGCTGCGGAGCTATCCCCGGGGAGTTCCTGCTGTTTACGCTCCCCTTCTACACGGCTACGCTTTTTTTTTAAGGCATCCAGCTCGTTCAATAGCTGGTTCAATTTTTTTGAGCGCTCCATGTGGACCAGTTTCAGCAGGGTGAGTTCAAACTGGATGTGCGGCTGGTTGGCCTCCTTAATCTTGTACTGGGCTTCACTGACCAGGTGCATCATGCGCAGGAGATCATCTTCGCTGAAGGGATCCGAGGCTTGCCGGTACCGCTTCTTTGTTTCAGCGGACGCCTCCACCAGGTGCATCTGGTCAGAATTTTTTGCCACATACAGGTTCCTGAGATGTTCCAGCAGCCCCACCAAAAATTCCTGGATATCGTGGCCTTCCTGCAGCAACTGGTTAACCAGCTCCAGACCCGCGCTCGCGTCGTGCCGCTCAACCGTTTCCATTAATTGAAACATGCGGTCTGTACTCACCACGTTGAGTGCCCGAAGCAGCTCTTCGTGGTCGATGTCGGTCCCGCAAAAGGCGATCGCCTGGTCCAGCAGCCCGAGCGCGTCGCGCAGGGCGCCGTCCGCCTTTTTGGCGATTACGTGCAACGATTCCAGATCGATTGTAATCCCTTCATCTTCTGCCACCTGCTGCAGCCGATCCACGATCTCGTCCACACTTATCCGCTTGAAGTCGAACCGCTGAACGCGGGAGAGGATGGTGGGCAGCACCTTGTGCGGCTCGGTAGTCGCAAAAATGAAAATGACGTGGTCGGGGGGTTCCTCCAGCGTCTTCAGCAGGGCGTTGAATGCTGACTTGCTGAGCATGTGCACCTCGTCGACGATATAGATCTTGTAGCGGCCGTTTTGCGGCGGAATACGCACACGCTCGCGGAGGTCCCGGATGTCGTCCACCTTGTTGTTGGAGGCCGCATCGATCTCAACAATGTTCAATGTCTGATTCAGGCCCTCCCCATCTACCGAGGCGTCAATTTCATTGACCGTACGCGCCAGCACCCGGGCCATGGTGGTTTTTCCGACCCCGCGCGGACCACAAAACATGTAGGCGTGCGCCAGCCGCTGCTGCTTGATCGCATTTTTAAGGGTATTGCTCACATGTTTTTGCGAGACAATATCATCGAATGTTGTGGGCCGGTACGTTCGGGTTAATGCGCGGTAATTGTCAGACATAACGGTCGTGATTTAAATAAACCTGAATTTTGTAATATAGGTTTCAGGCTCCTTTTTGTACAACTCCAAAAGTACAAAAAGTGAAGGCCAATTTCGCAGAGGCCTGTACAAAATCCACTTGTTGCACGCTCATTGAAAAATATGCCCGAAAATCCCGGACAGCCCCTGCTTTCCTCCCAACATCGTCACTGACTTTATAAGAGCTTTGATCTTGACCAAAAGCCCTGGTTTTTCACCCCCCCTTTATTTCTGATAAACGATTTTACGGCGGGTTGCGTTAACCAGGCGTATCATATTGTCAGTTGTTATCTAAAAACCTGTATATTGCGGCATGCACTTTCTAAAAAAACATATACGAGAACCCATCAACGGATTGACACACGGTGCCGGGGCGCTGCTTTCGGTCGTGGGGTTATTCCTTTTGCTTTATGATACCGCTTTTTTGGGCTCAGCAACCCACGTGGTTGCCTTCTCGATGTTTGGACTCAGCATGGTACTGCTTTATACATCGAGCGCGCTCTACCACAGCCTGCATGTGGGAGAGAGGGCGATCCGGTTCCTGAAAAAACTGGATCACAGTATGATATATGTGCTGATTGCCGGTTCCTACACCCCCATCTGCCTGATTGTGCTGGATGATAGCTGGAAATGGATTGTCTTTGCAGGGATCTGGACTTTTGCCCTGGGCGGAATTCTAAAAAAAATATTCTGGATTGACGCTCCGAAGTGGCTTTCCCTGCTTCTTTACCTGGCCATGGGCTGGCTGGGCGTACTGCTGTTTCCAACGCTGTTCGAGAAGCTTCCCCTGGCGTTCCTGCTCTGGCTGACCGCCGGGGGACTGGCCTACTCCGCGGGCGCCGTCATCTACGGCATTGAAAAACCGAATCCGCTGCCCGGGTGGTTCGGTCACCACGAAATATGGCACCTGTTTGTGATGGGCGGCACCTTTTCCCATTTTTGGGCCTTCTACCAGTATCTCCCGAATTTTACCGGATAAAACCATCGGTGTACAACCAGAGCTTGTTTCCACATTTGGCACCCTCCCCATATTGTTTGTAGTATTGCCTCTATGAAACGCATTGTATTCATTGCCATACTTGCCGGGTTCTGCGCTACTTCTGCTTCTGCCCAATGGTATCCCAACACGTATCGCCCCCCGGGTTTAAACTGGCAGGAACTGCAGACCTCGCATTTCAAGATTGTTTTTCCGGACGGAGAGGACTCGGTGGCTTACCGGACGGCGCGCATCCTGGAACATGAATACCCGGAGGTGCAGCAGCTTGTGGGCGGGCAGCTGTCCGATTTCCCGGTGGTTCTGAACAACTACAATGACCGTTCCAACGGGTTCGTCAGCTCCCTCCACTTCCGATCGGAGATTGAGATACCCCCGATCAAGGGTAAGACGATGAATCCGCGGTCGGGCAACTGGCTGGAGACCGTGGTCCCGCATGAGCTGGTCCACGCCCTTCACTACAATCACCTGGATGGGTTCTGGGCCCGCATCGTCAAGCTGTTTTCCCCGGACGCTGCCCGCTCGATCCAGGGATCCGTTCCCCAGGGAGTGCACGAAGGCATCGCCACCTATTACGAAACTGCCGGCGTTACACCCGGCGGCGGCCGTGGAAACTATCCCTATTTCAGGAACCAGTTCGATGCCGTTTTTTCCAGCTCCGAGCGCTGGTCCCTGGGAGAGATGCTCAGTATCTCCGCCTACAGCCGGCCCTTCGACCGCCATTACATCGGCGGATACCAGTTTACCAGCTGGCTGCAGCGAACCTACGGGGGGGATGCTACGCGCGATGCGATCGACTTTTTCATACGATGGCCATTCCTCGGATACGGCACTGCTCTTCGTCATTCAACCGGTCAGTGGCCCGGCACGCTCTATGATCAGTTTGTGGAGGATCAGGAGAGGGGGGACGAGGCGAACTTCGCCACTTATGATCCGCTGCCGATCCGTTTTGAGGGGGCGGAAATCCGTCGCCCGGCATGGCTCAACGACCACCAGCTGCTTGTCTACGGGAGCTTTTACAACGCCAGCCCGGGATTTTATACCTATTCCCTGGAGGAACGCAGGCTGAAAAACGTGATAAAAATCCGGTCCGTCGGTGATTACAACTACGACCTGTCGAGCGATAAAACACGACTTTTGTTTTCCAGCTACCGCTCAAGCCCGATATACCACAATACGTTTATAATGGATCTTTATGAGGCAGATATCCCCTCTGGTTCAGTGAAGCGGGTTTCTACAAATCTGCGGGCCTTCGCCCCGGTTTACCAGGAGGACGGACTCCTTGCCCTGCAGACCGACCAGGAATCAAATGCACTGGTTATGCTCGACCGCGCTCACTCTGCACTGCAGGTCAACGCTTCACTCCCCCTGCCCGATACAAAGTTTGTAAGTGTAAAGCCGAACCCGTCGGACGCCCGGCAACTGGCCGTTGTGGCCAACCGCCGCGGACTCCAGGGCCTATGGTTAGTGCATGAAGATTCAATCCGGCAGGTGGTAGGGCAGGTCCCGGAAATATCTTTTGAGAAGGGCTCGGTATTTGATCCCGCGTGGCACCCCTCCGGCAACCGCCTGATGTTCAGCAGCGACCATACCGGCACGCTGCAGCTGTATGAATACAATCTTGAAACCCGGACTCTCAGCCGGATCACCAGCGCCACCCACAATGCGATGGAAGGGAGCTACAGTCCCCACGGGGAGCGCATCGCTTTTGTGATTCAGCAGAAAAATGAGCGGCTGCCGGTGATCCTCGAGCGCAGCAATTTCGCTGGCCAACCTGTCCCTGCCAGCCGGTGGAGTCCCTCTGATAAAAAAGAACGTCTGATGGCCCGTAAAGAGCTTGGATCAGACCTGGAAGAAAAAACAGCGTCCTGGCAGGTGACTTCATACCAGCCGGGCGGGAAATGGATCCGGCCACGCACCATCATGCCAACGGTGAGCGAGATTTCAAATTCCGGCACCTACGAGGCGGGACTCAGTTTCCACAGCAACGATCTGCTCCAGCGCAATGCCTACCAGCTGGATCTGTCTCACGTCCAGCGGCGGTTATGGTACGATCTGACATACAGACATACCGGTTTTTTCCCGGGGATGGAGCTAAACGCGTTCAGCACTCCCTCATTCAATACCATTATGGTTGAAAATCAAACCGGTAACGAGGAACCCCTTCAATTTTTACGCCAGGATGTGGGTGCTTCAGCGGGCATTCCCACGCGGGTGATCCTGGAAAACAACGTCCGGTTCTCTTCAGTGGCCGTTACGCCTTCGGTAACAGTCAGGGGCACCCGGTTTTTTGAACTGGACCACAACGGGGAGCCCGCCTCAAATTACGCCCATTCTGCCGGTGTCAACCTGTCCAGCTCTCTTGCCTACCGGGTTCAGCAGAATATCCGTGACCTGCAGCCCAACAGTGGCCTGGTCTTCTATTCGGAGCTGGAGCATTTTTTTGGTGGTGGATCCGCCTCTCTCGAGACTGCAGACTACCAACAGCTTATCGATTTCTCTAACGCCACGGCCTGGCACTCCAGCCTTTTCTTTTATACCGCTCCGCTAAAACACCTGAACCAATCCCTTCGCGTCGGTATCGAGGCCATGACGCAGACCGCCCCGGTATTTGACAATCAGCGACTGGTCTCCAATGGATTTTCCGAACCTGTTTTTGCGGCTGCGAAACACCTGCTGAGTGTTAATACCCGGTACACGATCCCCTTATTCTATCCAGATGCGGGCGGATTTTTCTTTCCCGCCTACCTCAGCAACCTGTACCTGGTCGGGTTTTCTGATACCGTCGCAGATGTCGAGCATTACGGGCTGGGTAGTGCTTCCCGCACGGTGCTCGGCCTCGGGCTGCGCACCCGGTTTCGAATTTCCAACCTGACGTTTGACCTCGGGGTGGCGGTCGGTTACGAGCCCGCGCGAAATCACGTTACCCCGTTTGCGGGGAACTTTTAGCCCCCTTTTCCTGATTGTGGTAATTCATTTAACCTCCAAAGTTATTATGAAAAAATCATCTGTCGCTTTCGCTTTTACTTTCCTGTTTCTGATATCTGTTTCCTGCCAGGAGGAACCTGCGCAAACAGACACCGATCGGCGGAAAAGTCCCATTGCCATCGCCAAGGTAGATCACAACAATACCTACATCAAGATTGTCTACGGTCAGCCGTATAAGCGCGGCCGCACCATTTTTGGGGATCTCGTTCCCTACAACGAGGTTTGGCGTACCGGGGCCAATGAGGCAACCGAGCTGACAACCACCCGCGATATTGTGCTGGCGGATAAAAAAGTAGAAGCCGGTACCTATGCGCTTTTCACCATCCCTGGAAAAGAGCAATGGACCCTAATTCTCAATGGTGAGCTGGGGCAGTGGGGCGCATTCGACTATAATGCTGAATACGACATACTGCGGGTTGATGTAAATTCAGAACAGGTGGAAGATGCCGCCGAAGCGTTCTCCATCCAGTTTGGAGAGGTTCAAAATGATTCCACCTCCATCACCATCAGGTGGGACAGAACCCGGGTTAATATTCCGGTAGCGTTCCTGAACCAGGACCATTCTACTGGCAATGCTGCCAGTTAAATTTGTTGGCTATAGCTATATTTCTTTTCCATATTAGAAATACAGCTAAACCGTTTCCTTTTCGCATGGTTCTTTTCACTCATTCTAACCTCCTGAATGTCTTTCCGTCTCCTGATCTGAATTCCCCTTCCTGTCCGAAAATATTAAGGAGCCCGGTAACCGGGATTTCTTCAGAAGGGAACATTTTTCTGCAGGTCCCATCTAACACGTTTAACCACCAACAATCCAACAAATTATTTCATTTATGAAAAGGACTAAAAAGGCTACTGCTCTTTTTCTTTCTATTTCGATGTTGTGTATGGTCATCACCGGCTGTCAGAACTGGAGTAAAACCGCAAAAGGCGGTACAATCGGGGCCGGGGCCGGTGGACTGGCTGGCGCTATTATCGGGAAGGCGACTGGCAACACTGTCAAGGGAGCGATCATAGGAGCTGCCGTGGGCGGGGCAGCGGGGGCCGCTATAGGCAATTACATGGACCGGCAGGCCCGGGAAATGCGCGAGGATCTCAGCAATGCCACCATTGAACGGGTGGGAGAGGGCATTAAAATCACGTTCGATTCAGGCATTCTCTTTGATGTGGATTCACACGCCCTTCGTGATGAGTCGCGATCCAACCTGGAAGATCTTTCAGAGATCCTCCAAAAGTATGAGGACACCAATATTCTCTTTGCGGGCCATACCGACAATACCGGACCTGACGGGTATAACCAGCAGCTTTCTGAAGAACGGGCAAAGTCGGTCGCCAGCTACAGCTCGTTCCTGGGGGTGGAGAGCGATCGGATGACCATCATCGGGTATGGCGAGGAGCAACCGATCGCCGACAACAGCACAGCCACTGGCAGACAGCAAAATCGCCGGGTGGAAATAGCGATCTATGCCAATGATGAACTGAAAAGGGCAGCTCGAAGGGGAGATCTCGGCGAAGTTGAATAGTGGAATTTATTTATTTTAAAAAATATAGCATTTACGTTGTTGATTCGGGCTTTTCCGTTATTTTGTCAATCATTCCTTTGAAAATAAATGCGTGGAAAGGCAGCAGGGCATACCAGTATAGTCGGCCCCATACCCCCAATGGGCGAAATGTGGCCACTTGATACAGGGTATTGCCCGCTATTCTGAATTCGAGCCACGCTTCGCCGGGCAGCTTCATCTCGGCATAGAGCAAGAGCCGTTTTTCTTCTTTATCAGCGTACAGAACACGCCAGAAATCCAGCGAATCACCGGCCGTAATTTCTGTATTGCTTTTGCGACCGCGCCGCAATCCCACACCCCCAACCAGCTTGTCGAGAAAGCCCCTGACCTCCCACAGCCAGTTTCCGTAATACCAGCCGGTTTTTCCGCCAATGGACCAAACTCTATCAAGAATGTGTTGTTCATCCTCAACATGCCGGGATCGCTCATCTTTAAAACAGCCGTAAGTTGGAACTTCAATCAGGTTGGAAATCCCTTCGGCCAGCAGGTTACTGGACTGGGCATCGGTCCAGCTGGAGAGTACCTCCTGCTGCTCCACCTTGTCAAAGGCCATGCGAATTGCCTTTTCGTAGGGAATCAACGCTATCTCCAGGAGCTTGTCCAGATTATTTTCGTCACACACCACTTCCACCTTCATGCTATTTACCAGGTTTACCGCCAGCTGGTAGGAGGTGGAGGTTACAAAGTAGAGCCAGTAGGAGGAGAGCCGCGGCGTCATCACCGGAACCGTTATGATAGTTCGTTTAAGATTACGCACCTCTGCAAATTTCAGCAGCATTTCCCGGTAGGTAAGTACTTGCGGGCCGCCGATATCGTAGGTTTTATTATACGTTTCTTCCCGGCCCAGCACACCACTGAGGAATTCTATCACATTACGGATAGCGATCGGTTGCGTGCGGGTATTCAGCCATTTTGGGGCGATCATTACCGGCAGTTTTTCCACCAGGTCCCGGATAATTTCAAATGACGCACTTCCTGATCCCACAATGATTCCGGCCCGAAGCGTAGTCAAGGCATAAGAAGGTGAAGCCAGTATATCTTCCACCTGTTTGCGGGAGCGCAGGTGCTTGGAGAGCTCTTTACTGTTTACGATACCGCCCAGGTATATGACCTGTTGAACATCAGTCTGCCGAAGTCGATCTCTAAAATTTTGTGCGCTCTTCTTTTCGAGTTCCTCAAAATCGTCACCGGCCGCCGACATGGAATGGATCAGGTAGTAGGCAGCATCAATATCTTTTGGGATCGCATTCAGCGTATCAGGTTTCAGGAAGTCAAGCTCCACCACCTCCAGCTGATCCTGTGAATATTTTGAGGTATCGAACCGCTGTTTATCCCGAACGCAACATACCACCACATGTCCCTTATCCAGTAAAACCGGGAGTAGCCGCTTGCCGATGTAACCTGTGGCGCCGGTGAGTAGTATCTTCATCTGTCATGGGTAAAAGGTGAATACTGCCGCCGTTGAACCAGGGAGCAGGTAGATTTTTTTCAGTTATCATTCGGGTATTCCCCATTCTTTCACTCACAGGGGACTTTCGAACGTCCTCAATTCCTCGTTTGGAAGGAGTTGTACTCCCGTTAAAAGATCATCAAGATCGGTGATACAACCTCTCCCAACAAAATAGCAAATTATGGAAAGGGTCTTTACACAGAATCAAGGAATTACTCAACGTGCTTAAGCAACTTTTCGGGTACCTCCAGCTGCATTCGCAGCAGGGTAGAGGCGTGGGTTTTGCCCTGGGCGTCAAGTTTCAGCGATACCGTTCCCCCGCCTCCCAGGCTGTCGTGCAGAACAAAGTTCAGCGCCCCGATATTCGGCATCTCATACCGTTCAACCCTGCCTTTACAGATATGCTTCATATGCTCCTTCACAATATCCGCCGTGAGTTGCTCTTCAAGGAACGGATAGATCTCCGGGTGCCGTGCGATGATCCCCACATTGCTGGTATTTCCTTTATCGCCGCTGCGGCCGTGTGCTATCTTCAGAAGGTGCACTTTAGGCATGTCACATCTTGTTTTTTACTTGACGGATCCAAGTTCATGTATCGGCTCATCCTGTTTTTCTGCCCACGCCTTCACTTCCTGCACGGCATCCGGGCGTACAACTGCAATCAGACCTATCCCCAGGTTAAAGGTCGCCCGCATGTCCTCTTCCGGCACGTTGCCGAGCTCCTGTATCAGTTCGAAAATAGCAGGGCGATCCCAGGCCTCCCAGTCGATATCCAGCGAGCGGTCCGCCGGCAGAATCCGCCTGGTATTGCCCACAATTCCCCCGCCGGTGATGTGGGAGAACCCGTGTACGCCTTCAATGTTCTTTAATTTCGATATATGAGACAGGTAAGAACGGTGAACTGCGAGCATGGCGTCACCGACGGTGGTACCGAGCTGCTCAACCTTGTCACTCACATCATATTCTGAAAATAGCACCTTCCGGGCCAGCGAGTAGCCGTTGGTATGGAGTCCGCTGCTTTCAAAACCGAGCAACCGGTCGCCTTCGCGGATCTGTTCTCCATTAATAATTTTTTCACGATCTACTATACCAACGATGGTACCGGCCAGATCGAATTCGCCTTCACTGTAGATATCGGGCATCTCGGCTGTCTCACCGCCGATCAGGGCCACACCGTTTTCCTTGCAGGCTCTGGCAAATCCCTTGACTACCTCATATCCCACGGTCTGCTTCAGTTTCCCGGTTGAAAAATAATCCAAAAAGAAGAGTGGCTGGGCTCCACATACGGCAATGTCATTCACGCAGTGGTTCACCAGGTCCTGGCCCACCGTATCATACCGGCCGGTTTTGAACGCGACAATCAGCTTGGTTCCTACTCCATCTACACTGCTTACAAAGACGGGATCATTGAAATCACCCAAGTTGGGACGAAAGAATCCTCCGAAACCACCAATATCGGTCAGTACAGAGGCGTTGTGGGTCTCGCGGACTATGCCTTTGATGGAGTCGACCATCTGTTCTCCTGCTTCAATATCTACGCCAGAGTCTTTGTAGGTAATACTCTTTTTTTTACTCATAAAAATGTTAATGCCAGTTTTTTCTTTCAATTAGTTGGGTAATATGCGCCAGATGATGGCGACCGTGCCATGCGTAGTGGAAAATATGCTGCCAGAGCGATTGCTTCCCAGATTCCGGATGAATGTATTGAATAAACATCTGCTGTTTGGACAGGCGATGCAGTATAATTTCCCACCGACTGTGAAGGGAGGTAATGAGATCCAGCGAAGTGGAAACCGGGGCCTGGTAGTCTGAGAGGGCGGCCCATTTTTCCTGTTCATAAGGTTTAATCGTGGGAAGGTCTTCTGTCAGTGCCCATTTGGTTCTGATGAAACCGTTCATGTGACTGTCGGCGATGTGATGAATAACCTGACGGACGGTCCAGCCACCAGGTCGATATGGAGTTTCAAGCTGTGGCCGTGTCAATGGATGAAGCGTTCGTGTAAGTTGCTTTGGAAGATGTTCTATCTCATCTATCCGTTCAGGAATATTTGCTTCCCCATAAGATGCGGGGGACTGCTCGGGCCCGATCGGGTATCTGAGATTTTGTTCCATAAAAAATCTGGAGTGTGGTTAAACGCTTCGGTTCTATTGACTGAGAAAAATATAGAAAGAACGGAGAATCTTTTTAAAAGGTTTTATCCACGTTTTCCTCGCGTTTTATACAAGTATAGTAAAATTTAAATTCTTTGTAGTACATAGTAGAAACTGTGGATAAGTTGAAAAGAAAATCATTAACTACTCTTGACAAAATTGTGGGCCTGATGTGGATAGTAATTGTGGATAACATTTCCCTTTAAAAACAGTGTCTTACGGGTAAGTTCAATACTTATCCACAATTGCCGGTTGCACCTGGAAAGATAAAATTATTTTATTAACACCGGTATTAACGTTGATAACCTGTGGAAAACTTTGTTTAAATGTTGAATGTTGTTGAGAACTTGCACGGAATTTATGGAACTCGATCAAGTGAAAAGTTATCCACAGGGTAATCCACATTAATAAAAGAGGTTTATAATGCGTGTAGTTGTACAGCGCGTGCGTCATGCCAAAGTTGAAGTTGAGGGAAAGGTAACGGGAGCTATCAGTAATGGATTGCTTTTACTGGTGGGAATCCACCGGGATGATACGGTTGAGAAGCTGAAGTGGATCTGCGACAAAATTTTGAAACTCCGCATTTTTGATGACCGAAGTGGAAAAATGAATGATTCGGTGCAAGATATTTCAGGGGAGCTTCTGGTGGTCTCGCAGTTTACGTTGTATGGAGACCCTGAAAAGGGAAACAGGCCCAGTTATATGGAGGCGGCGGGCCCCGGGAAAGCAGAAGAACTCTATGAACAGATGATCCGTTATTTTAAAGAGCATTCTCAATTAAATGTGGAATCCGGAAAGTTTGGCGCTTATATGGATGTAGAGCTGCTGAATGATGGACCGGTGACCATCCTGTTGGACAGGTAAGACAGTATACCATGGCAGTACTTTTTTTATTTATTGACGGAGTTGGACTGGGAGAAACCGCCCCGAAAAATCCTTTTTCAAAAAATAGATATACCGGGTTTGAGGCGATGTCTGGTGGACAGCCGTTTACCAGGGATGCGCATTCTATTTTGTCTGACGGGCACCTTTTTAAAGGCATTGATGCTACGCTTGGGGTGGAGGGGCTCCCCCAAAGCGGAACTGGTCAGGCCACCCTGTTTACCGGCCGGAATGCAGCGCGGGTTGTCGGCCGTCACTTCGGACCATTCCCCCATTCCAAGACAAAGCCGTTGCTCAGGGACTACAGTATCTTTAAAAAGGCCACGGAGAGAGGGAAAAGTTGTGTCTTTATGAATGCGTATCCCGACATTTTTTTTCGACGTTCTGAGCAGAACAATCGATGGAGCTGTACTACCCTGATGACCAAAAGTGCGGG
Source organism: Halalkalibaculum sp. DA384 (assembly GCF_043951955.1). Taxonomy (NCBI): domain Bacteria; kingdom Pseudomonadati; phylum Balneolota; class Balneolia; order Balneolales; family Balneolaceae; genus Halalkalibaculum; species Halalkalibaculum sp. DA384. The sequence goes on along the minus strand of NZ_JBINJE010000008.1, from coordinate 45,340 downwards.
GATACCGCTGCATACCGTGGAGGACCTGAAAAAGGGCAAGGCAATTACAGCAGAAATAACACAACAGGCCTGGCGGGAACAGCTGGCGATAGAGATACCGGAAATAGATCCCGGGGAGGCGGCTGAACGGATGCTTAACCAGGCCCGCAGCCATGATATTGTACTTTACGAATATTACCTGACCGACAAGGCGGGACATACCCAGAGTGAAGCGGAGGCCGGCAAGGTGATTAGCCGGTTTAGTGCGTTCCTGGAATACCTGATTCGGAACAGGAACGATGAAGATACCCTGTTGCTAAGCAGTGATCATGGCAATATTGAGGACCTTTCAACCAAAACGCATACGTTTAACGAGGTGCCGCTGTTTGCAGAAGGGCCGGCCGCCGGAGCATTCAGGGATGTTGTCAGTATCCGGGATATTGCACCCGTTATTCTGCAGGTGGTTTAACAGTTGCTGCTGCCGGGATCTGGGTGGGGATATGGAAAATGGGCACCAAAACTTTTTTGAGGAGCCTTAAAAAGAATTGTGCTGTATTCCTTAAACCAGCCAATACACGGGGGGGTACTAGTGTTATGACCACTAAATTCGTTAAGTAGCCAAACAGTTATTTGGGCGTACTACATTCCCCAAACCTCCTTCAAAGGGGGAATTCTTGCCCATTTTATGCTACTTACTTTACTATACTTTTTAAGTGGTGAGTACGCTAGCCGGTATTTTTCGCGATAATGTATGCACAAATCAGGTACCCTGATGGCAGGCAGCATCTTACATCATATTGTGACGACCTTTTTATTTGACAGGTAATAAAAAGGAGATTTGTCTCAGCTGCGTTAAAAGGGAAATAACCGGTTCAACGTACAAAGCTACGTCTGCGCGGCCATTTTCCCTTTGCCTTGCTGAAGAACAAATTTCTTGAGAGATCCAGGCTAGCTTTCCAGCGTATCTCTGATTCTCCCGAAAATCTCTTCAATGGATCCAACCCCGTCGATTTTTTCTGCTTTGCCCTGCTTCTGGTAGTATTGCAGAACCGGTGCGGTTTCGTTGTGATAAACTTCAAGACGGTTTTTGACGCCTTCTTCAGTATCGTCAGAGCGACCCTCACCACGGCTTAAAATTCGTTTGATCAGCTCTTCCTCCGGCACTTCCAGCACTAAAAAAGCATCCAGCGACTGGTTATTCTTTTCCAATATTGCGTCAAAAGCCTCTGCCTGGGGAACAGTACGGGGAAACCCGTCCAGGATGTAACCGTCCCTGTAATCATCTTTTTTGAGCTCCTCTTCTACCAGGTCGACCACTGTGTCATCCGGGACCAGATCACCGGCATCAAGGATGGCTTTTACTTTTTTACCCAGTTCCGTCTCGTTTTTAATGGCAGTTCTAAATATTTCTCCGGTAGAAAGATGGGGAATATGGTACTCCTCGGCTATTTTGGCAGCTTGTGTTCCCTTGCCGGCGCCTGGAGGCCCGAAAATGATGACTCGCATTCTGTATTAGGTATGTTAAGGATTCAAATTGAAGTTGAGAAGATAGGGTAAAAGGCCTGTACATTCAATTTTAAACGAGTGAGTGACAGACGACACGAGATGAAAGGGGAGGCGGCAGCCAGTTGTAAATAAATTAGTTCAAAAATGTATTATTATGTTCATCTTAATTTATTCCTGGTATAATAATCCGGTGAAGTACTCGTGGGAGACCGGGTTCAATCGCCGGATAAACGCCGTGAGAATCTTTAAATCCATCGGCGGTAACTTCAGGATTTATTGCGCGTGTCCTTTATGAAGGAGAGGGTATTGTCGGAGTCTTTTTCAAGAACAATGGAAAGGGAATCAAACCAGATGCGGATCAGGTTGATAACGACGGCGTATTCTTCATAATCCTTTTTGGAGTCGATAGATAGTTTGGTCTCGATCTCTTGTTCAAGCGTTTCAACCTCTGCTGTGCTATAACCTAATTTTTGCGCTATTTCGTCGCTTTTGTACCCATTGGATACCAATATCAGCAGTTGAATTTCCTGATCAGTCAGGCTATCCAGTTTATCTCCATATTTTTCAATGAATCGATGAAGATTGGATACCTTGTTGGAGAGTTTATTTAAGTTGTTATTTACCATTGGTGCAATCGATTTTGATTGTGTGTGACCCACAGGCAAAGTATCCGAATTAATATGCAGTACCCTTGCGAGATGGCTGCCAAAGTTAAAAATTGTTCAATTTCAGCAGATCCCAGGCAGGAACCCGCTGAATAGAGTTGAAGAAGAACTATATAAGTAGTTTTTCTTCTTCCGGGACTACAGTAATCTTAGTTCTTGTGAATATTGTTCTCCCTGTATTGTAAAGAAAATCATTTATGTATCTATAAGATCTACTATCAGTTAAATTAGGACAATTATAAATTTAAAAAAGTTAAAATATTATAACTTGTTTATTTGAGATGTTTATTTATGAATAAACTGTTTAGTGAGAAGTAAAATATTCGTGCGGCAGGGCCTGCAAATCGTGAATGGAACCGTGCCGCATAATTCCTATCTTAGCTGTCATGGAAACCACCGGCTACATAGCGCGCAGATATCTTTTTTCAAAAAAACACATTTCGCTGATATCGACCCTTACGATGATCAGTATTACCGGCATCACCATAGGAACGGCCCTGCTGATTGTCGTGCTCTCGGTTTTCAACGGTTTTTTTGATGTGATAAAGGGACTGCTACTCTCCTATGATCCCGATATTCGTATTCAATCGGAGACATCGACGGAGCTGGTTCATGATCCGGAGCTGTTGCAGGAACTGGAATCGATACCCGAGGTTATGGCAGCGGCTCCCTATATATCAGATAAGGCGCTGCTGGCCCATGAAGGCAACCAGGACCAGGTCGTGGATATTCGGGGGATCCGCAAAGCGGACTTTTTCCGGCTCAACCAGGCAGACAGTATGATCACGAGCGGAACATTTGATTTTTCCGTACGCGATAAAAAGCCGGGAATGTTGATGAGCGAACAGCAGCTCAGTCAACTGGGACTGGATGTGGGAGATGAGGCGGCGCTGCTCAGTGCGGAGGGAATGCGGAAGTCGCTCACCCAGTTTTCATTTCCGCGAATCTACCGGTTTGAGATCAGGGGGGCATACTTTATGCAGCAGGTCGTAAGCCAGCCGGTTGTGTACATCGATCTTGAAGCGGCCCAGCGGCTGTTCGACTACCGTAGCAGGATTACAGGCATAGATCTGCGGCTGACCGACAGCGACCTTGCGAGCTCCGTCAAAGAGGAGATCGAATCCAGGCTGGGCCCCGGGTACCAGATATCGACCTGGTATGATCTTCAAAAACCGCTTTATGATGTGATGCTGTTGGAAAAATGGGGTTCCTACCTGATTTTGATGATTATCGTATTGGTGGCCGTGTTGAATATCGTGGGATCACTGACGATGATTGTAATTCAGAAAAACCGGGATATCGGAATTCTGTCAACCATGGGACTCTCACCCGACAGGATTAAGAGCATTTTTATAAAACAGGGGATCTATATCGGCCTTATTGGTTGCGGCATTGGGGGATCACTCGGGTTGCTTCTGAGCTGGCTGCAGAAAGAATATGGACTGATCAAGCTATCCTCAGCCTTTATCATTGATGCCTATCCCGCAAGTATCGACATGGTTGATGTGGGGATCATACTGTCAGGTACGCTGCTGCTGTGCCTGGCGGCCAGCTGGTATCCGGCCCGGCGCGCCTCCCGGGTAGAACCGGCTGATGCCATACGGTACGAGTAGCACCCCATTTTAAAATCCGCATTCCAGGCATGAAGGAGTATGAATAGTGGGCTGCACCCCGGTCGAACCGTTTCTCTCTACCGGGATAACGGGTCTCATAGGACAGGGAATATGGGGAGGCGTTCAGCGGCAGATTGTGTATTTGAACTGGAATGCTTCCTTTATCCTGTAAAACAGGAATAAATCATAGCTCCGCACCCAAATCTTCTGGGCAGGTCGAGCGTGAAAAGAAAAAGGGAGCGAGGAATCAGCTCGCCCCCTTTTAGGGATTAATGGAAATGTTTACTAGGGAAATAAACACAAATATCCATCATATAGGATACATTAACTACACGGGCCATAGATTATTGTGTGTTTTTTTCCTGGAGGCCCAATTTTTTACAAATATCCGCCAGTTGCTTTTTTTCCCGCCTTGAAAGCACAGAAAATTCATTTTTGATCACCTCCAGGTGCTTTGGAAAAAAAGACTGGATAAACTGTTCTCCTTCGTCGGTAAGGTGAATTAATACCGAGCGGCGATCTTCGGGATCGCGATGTCGTTCCACATAACCGCACCGCTCCAGGTTGTCAATGACCATGGTGATATTTCCGCCGCTTTTGAGGAGTTTTTCCCCCAGTGATTTTTGATTCAGTGGACCCAGGTGGAGAAGGGCCTCCAGCACCCCAAACTGGCTTACCGTAATATCGGCATCCGCCAGGTGGCGATTGAGGCGCGAGTTGATCGACTCGGTGGCACGCATCAGCTTGATAAATGCATTTAACGTTTCTTTTTCTTCTTCGGTCCCTTTATAGTGCGTACCCATTCTGTTGCGGTCTTACTGGCGATTTAGTGTAAATCAATATATCAGAATCTGATAGGAATGCAATCGCCCGACCGGGAAAGAAAAAATAAACTGGTAATCAGGAATTGAGATGTCGTTTAATAGTACCCGTGATTTCTTACTTGCTTTTCAGGTAACAAAAATTGCGCTTTCCGACCTTTAGAACCAGTTCGGTGTTTTCTTCAAAGCTGACACGATAGCCTTTGTCGGTGATCTTTTCATCATCGATCGATACTCCCCCCTGCTTAATCAGCCGTTTGGTTTGACCGTTACTTTCGGTGAATCCCGTGTCGGCAATGATATCGAGCAGCCGCACCTCTGATCCCGCCTCATACTCATATGTGGGCGCTTCGTCGGAGATCTCCTTGTTGATCACCGTTTGCTCAAAATAGTTGCGCGCCTCTTTTGCCGCGGAGCCCCCGTGGTACATCGCGGTGAGGGTGAAAGCCAGATCGTGTTTGGCATTGCGGGGATCCTCCTCGGCTTTCTTTTTGTATTTCGGCAGGTCATCGACCGGAATGTCGGTAATCAGTTCAAACCACGGGTAGATCAGGTCATCGGGAATGGAAAGCACCTTGCCGTACATGTCGTTGGCCTCTTCGGTGATGCCGATGTAGTTGTCATAGGATTTCGACATCTTTTTGGTCCCGTCTGTTCCCACCAGCAGGGGCATCATCAGGCAGATTTGCGGCTCCTGCCCGTCATCTTTCTGGAGCTCGCGACCCACCAGCAAGTTAAACTTCTGATCGGTCCCGCCCAGCTCCACATCGGAGCGCAGGTGCACGGAGTCCTGTCCCTGGGCCAGCGGGTAGAGGAATTCGTGCAGCGAAATCGGTTCATTGGCTTCAAAACGCCTGGAAAAGTCATCCCGCTCAATCATTCGGGCCACCGTCAGCTTGGACGCCAGCTTTATGACATCCTGAAAATGCATGGTTCCGAGCCAGTCAGAATTGTAAACGATGGTGGTTTTGTCCTCGTCCAGGATCTGTGTAGCCTGCTCGAGATAGGTTTCGGCATTTTCTTTGATCTCCTCTTCGGAGAGGGCCGGCCGGGTCTCGTTTTGACCGGTGGGGTCGCCAATCATGGCCGTAAAGTCGCCGATAATAAGGATTGCCTCGTGCCCCAGGTCCTGGAACTGGCGCAGCTTCCGCAGGATCACCGAATGACCCAGGTGCAGGTCGGGCCGTGTGGGGTCGCAGCCCAGCTTGATTTTCAGGGGCTGATTGTTCTTTTTGGATTTTTCCAGTTTTTCCACCAGTTCTTCCTCGGGAACGATCTCAACCGTTCCGCGCCGTATCACTTCCAGTTGCTCATCTACAGGTAAAAAAGGCATCTAAATAACTATTTTCTTAAACTTGAACGTGTTGTGTTTATTGAAATCCTGAGAACCGCTTGCTTGCCAGCACCATTAAAACGGGACAAAGCCGGGATCTCAGGGGCTGAACCAGTAGTTTGGGTGTTGGTATTTGTACCTGAAATTGCTCATTGCGTTAGTTACTGATCCAGTGTAGGGAAATTTTGTATCGGATTGTACTCATCCAGGGTTTTGTGGATGGTGTCGGAAAAATTTTCCGCCCCGGGCCACGCCGAGGCCACCAGGTCATAGGCCAGCGGTGCCAGGTATACGATATTTGAGTAGGTTACAGACTCGTTCCGGACCTCTTCTGAAGGCTGGTTAAAGCCCGCCAGTATTAAAAGGATGGCGCTAATGACAATTCCGCTTTTCAGCACACCGAACGCCATGCCCGATATGCGGTTTATGAAATTTAGATTCACTGCCTCCAGCATCTTCCTGGAGAGGTGGGCGATCACCTGTACCACTACGATGGTCCCGATAAACAGGATGGCACCGGAGATAAAGGGAATATAAGATTCATCACCGCCAAAAAACGGGCCGATCAGCTTGTTTAGCGTATCCATGTATTCAAAGGTAAGGAACACGGCCAGCACAATGCCCGCGATGCTGAGCACTTCTTTTATAAGGCCGTTGACAAATCCGCGGTAGGCAAAATAGAGGAGAGGAAGCAGTATAATCAGATCTAGCAGATTCATGCCTGGCGGGTTAAGAGAGCTCTTCTTTCACCACCTTGCTGACAAGGCTGCCCTCGGCTTGCCCTTTCAGTTCGCTCATCATCACGCCCATTACCTTGCCCATGTCCGCCATATTTTCGGCTCCGAGCTCTTCAATTTTTTGACGGGCGATATCGCGGATTTCCTCTTCAGAAAGCATCTCCGGCAGGTACGATTCTATAATATCCAGCTCCTTTTGCTCGCTGGCCACCAGGTCATCGCGGCCGCCCTCCCTGAACTGCTCGATCGATTCCTTGCGCTGTTTGGCGGCTTTCATAAGCACTTCGGTCACCTGCTCGTCGGAGAGGGAGGCTTCGCCCCCTTTGCGCTCACTGATTTCCCGCTCCAGCAGCTTGGATTTGATGGATCGCAGTACCTTCAGGCGATCTTTTTCCTTGTTTTTCATCGCCTCTTTTAGGTCTGACAAAATCTGATCCTGGATAGACATGGTACTGAATTGTTAGTTACAGGTTATAAAGTTGAAGGTTTAAGGCTGTAAATGTACACTAAGTTGTAACATTCAACCTGAAACCCAAACAGCAGTAAGAAACTTGATCCCTAAAGAGGCTCTTTTTCCTCAGGGATGCGTAACTGCAACAAGGGCAAATATGGAAGCAAAAAAAAGGTTGCATCATCAAAACAGATGCAACCCCGGAAAACGCTGCTGAATTAAAACTTACTGCTCTTTATTCTGGCTGATGAAATTGCGCACCTCATCTTCATCCACCATCGCCTCTTTGAAAGCGTACTTACCGCGGGTCGACTTGGTAGAGATAATGACTTTCGCCATTTTGCGATGAGCGCCTTTCAGCTTCTGTGCTTCTTCACCAAAAACTTGCTTTTTAGCCATGACTCAATCTCTATTTAATTTCTTTATGGATAGTGTGTTTGCGTAGTACCGGGTTGTATTTGCGCAGCTCCAGCCGGTCCGGATTGTTGCGCTTGTTTTTCGTGGTTACATACCGCGAAGAACCCGGCTTTTCGGTGCATTCCAAAATAACCTGGACTCTATTTCCTTTAGCCATAGTGTTGATTGGTTATTGGTTGTCAGTTAATCGTTATTCGGGCCTGCAGTTGCTCGGAATACGAATTAACCAAAAACAAAATTAGATATCTTTGATAAGGGTACCTTTTTTTCGTGCTTCCTTCAGTACCGCACTAATTCCCTTTTTGTTGATCGTCCGGAGTGTTTTTGCAGAAACTTTCAACGTCACCCACTTGTCTTCCTCGGGTACATAAAACTTCTTTTTCTGCAAGTTCTGATGGAACCGGTGCTTGGTCTTGTTGTTGGATTTAGAGGACCGGTATCCGTTCTGCGGCCCTTTACCCGTAATGTCATCTTTACGTGCCATAATACTTCAAAAACGTGGTTTATATCTGTTTTGAAAGAGACCGGTAAAATATGCGTATTGGATAAAAAGATCAACGTTTCTTTTGAAGGAATAATTTTTTGATATTTGGCTCTTCAAAACGGCGCCAGACCGTTCAAAACCTGTCATGCGGACGGTCTTTAAAACGGATTAGAGCGCACATCTTTATGTGCGGCGGTAGCGACTGTCGCTTACTTTGAATTGGCCTTTATAAACACTATTTTCAGGCGTCAAAACGATTATTTTAACCACTATTCAACCCCTTATATATGGCTGAAAAACAAGTATCGGATTACAAGGCGGAAAATATTACGGTTTTAGAGGGTCTTGAGGCTGTTCGGAAGCGACCTGCAATGTATATAGGAGATGTTGGTCAGCGCGGGCTTCACCACCTTATCAATGAGGTGGTTGACAACTCTATTGACGAGGCACTGGCCGGCTACTGCGATGAAATTAGTGTTATTATCAATGAGGATGGATCGATCACCATTTCGGATAATGGCCGCGGCATCCCGGTGGATGAGCATCCCAAGCTGGGCATACCTGCCGTTGAGGTGGTACTGACCAAGCTGCACGCCGGCGGTAAATTTGACAAGAATGTATACAAGGTTTCCGGTGGACTTCACGGGGTGGGGGTCAGCTGCGTGAATGCCCTTTCTTCCGGTTTTCACGCCGAGGTGCACCGCGATGGAAAAGTCTATGAAATGAAGTTTGCCAAAGGGGGCGTACTTGAACCGCTGAAGGAGACGGGAAAAACAGATAAAACCGGTACCATCATTACCTTTATGCCGGATCCCGAAATTTTCACCCAGAGCCTGGAATTCAAGTACGATATTATTGCGGACCGGATGCGGGAGTTGGCGTTCCTGAACCCGGAGATTACCGTATATCTGCGCGATGATCGCGACCCTGAAGATATTATCGAGGATACGTTCCACTACGAAGGCGGGGTAAAGGATTTTGTCAGCTACCTCGATGAAGAGCGGGAGTCATTAATGGCAGAACCGATCTACATCCAGGGCGAGGTTGATATGGTCCCGGTGGAGCTGGCGATCCATTACAACGATTCATATGCCGAGAATGTCCACTCCTACGTTAATAATATTAACACGCGCGAGGGCGGTACGCATATTTCCGGCTTTCGTCGTGCGCTTACCCGTTCGTTAAAGCGTTATGCCGAGGATAACAACCTGCTGAAAGGGAAATTCAGTGTTTCCGGCGAAGATTTCCGCGAAGGAATGACGGCGGTACTGAGTGTGAAGGTGCCTGAACCGCAATTTGAAGGCCAGACAAAAACAAAGCTCGGCAACTCGGAGGTACAGAGCGCCGTTGAAATTGTGGTGTACGATCAGCTGAATGAGTATTTGGAGCGAAATCCAAAGACCGCCAAAAAGATTTTGGAGAAGGTGATCCTGGCGGCCGAAGCCCGTGAAGCAGCACGGAAAGCCCGGCAGCTTATCCAGCGCAAAAGCGCCATGAGCGGTGGTGGACTGCCCGGCAAGCTGGCCGACTGTTCCATCAACGACCCGGAGCACTGCGAAATTTACCTGGTGGAGGGCGACTCGGCCGGCGGGTCCGCCAAGATGGGGCGCAACCGGAGTTTCCAGGCGATACTGCCGTTGCGCGGTAAAATTCTGAATGTGGAAAAAGCGAAGATCAACCGTATCCTGGAGAACAACGAAATCCAGGCGATGATTACGGCACTGGGCGCCGGCGTGGGACACTCGGAAGAGGATTTTGAGCTAGAAAATCTGCGCTATCATAAAATTATTGTCATGACCGATGCCGATGTGGATGGATCTCACATTCGCACGCTGTTGCTTACCTTCTTTTATCGTTATATGAAACCGCTTATCGAGGGTGGTCACGTCTATATCGCCACGCCTCCACTGTACCGCATTACCGACAGTCGCGGGAATATTGAATATGCATGGGATGAAGAAACACGCACCAGACTGGTCAAAGAGCATAAAAAGTCGCGTTATAAATTCGACGTTTCTCGCTACAAGGGACTTGGGGAGATGAATCCCGAGCAGCTCTGGGAAACAACAATGGACCCCGAAACCCGAACGCTGCAGCAGGTGACGGTCGAAAACGCTGCGGCTGCCGACAAGCTGTTCTCCCGCTTGATGGGGGATGATGTGCAACCCCGGCGCGAATTTATTGAAAGCCACGCCAAGTACGCCACGCTTGATGTGTAGAGTATGAATTTTGAAACCTCCAAGGTTTCTGAATCCTTGGAGGTTTTTGCTGTATTTAAGGAAATAATTTTCAAACCAGAAACTGAAAAACATCTACTAAATGGCCCGAGAGAAGATTGTACCTATTTCAATTGAAGAAGAGATGAGGTCATCGTACATCGATTACTCGATGTCCGTAATTGTATCGCGTGCGCTTCCAGATGCACGGGATGGCCTAAAACCGGTTCACCGCCGCGTATTGTACGGCATGAGTGAGCTGGGCATGCTTCATAACCGAAATTATAAGAAAAGTGCTCGTATTGTCGGTGAGGTGCTCGGTAAATACCACCCGCACGGCGATTCGGCGGTGTATGATACCATTGTACGAATGGTGCAGGATTTCTCCCTGCGCTACCCGCTTGTTGACGGGCAGGGAAACTTTGGCTCGATTGACGGTGACAGCGCTGCGGCCATGCGGTATACCGAGGTGCGCATGCAGCGCATTGCCGAAGAGATGCTCACTGACCTCAACAAAGATACGGTAGACACCCAGCCGAACTTTGATGACACACTCCAGGAGCCGACGGTCCTGCCGAGCATGCTGCCGAACCTGTTGATCAATGGCGCGTCCGGTATTGCGGTGGGGATGTCAACCAATATGGCGCCCCATAATATTGAAGAAGTGATCGATGGGATACTGGCCTACCTCGATGACCCGGATATTGAGATCAGCGAACTGATGGAGCACATAAAGGCGCCTGATTTCCCGACCGGCGGAATAATCTACGGGTATGACGGGGTGAAAGAGGCCTACGAGACAGGAAGAGGGAAAATCACCATGCGGGCCCGGGCCAGTACCGAGGAGCTAAGGGGCAACCGCGAGCAGATTGTGGTGACCGAAATTCCATATCAGGTTAATAAAACCACGCTGATCCAGAAAATTGCCAAACTGGTTCAGAACGACAAGATCGAGGAGATCTCCGAGGTTCGTGATGAATCGGATCGCGAGGGAATGCGAATTGTTATTGTGCTGAAGCGCAATTCCAACGCGGGCATTGTCCTGAATCAGCTGTATAAGTATACCCAGATGCAGCAGACGTTTGGCGTCATTAATATTGCACTGGTGAAAGGGCGCCCGGAGCTGCTGAACCTGAAGGATCTGATACATCATTATGTAGAGCACCGCATCGATGTTATTATTCGGCGCACGATCTATGATCTGGATCAGGCGGAGGCCCGTGCTCATATTCTTGAAGGACTCAAAATTGCGCTCGACAACCTCGATGAGGTTATTAAAACGATCCGTGGCTCAAACAGTCCTGATGAGGCGAACCGCGAGTTGCGCCGCAAGTTTGCCCTGACCGACATCCAGGCAAAGGCAATTCTGGATATGAGGCTGCAGAAACTGACGGGACTTGAGCGGGATAAAATCGATCTTGAATACGGCGAAATTACCGAAAAAATTGCCGATTACCGTAATATACTGTCTAATCGGGATCGCCAGAAAGCGATTATCCGGGAAGAAATCACGGAACTCAGAGATCGGTATGGCGATCCGCGTCGCACACAGATCATTCACTCGGCGGATGACTTCAGCGTGGAGGATATGATCGCCGATGAGGATGTAGTGGTTACGATCTCCAACAAAGGATTTATCAAGCGCATGCCCGTAAGCGGGTATCGGCGCCAGAAACGGGGCGGCAAGGGAATGAAAGGCACTTCTACCCGCGATGATGAATATGTGGAGCACCTGTTCGTGGCAACCAACCACAACTACATCCTGTTCTTTACCGAAAAAGGACAGTGCTACTGGCTAAAGGTGTACGAGATACCGGAGGGATCGCGCCTGTCGCGCGGTCGCGCAATTGTTAACCTGATCGATATTGACAAGGATGACTCCATCAAGACGTTTGTCCCGGTCAAAACGCTGGAGGATGAGGAATATATTAACAACAACTATATCATCATGGCCACCAAGCAGGGTAAAGTTAAGAAAACAAGGCTTGAAGCCTATAGTCGGCCGCGCCGCGATGGTATCATTGGAATTAATATACAAGAGGGGGATGGACTTCTCGAAGCTGCGCTTACCGACGGGCAGAGCAATATTATTCTTGCCAGCAAAAAGGGAAGAGCGATCCGCTTCCACGAAGAAGAGGTCCGAGATATGGGCCGAAACACCACCGGCGTTAAAGGGATGGATCTCGGCAAAAACAATGAAGTGGTCGATATGGTCGTCGTTAAGAATACGCATGAAGCGACCGTACTGGCAATCTCTGAAAACGGATACGGCAAACGTTCGCTGGTAGAAGATTACCGCGAGCAGAGCCGGGGTGGAAAAGGCGTTATTACGTTGAAAGTAACCAAGAAAACCGGCAACCTGATCTCTCTGAAAGAGGTATCAGACAAAGATGATCTGATGATTATCACTGAACAGGGTAAAGTAATCCGCATGAACTGCGGCGGTATCCGTACAATGGGCCGCAATACTCAGGGCGTCCGGATTATGCGCCTCGATGAAGAGGGGCAGATTGCTGCTGTCACGCGCGTGGTGAATGAAGAGGAGGATGAGACGGTATAATCAAGCCGATCTCGGGTTCTGATGCAGGGCCTCAATCACCAGTTGAGGGCTTTGTACCTCCTCAATTCTTCGTTTGAAGGGCGTTGTACTCCCGTTTAAAGATCAATAAGGTCGGTGGTACAACCACCTCCCAACAACATAGCAGGTTCTGCAAAGGTCCCCAATAACTATTGGAAAAGGCCCTCTTAATTGGGGGCCTTTTCTGTTTTTACTCAGCAAGCTTTGCGGCTTTAAACCTGCATTTCTCACGAGAAAAATTTTATAATTTTTAAAAGCTCTGATATGTAGTGAGTTACATTTATTTCAAAACCAAAAATACTATTACAGTGTGTAGCCAGCTGCGAAATTGTCTCGTATGCTGCGTTGATGGTGAAAATCGCTCACCAATGTATAACGATATGTTCGGTCCCGATTTCCACCATCGCCTTGCATTCAAACCAATTTCTTGGTGAGAAATGCAGGCTAATCACTTTTGCAGTAATCAAGTTAGCCATGTCAAGTCAAATATCAATGCTCTGGAGGTTTTCCTTTAAAACACGGCCCGAGTTGCGAAGTCCTTCGATCTCTTTCTTGTCCAGTTCGGGGAGGATACGGTTGACCACTCCTTCATTACCCACTACACACTGCAGGCTCATGCACACATCCTCGATACCGTATTCTCCATCCCAGTACACACTGATCGGAATAACGCTTTTCTCATCTTCCAGAATCGCCTTTACGATACGTGCAATCACCACACCGATGGCGGAGTTGGTGTAGCCTTTCTTTTCGATAATGTTGTAGGCCGCATTTTTTGCGTCGTCAAAGATCGATTCCATCACCTCCCGTTTAAAATGCCTGTTCATCACCACGGAGTTGCGGATCGGTTTGCCTCCGATGTTGGCCTGGCTCCAGATCGGGACTTCTGAATCGCCGTGTTCGCCCAGGATGTAGGCGTGCACAGATTGGGGATCCACATCGTAATAGTCGCCAATGAGTGCACGAAAACGGGCGGTATCCAGCAGGGTTCCGGTCCCGAAAATACGCTGCGAAGGTCGGCTGCTAAGTTTCTGGGAGACGTAGGTTAGGATATCCACGGGATTGGTGGCAATAATCAGGATGGCGTCCGGGGCGTATTGGTCCAGCTTCCCGATAATATCGCGGAATACCTCAGTATTCCTGTTGAGCAGCTCAAGCCGCGACTCCGAGGCCGACGACTGGCCTACTCCCGCCGTTACAACCACGACCTGGGTTTCGGCCAGATCTTCATAACTGCCTGCCCGGACCGTTACATTTCCGACCAACAGCTGACCGTGCATCAGATCCATCGCTTCACCCTGCGCCCGTTCTCGGTCCAGGTCCACCAGTATAATTTCACTGACGGTCCGCTGGTTAAACATGGCATAGGCCGCCGCGGTGCCAACATTTCCGGTCCCGATTATGGCAACTGATCTTCGCTGTATCATAGATAAAAAGTATTTAGTTCGTGTGTTATCTTTCCTTTATACTAATTCAACACTTCACCGTCAACAGCGTTATCGGAGAATAGTGGATAATGGATATCTCAAACGATGCCCGGTGGAGGTGTTAACATGATATTCATGATTAATTCCTATATACCAAATATGATACCGTGTGGTCATCATAATGAATTCACGACTAAAATCAATACAGGGTATTATGACCAAACAGCACCTGGATTTATCAAAGCACGATATTTCCGTACCAAATATAATCAGGAATGCAGTACCGGCCCGGTTTTACGAGGAGGCGATTCGGCACGACAGGGGATCGGCTATCACCGACGAAGGGGCGCTGGTGGTCCGTTCGGGAAAGCGCACGGGGCGGAGCCCGGCCGACAAGCGGGTGGTGGCCGTAGATGAGTTTGAAGACGAGATTTGGTGGGGAGATGTAAATATTCCTCTTGACGAGCATACGTTTAATATTAACCGCCAGCGGGCGACCGACTACCTTAATACCCGGGAACGGCTCTATGTGGTGGACGGGTTCGCGGGGTGGGCTCCCGACTACCGGCTCAAAGTCCGGATTATTGCCGAGCGCGCCTATCACGGGTTGTTTATGAACAATATGCTTATTCGTCCCACTGAAAAAGAACTTGCCCATTTCGGGGAGCCCGATTTTGTGGTGTATAACGCCGGTAAATTTCCCGCCAACCGGTTCACCGAGGGGATGACCTCGGATGCCAGCGTGGACGTCAACTTCAAAACAGGGGAGATGATAATCCTGGGCACCGAGTATGCCGGGGAAATGAAGAAGGGAATTTTTACGGTTATGCACTACCTGATGCCCAGGAAAAACGTGCTCTCCATGCACTGTTCCGCCAATGAAGGGGCCTCCGGGGACGTGGCGCTCTTTTTTGGTCTTTCCGGAACCGGTAAAACCACGCTTTCAGCTGACAGCATCCGCAGGCTCATTGGTGATGATGAGCACTGCTGGAGCGAGGAGGGAGTGTTCAACATAGAGGGGGGATGCTACGCCAAGACGGTCAACCTCTCGAAGGAGAAGGAGCCGGAGATATACGATGCCATCAGATTTGGGACCGTGCTTGAGAACGTGGGATATGACCCTGAAACGCGCGAGGTGGATTTTGACGACACCAGCATCACGCAAAACACGCGGGCCTCGTATCCGATCGAATATATACAAAATGCCAAAATCCCCTGCACCGGTGGTCACCCCGAGAATATTATATTCCTGGCCTATGATGCGTTCGGCGTGCTTCCTCCCGTAAGCAAGCTGACCGCAGAACAGGCGATGTATCACTTCATCAGCGGGTATACTGCAAAGGTCGCCGGCACGGAAATGGGCGTAACCGAGCCGGAAGCTACCTTCTCTGCCTGTTTTGGAGCAGCCTTCCTGGCGTGGCCACCGAGCAAGTATGCAGAAATGCTGGCAGATAAGATGCGAACCCACAACTCAAGCGCCTGGCTGGTCAATACCGGGCTGACCGGCGGACCGCATGGAGAGGGCCACCGCATTGACCTTAAACATACACGTGCTATTGTTGATGCTATCCATGGGGGCGAGCTGGAACGGGTTCCGACTACCAGTGACGAGGTGTTTGGTTTTGAGATTCCCACCCAGTGCCCAAATGTGCCCGCAGCAATTCTTCAGCCGCGAGACACCTGGGATGATCCGGCTGCATATGATAAACAGGCTCGAAAACTGGGCCAACTGTTCAAGAATAATTTTGGGCAATACCGGGACTCGGCCAGCAGGGAGCTCATGGAAGCGGGCCCGGTAATATAGAATGACCGGTCTCTGGCTTTAAATCCTGGCTAGCCTTGATCTCACCAAGAATTTATTCTTCAGCAAGGCAAAGGGAAAATGGCCGCGCAGACGTACCGTCGTCGTACGTTGAGCCGGTGATGTTCCCATTACGCAGCTGGAAGGGCAAATCTCGCAGCGCTTTACACCCTGTCAACCCAAAAGGCGGTAATATATGATGTAAGATACTGCCTGCCATCAGGTTGCATTATTTTTTCATACATTATCGTGAGCATTAGGAGCTATTCCAGGATCGACCGGATCTTATCCACGACAACCGGGGTGTAGAGCTGCTCCTCTGTTTTCATTTCACCCGTCGGCTCTATTCCGGCACCGTACAGCATCAGCCATACCTGGTCGGCTCCTTCAATGTCAGAACCGTGACTTCGCCAGGTATCGACCGGGGTGGTGCCGCGCCCGTGGTCAGTGGTCAGTATGAACGTGGTCCTGTTTTTGTAATAGGGATTCGACTGGGTATACTCCCACAGCTCCCGAAGAAATGCATCCGTGCTGTGAGCCGAATTAAGATAGGCATCGTAGTCACCGTCGTGGGCAAAGTCATCGGTTTCTCCATAAGCGATATACACAATATCGGGCTGATTCCGCTTGATATATTCAAGCGCGTAGTTATGGGTAAACATGTCGAGCCGCACCGATCCCCACGGGCTGGGCGTGTGGGGCTGCATGCGGTTTAAAAACCGCTCGATCTCGGTAAGGTTTTCGTCTGCGGCTTTCTCAAAACCGGCATTGACCGGCACCCCGCTTCGCTGTTCATTGATAATATAGGGGAATACGTCCCAGCTACCGAATGCGGCTACACTGCCGCGGTATTCAGCCGACTGGTTCAGCTCCTCCAAAATGGTCACATTCGGGTTGGGAATTTTATCATTGCTGTTAATCCGCTGGTCGTCAGCCTGCCCTGTCAAGATTTCGTTGTAGCCGGGATAGGAGAACAGCATGGAGTTGGTCAGGTTAACCTTGCTGCCGTACCGACGATTGCCGTGAATCTGACCCATTTCCACCACGTTGTTCCATACAAAAGGCATTAGTACACGGCGCCGCGCTTCCGGCGTGGCCCGCCAGTATTTCTTTTTCAGTGACGTGGTGTCTGAAACGTATTGCGGATGAGTTATCAATTTGGGGTCGGCCCCGGTAAACAGCTCCTGCCAGCGAAGTCCATCTAACGTTATCAGGAAAATCTTCTCCTGCCCGGAATCCTGTGCATGGACAGGTTGTACCAGTCCTGCGAGTAGTACGATAAGAACTAAAGCCGGGACAGGGGGAAGTGAATTAATATATTTCATTATCAGATCTCTTTTATGATATATGATTTAAGTGAGGAATCTTTCACGTTATGGAAATTAGCTTAACGCTCCTAAAATAGCAGCTTATTTCAGCCACCACGGGACAGCCCGAATGTTGTCGCTGCTGAATTGCCGTTCAATGGCAGCCGATACGTTGGCATTATTATTTTGATATTCGCTTTGCGGGTAGATCCAGCGGGTGGGCGGGGCGCCGCCGGAGGGCTCCATAAAATAGGGATACCCGGTGCGCAGGTGCTCAAAATACGGGGTCCATCCACCCTGCAGAAAAGATTGCAGGTATTTTTGCGTGACAATCCGCTCTATTTTCTGTTCGCTGGTTGCGGCATTGTCCAGGGATACCAGGCCGTTTTGCAAGTAAGTGTCTGCCGCCTGGCTTGTCAGAAATGAGGCATAATTCTCGGCATACGTGTTGTAAAATTCGAAGCTTGCCCGGATGCCGTTTTCGTAATGCGCCTTTGCACTGGTGCCGATCCAGCTCCGTACGCTTGCCTCGGCCAGGATAAACTGAAGTTCGGGGTACCCGAGCAATACGTGGGGCTCGTTGGTTGGATTGGAATAGTACCGGGGATCCACCTTTGAAATATTTCCAGCCGCTGCCTTGTCATCATTATAGCTGTACTGCCCCGTCGGTCTCCCACCCTCATAGGCTGAGAAGTCATCGATTGCGAGTCCCTGTTCCCTGGCATTTTTAGTTTGGGCGGCATAAATAAAAAGACGGGGATCTTCCCGGTCCTGCAGCCGTTTGATAAAGGTGGAATCCATGTACATGCTGGAACCGTAATCGCTGTCGTTAAACTCTCCGTACCGGCTGCCGATCTGGTCGAAAAATTCCAGTTGCCCGTTATCCCCGATCGATTCCATAAGGGGACGGTTTGCATAGATATCGGCAAACCGGCTCACGATGTCGATGGTGCTGCCATCAGTTTTGTTAGAGAGCGTGATCAGCACCTTCAGCCGAAAGGAGTTAATCAGCTTTTTCCATTTTGAGGCGTCTCCCCCATAAATGATATCTCCTTCGATGATATCATCGGCATTAAGCAGCTGATCGGCTGTTTGAAGCTCATCCAGGATACCGCTGAAGACCTGCTCCTGGGGATCATATTCCGGTGCGTAGACAGCTTCTGATTCCGCTTTGAGTGCGTCGGAATAGGGGATATCTCCAAACCGGAGGGTTAAATTGTAGAAGTAATAGGCGCGAAAAAATCTTCCCAGGGCTTCATAGGCCGGCTTTTGCGTCCGGTTGGCCTCTTCTATCATCTTGGTGATATTTCGCAGCCGGTCATAATCATCAAAGTTACCCCGCCCCCACTTGTAATACTGGATCTCATTTTCCACTGCTGTACTTACAATCATGCGGCTGGCATACTGCGGGTTTTTGCCGGCGACCTGAAATGCATCGGAGGCTATCTGGGTGAGCAGCAATTGAGGCGGAGCCTGGGATACGTTGTTGGGATTTTCCCCTACCACGCTTAAGTCGGTGCAGGCGGTGAGCAGCAGGTTCAGTGATAAAACGATTAACAGAATATGTTTCATTGTCTTGCAAGGTTTAACTGTTGTGATATACGATATTATTATTGGAGGTTTTTTGTAAAACCGTTGTGTTGCCCAATTCCTGCATTTTTGCACATTCGAAATTCTCACTTTTGTAGTATACGCTGCGGCTTCGAATTCAATCAGGGATTGAGCTTGGAGAAAACTCCTGGTTTTGAAGACCTCTGTTATATGGAGAGATCAACTTTCAGTCCGATATAGCGGGTGGAGGGATCCTGCAGGTCGTTATCATTTCCAAAATCGGGATCTATAATTTTGGCTGACTTCAGGATCGCCAAGTTGTAGCCGAATGCGGTAACGCTGGCATTTTCGATACCGGTGTTTGCAAACAGTCCGCTGATGTTGTATGAAAGAGAAAGACTGCGCAGCTTGATAAAACTGCGGTCAAAAATATTGGCAAATTTTTCACTTTCATCCTGGGTCACCCCGGCCCGGTATGGATAGTTTTGGGCCCATTGCTGCCAGCCTACCGCAGTGGTGTTTTCTTTATATTCCCGTGTATCGTTGATTACATTCCCGTTGGCATCGCGGATCAGCTCGCCGTTTGTTACATTCACCCCTTCCGGAACGTACACCGGGTGACCCGCCGCATATTCTTCATCTCTCCAGGTTACCGATTCCGGATGTTTGCCGCCCCACCACATCTTTTCTACGGTAAGCGAGCGCATGAGTCCGCCAACGGCACCATCTACGCCGAGGCTCAGCGACCATTTATTGTGACGGAAGGAGTTCTGCAGGCCAAATCGCCAGTCGGGATTTCGGTGCCCTTTCAACTGGGGATAGGGATCCTGCGTGGGCAGTCCGGTCTCTTCATCCAGTACAAGCCGTCCGTCGGCCGACTTGAGCCAGCCGGTGGTGTAGTAGTTGTCGGCCCGTTCACCGACTGAAAGGTTGTTAAAACGCTGCTGCCCATCGTAGATGCTGGTCAGCCGCCGAACTTGTGTGTACCAGTTTGCCGTAATATCCCAGCCAAATTGCGGGCTGCGAAAAGGAGCGGCATTGACCACAACCTCCCACCCGTTGGTGGTGTATTCGTTACCGTTCACCTTGCGGCTGTTAAATCCGGAGGCATTCGAAACCGGCAGGTTAATGATCTGGTTTTTATCCAAAATATTGTAGTAGGTCACCTCAAAATTGAGACGGTGATCCAAAAGTCCGGCAGAAATACCCAGTTCCGTGGAGATCGACTGCTGGGGTTCTATGTTGGGATTGGCCAGGTTGGAGGGATAGGCCAGCTGTGGATTTCCGTTAAAATCACCCACTTTTTGATAGTAGGTCTCAATTTGATAAGGATTGGTAAAATCGGGATCCAGGTCGCTTGATACCTTCGCCCACGAGGAATAGAATTTCAAAAAATCGATCTCGTCAGGTAGTGTCACAAGGTTTGACGCCATTACGCTCAGTGATGCTGAAGGGTAGAAGTAGGAGTTGTTGGACTCCGGGAGGGTAGATGACCAATCGTTGCGACCTGACACGTTCAGGTAGAATGCGTCAAAAAGATCAAAATTAGCAGTGGCATACAGGCTGTGGATCGACTTTTTGCGGACCAGCGTGGAGGCCAGCACATTTCGCTTGGTGTTGTTCAGGCTGTATACGCCGGGCACAATCAGGCCGTCGGTAGAATTATAGTATTCCTCAAACTCCTGGTACACCACGTTTCCCCCGCCGGTTATGTCGATATCCAAAAATGGGGTCACGGTCTGTTGGTAACTGGCGCGAAGGTCGTTGTCAGCCAGGAGCTCTGCCGTATTCCACGTTTTGTAAAAGCCATCGCGCGGATCGCCGTACCGCAGGTATGATTTGGGGCGTTCCTGGTCTTCAAACCGGTCTTTTTGGTTCACAGCGGATCTTCCCTGGATGCTCAGATTTTCGGTAATGTCCCATTCGAGGCGAAGCTGGCCGCGATACACGTTTGAATCATACTCCTGGTTGCGATTGTACGCCCCGAAATAGGGATTATTGTACCAGGCGTAGTTCCAGTTGGCCTGGGTATAACCCTCTTGACCCGGCACCCACAGATGGTTCTCCAGATCCTGCGGGTTTACATCGGTACCCTGCCAGATCAGGAGGGTGTAGATATGGTTGTTCGGACCGTATCCATACGCCGGGTAGTTTTGGGAATAGACCTTGTTATAAGAAAGTTTGCTCTCGAGGGTAATATTTTGACTCAGTTCAAAAGTGGAGGCAAAGCTAAGACCGCCCCTGTTCAGCCCGGTATTGGGGACTTGTCCCTGCTGGTAGGTATAATTTCCGGAAAACCGGTATTGACTTTTATCACCTCCAAAAGCGATGGAAAAATCGGTACTGGGAATGATCCCCGGGCGCATAAATGACTTGAGATTGTCGTGAGACTCCCATGCGATGGGAACCCGCTCATATCGCGACTTGTCATCATACTTCGTACCCTCTACCGTTCCCCACCAGGGAATCGTCTCACCGGTCTGGGTGTCGAGAATCGGGCTGTTCCACTGTGGTATTTTAACTCCCTCCTCAAATTTTGGTCCCCATATCATATCGCCGTCAGCAACTCCGCCGCCATTTCCGTCCCAGAATTCGTAATTGCCATTGGAACCGTTGCCGTACTGGTCCTGGTATTCCGGAAATACGGTATAGCCCGCTGATACCATGGCGCTGGTTGTGAGGTCGATTTTCAAACCCTGTGTACTGGCATCTTTTGTGGTAATAAGGATAGCTCCATCTTTGCCCCGGGCCCCGTAGAGGGCAGAGGCGGCTGTACCCTTCAATACGTTGATCTCCTTAATGTCACTTTTGGAGATATCAAACAGGTCCGATTTTATCGGAACGCCATCCAGTACGATAAGGGGCTCTTTGCCACGCAGGCTAAATTGTGCCTCCTGGAACATGCCGGTTGGGTTGGCTACCGATAGCCCCGCCACCTTGCCCGTGAATAAGTTTCCCAGGTTTTGGGCGCTCGTGTTGGTGATCGATTCAGTGTTAATTTGTTGGGTAGAGTAGCCAATTTTTTCTTTCACCTGGGATAGTCCAAGAGCCGTTACCACAACCTGTCCTATTTCGGTACTGGACTCATGGAGGGTAACGTCCAGCACCGCCGTTTGTTCAAGAACCGGGATCATCCTGGTTTCATACCCGATAAATGAAAATACCAGCGTATCACCCGGTTGAACCGTCAGGCTGTAGTTGCCATCGGCATCAGTAGACGTGCCGTTGGCAGTTCCCTTTTCGATGATGTTCACCCCCGGCAGGGAGCGAGCAGTTGCATCAGTTACCGTACCGGATAACTGAAACTCTTGAGCGTGAGCTCCCGCTGTAAAGGAGAGAAAGAGTAAGCATGAAAGCAGATATTTTTTCATAACACAATGTCCTGTATCGTTAACTATTTAAAAGAATGATGTTTGAATGTTGGAAATGATTTAATGGGAACAGCTAATGCTGCAAGCTTCACGGGAGAAGGTAGGAGAGCGGATTTAAAAAACTATTGTTGCAGGATTATGCTTCTATAAAGAGATTTATGTACTGACAGGAAAAAAATTAGCAATTTGTTAATAATGGAAGGGCGGGAATAGTTAACCTGTATTCTTCACGAGAATTAAGCTGCATGCCTTGTAGTATTCTGATGCAACGTAAGTTACCTGGATTTTAATACCCAGCATGCTGTCACAGGGCAGCAAACTTCGAAATGGTATCGTCTTCTGCGTTGTGGATGAAAATCAGGAACAAAAGATACGATGCTATTTACCTGGTACTGTCAATCATATTATTTAGTAAATCTATTCTTTTTTCTATGAGATTTTCAGGATACACCACTTTTATATTGTTTCCAAATTGCAACAACCAGCTATTTATAAATTCTAGGTTATCGAAATTAAATTCTAACCTAAATAAATCAGGTTTTATTTCTTTTTGCCTAATAATCTTTGTCGGTAAATTGCTTTTAAAGCGGCGTAAAACCGGTTCGGATACATCTACCTTGATTAAATGAGATTTGCCGTCAAATCGAAAAATTAGGGCCTCTACGTCAATATCGGGTTTTGGAGTAAATGTTTCGTCCAATATTTTGACCTGCGACATGCGATCGAGCACAAAATTTCGGAAATCATCTCTTTTGTGGGACCAGCCGATCACATTCCAGTGGTCTCGATAGAAAACCAGCAGGTAGGGGTCGATTTTCCGCTCAGTTACTTCGCCCGTTGATTTGCTTAAGTACGAAAATTGAAGCTGCTTATTTTCAGAGGTCGCCGTACTTACCAGGTACCAGTTACCCCCTTCTTTTTTTTCGGGTCCGTAGTTAAGAAATGGATCTACAACCGTGCGTTCTTCCAGCGTCTCCATAAGCGATTTCAGTTCCCCGGGGAGCACCTCTTTTATTTTAAGCTCAACGCCCCTGGCATCCTCCACCATCGTTTTGTCGACTTGCGACTTCACAAAATTGAGTCCCACCAATATAGTAGCCAGCTCCCTCGAGGTAAACATCAGCGGGGGAACTTTGTAACCCCGCATTATGCCGTAGCCCTTGTGTTTATCCCAAGTGACCGGCACGTTCATCTCTGACAGGCTGTTAAAATCCCGAAAAACCGTGCGCCTGCTGACATTAAATTTTTCGGCTATATCATTGACGGTCAGTCGCTTGGTGGATTGCTGAAGCATTAATATCAGCTTCATGCGGCGTTCATTGCTATTCATGCTGTGGATTTAAAATGTTTATTAATTAGATATAAAAAACGGTTTTCTCAGGATCCCTGCAAAGAAGGTACTGCTGGTGAATTGTCTGGCTGAAGCGTGATAGGAGACAAGTAGAGGGCTTTGCAAAACCGTTGTTTTGCTCAATTCCGGCATTTTGGGGGGGGGCTAAATCCTCATTTATAATGATATAAACTGCGGTTTCAAATCCGCTCAGGCTTTAGCCTTGAACAAAACTCCTGGTTTTTCAAAGCCTCAAGTAAACAATGCATTTTGCCAGGTATGCCATGGTAGCATTAATAAATTAATTGGAGATCATGTTACTGTTGAATAAGCCTCGTTAACGTATCCTGCATGTTTTCCAGTTGCAATGTTAAGTTGACCTTGAACGGTAAAGCTATTCGATGAAGATTGTAACTTTTGAGTTAAAGGTAACAGGTTTTATCAATCTCTCTAAGAGCGCGACATATTGGTTTCCGGTGGTTATAACAGGATTGAAAGTGTTAAAATAAACTAAATAGGGCCTTCCCCAGGCAGATGCTAACTCATGACCTGCCAGCAACTTGCAAGTCTAAATGGGTTATTAAATACAAGGTTTTTCCGCTAATTCCTCCAATTCATTGCATTTAATATGGTGAACACTCCCTGGACCGTGAACAAAACTACCATATATAACCAATGAAACTGGAGTACGACTCCCTCGGAATAAGGAATTCAGGATTTTGCAACAGCCCTATTAGTGTACAAGCAAAGGGTCTTGTAGCCAAAGCAAACATGATTATCGCTTAATGATGACAAGACCTTTCCCATCATAAAAATCAGGTCCCCGGGAAAGGCTAAAGCAGTCAACCTCCAGCGGTGTATCAATACTTTTTAATTCCTGCTGGAAGTCAATTCCTTTATAAAAAACTGCTGTATTCCACGGTTTGTCATGCGTCATATTCCAGAGCTCGTCAATTTTGAATGCGTGCTTGGAGATTAAAAGGGAAGAGGAGGGGAAGGGAATCTCTTGCACAGATCCTGTCTTGGAGAGGGCATTTTCAAGTTCTAAATTGATGAGGATTTGGCGAATGGCCATCACTTTTTTGGAAACGATATCATTCAGAATAAAAGATTTTTCGGGGGACACGATCGCCAGCGGAATTCCCGGGAGTCCGCCGCCGGTCCCGGCATCGACGACATGGTCGGCCTTCCGGTACACTGGAAACTGCGTTAAAATAAGCGAGTGACGGATATGCTCCCAGACCGTTCCACGTGAAACGTCGCGGCTGACCAGGTTCACCCGCTCATTCCACCAGAAAAGCCGGTCGAGGTAGGACTCCAAAGGGGAGCGGTACTTCTCAATCAGTTGGTCAACAGCTGTAAAGGTTTCACGTGAAACCTTTTGGTAATTGATGTGGTGATGTTCCACGTGAAACTATTTGAATTTGGGGTTATTGAAGGATGTGTTTGTTGGCATGCAAACAGGCAGGTGGCTAGTTTTTCAAGTATACCATGAGTACCGCCACGTCGCTGGCAGAAACCCCGCTAATACGGCTCGCTTGCCCGAGGGTTTCGGGGCGGATGCGGTCGAGCTTGTTGCGGCCTTCGGTTGAAAGGGAGTTGATCTTGTCATACTTCAGGGATTCCGGTATCTCCATATCCTCTTTTTCTTTCATCTCCTCTACCATTTCAAACTCTTTTTCGATGTATCCGGCGTATTTGATCTGGATTTCAACCTGTTCAAATACGAGTTCATCAGTGCTTATTTTTTCTGCTTTATCCCTGAGCTGGGGGTCGGCCTCGAGCAGGTTAAAGATAGACAGTTCGGGCCGGGGAATCAGTGTTTTCGCCTTGACTGGCTGGGAGAGCTCGGAGGTACCCTGCTGCCGAAGCATCGGGTCCATCTTTTCGGGGTAGACGGTATACTCCGCAAAAAGGTCATGTATCTGGTCGATCGCTTGTTTCTTGGTTTGGTACTGTTCAAATCGTTTGTCTGAGGCCAGCCCGATCTTGTGGCCGAGTTCTGTGAGGCGAAGGTCGGCATTGTCCTGGCGCAGCAAGATGCGATGCTCCGCCCGTGAAGTAAACATGCGGTACGGCTCCTCGGTGCCCTTGGTGATAAGGTCGTCGATCAGTACGCCGATGTAAGCTTCGGATCGTTTAAGGACAAGCGGCTCCTTTTCTTTTGATCTGAGGGCGGCGTTAATGCCGGCCATGAGTCCCTGGCAGGCGGCCTCTTCATAGCCGGTGGTGCCGTTGATCTGTCCGGCAAAAAAGAGTCCGTCTACTATTTTAGTCTCCATGCTGCGTTTAATCTGGTAGGGCGGGAAATAATCATATTCGATGGCGTAACCGGGGCGCAGCATCACGGCGTTTTCAAAGCCGGGAATCGTCTGCAGGGCCTTGTACTGTACATCCTCGGGGAGGGAGGTGGAAAACCCGTTCAGGTACATTTCGTAGGTGTCCCACCCTTCAGGTTCCAGGAATAGTTGATGGCTGTCTTTGTCCGAAAAACGATCGATTTTGTCTTCTATGCTCGGGCAGTAACGCGGACCTATAGACTCAATTCTGCCGGTAAACATGGGACTCCGGTCAAACCCGGAGCGTAGCACATCGTGAACTTTTTGGTCGGTATACCCGATCCAGCAGGTAAGCTGTTCATCCCGGGAGGGCAGTTGTTTTGTCATAAACGAAAAGGGTGAGGGATCTTCATCGCCATACTGGATCTCCAGTTTGTCATAGTTGATGGAGCGGCCGTCAAGGCGGGGCGGGGTACCGGTCTTGAGCCGTCCCACCTCAAAACCCAGCTTTTCGAGTGCAGCTGAAATACCGATTGAGGCTCGTTCGCCGGATCTTCCCCCGCCGAAATTTTTCAGTCCGATGTGCATCAGCCCGTTTCCAAAGGTACCGGTGGTCAGCACTACATTGTCGGCCAGGAAGACCTGCCCGGTCTGTGTTTTTACCCCTACGGCGTGTTTGCCCGCGTCATCGGTAAGTACGTCAATGACGTTGTCCTGCCTGAAATGAAGATTCTCCTTTTTCTCAAGCTCCATACGCATCGTTTTGCTGTAAAGCGCGCGGTCACTTTGGCAACGGGGACTCCACATGGCTGGACCCTTGCTCAGGTTTAGCATCCGGAACTGTACCCCGGTTTGATCTGCAACAGTGCCGGTGAGTCCACCCAGGGCATCGATCTCGCGGACCAGCTGCCCCTTGGCAACTCCGCCAATTGCGGGATTGCAGGACATTTTGGCGATGGCATCCAGGTTCATGGTAATGAGCAACGTTTTGGCTCCCATCTCGGAAGCGGCCCCGGCAGCTTCGCTGCCCGCGTGACCAGCTCCTACCACAATGACATCATATTTTGGATAAAGAGAATCCATAAACCTAATTAAGTAATTGTTTTTATTGGACTTATGTTTTTTCTAGGAAACGGGCGACCTGAAAATACCAACGGTTTTAAAGCTCAGGTATTTCAAATCGTCGCACGACGTTTGTACGCATATCATTATAAAATAAGATTTTTATGAGAGAAAGCGTAGCTGGAGGAAGCATGGATTAATCCAGATGAGAAACTTGGCAAGGATAAAGGTAAAATGTAGAAATAAAGGTAAAATTTTAATATTTATATAGTTAGGGATAATTATATGTTTTAGGGATAGTTGGGAGGGGGTCATGCCACTACGTCCAAACGTTATCGAACGTCAGCTGATTAAATGGGGATTGATACCGGGATTACTCCTGGATGGGGCTATTCCCACGTTTTTAGTCAGCGCCATACTGGGAGCCGGGGAGATTCAGCTTTTCAAAACTCTGCGGCAGGAGCCGGCTGCACTCGAACAGCTTGCCCGCAAAACCGGGTGCAATGAACGGGCCCTGGAAAACCTGCTGAATGTGCTCGAACCACTGGGATATGTCAGCAAGAAGAATGACACCTACTCGCTTACAAAGTATGCCAAAAAATCTATCCCGATCGATCTGTTCAGTGGCATGGTACCCTTTATCAAAGAACAGAACCTGTTAAACCTGCAGCATGTCAACCGGGCGTTAAAAGAAGCTCCCGAAGAAGGGGTAATCGGGTGGGATTCGGTAAAAGACGGTGAAATAGGGCGCAGCTACCAGGTGACTATGCGCTGGCTGGCACGCTCCACGGTGGAAGAGGTGACCAAAAAGATAAAGTTGCCAAAAGGATCTCAAAAGATGCTGGATATTGGCGGAAGCCACGGGTTGTACTGCGTGGAGATGTGCCGGAAATATCCCGAACTGAAAGCCACGGTACTGGACTGGCCGATCGGCATCGAAAATGCGAAGGAAACCCTGCAGCAGGAAACCGACGTGGCCGATCAGATCGATACGCTGGAAGCCGATTTTTTTGAGGATGAATTTCCAGAGGGTTACGATTATGCCTTTTTAGGGAATATCATTCACGGAAACAGGCCGGAGCAAAATCAGGCGCTGTTCAACAGGCTGGGAGAAAAGTTAACCGACAAGGGTACCATCGGCATCCTCGATCAATTCGATAATGTATCGGGATCTCAATTTACCCGTGCCACCGCTTCGTTAATCGGCTGGAACCTATTTCTCTTTTCCAATGGCCGGGCGTATGAAGTGAATGAGGTAAAAGGCTGGTTGAAAAGGGCTGGATTCCCAAACTCAATGGTGAAGCCATTGAGGAAGAGCCCGGGGTTCACGCTTCTAGTCGCAACTAAATAGCATGTTATGCCTTTAAAACCGAACTTTATAGAACGCTTTTTGATCAACAGGGGAACTATTCCCGGCATTCTTACAGATATGGGCCTTCCCATGTTTCAATTCTTTGCCATGATCGGAGCGATGGAAACCGGTTTTTTTAGATATTTATATGAAGAGCCGGCCAACCTGGAAACTTTAGCCGAAAAAATGAACGCCTCCGAGCGGGGACTTGAAAACTTGGTGAAGGCTCTGGAACCGATGGGATATGTGACCCGGAAAGATGGCAAGCTCGCATTGACCAAAATGGCCAAAGATATGCCAATAGATCTGCTGGAGACGATGGCTCCCTATTTTCGACACCAGGCTGCCCACACTCTGCCTTATGTAGCGCGCGGAATCAAGGAAGCCCCGGAAAGCGGAGTATATGGCTGGGAGCACGTCAAAGGCGGAGAAGTGGGACGCGGGTACCAGGCCTCCATGCGCTGGCTGGCCTCCGGCACGGTGGATGAAGTGGTTGGCAAAATTGACCTGCCCGAGGGAGCCGCATCCATGTTGGATGTGGGAGGAAGTCACGGATTATATACGGTTGCTTTTTGTGAAAAATATGACGGGTTGAAAGGCACGGTTCTGGATTGGGAAATTGGTCTGAAAGAGGCTCAAAAAACACTGGAAGAGCATCCCGAAATGGCGGACCGCATTGATCTCGTGGAACGGGATTTTGAAAAGGACGAACTTCCGGGAGGATACGACTTTGCTTTTTTGGGAAACATTATTCACGGAGTGAGTCCAGAGGGAAACCAGGAACTGTTTCAAAAATTATCGAAAGCTACCACCAACCGGGGGATGGTGGCCATCGTGGATCAATTTGCGGGAATCAAGGGATCAAAATTTGCCAGGGCGGTAGCCGGTCTGGCCGGACTGAACCTGTTTCTTTTTTCGGGTGGCCGTTCCTACCCCTTCGATACGGTTCAGGAGTGGCTTGCGGATGCGGGTTTTACCAAAACAAAGCTTAAAAAGCTGAAGCAGCCCGGGTTTTCACTTGTCGTATCTCAAAAAGATGGGTGATGTAAGCAGTCATAGATCCGTTAGGTTTTGATGCTTCCAGTTTCAATTTTGAGCGTCAAAGAAAAAAACTGACAGGATTAAAAAATCGTCACACAAAACCAGAATCTCATGCCTAGAGTAGAAATCAAAAAGCATATTCAGGCATCTCAAGAACAGGTGTGGGAATGTATCAGTGACATTGAAAAAGCGCCGGAGTGGGTGGTAGTAATGAAATCACTGGTTGAAACAACGGAAAACCCGGTTCGGGAGGGAACGGTGTACCGGGAATCTTCAAAAATCGGCCCGAAAGAGTCCGAAACTGAATGGAGGGTCACCCGGTTTGATGCCCCACACGTGCAGGTCCATGAGTGCAGCGAATCCGACTTCAAGGCCACGTTGACGATGCGGGTTGAAGACAACGGAGACGGCAGCAGCACGCTGTTCCACACCACCGAGTATCAGCTAATGCCTAATTTCCGTCCACTGGGCTGGCTGGTGGAAACGTTGGTAATCAAAAAACGGATGCACAAAAATCTTCGTCAGTCGGTTGACAACTGCAAGCAGTTGATTGAAACCGGTTAGCGAACCCGAACTTAGTGTTAAAATTCGGGGAGATTCCCAATGGTAAAAATATTTAAGATACTGGCGGCAGCACTTCTGGCATTTTTCCTGTTGGCTACCGGGGGTATATCCGTGTCATTCTATTTTCATAATAAAGGGGTTGCCCAGGCTAATGAAGAATACCGGGAATACCAGCCTCCCCAAATCCGGAATTTCGGCAGCACCAACAGGTTATCCATTCTTCCACTGGTAAACTGGCATACGTCAAACCCCGATTTAAAAACCGAGATGGGGGTCTCCTACCTGGTAAAAACAGACTCCGCTACCATATTATTTGATTTGGGCCAGAATGCAGATGGAGAAAGCCCTTCACCCCTGGAATATAATATGGGCCGACTGGAAATCTCTCTGGATGAAATTGATATAATTTTTATTTCACATAACCACTTCGACCATGTGGGCGGCCAGAAATGGGTGGATGAAGGAAGCTTTTCATTGGGTAACGAACAAAAAGATCTGAGTGGGAAAAATGTATTTACCCCGGTCCCTATGACCTACCCTGCTATTTCACCCACTCATACGCCTGATCCCACCGTCATTACTGAAGGAGTGGCAAGCATCGGCACCATTCCCCGCAAACTGTATTTTGGACGGATTGACGAACAGGCACTGGCCGTCAACCTTGAAGGAAAGGGATTGGTGGTAATTGTGGGTTGTGGACACCAGAAGCTATCCCGGATTCTTGAGAGAACAGAAGCTGTATTTGAGGAACCCATTTATGGAATTATCGGAGATTTACATTATCCCGTACCGGAGGGGCGGATCAACGTGCTTGGCCTGAACATGCAGCGTTTGGTGGCTTCGGGCGAAGGTCCGCTAAATCCGATTGAATACGAGGACGTTTTGAATAATATTGAACGTTTACAATCCCGGGACATCGGTATTACAGGTGTGGGTGGACACGACAGCAGCGATGAAGTGATTGAAGAATTCAAAGATGCATTTGGCCCGAAATACAGGTACGTAGAAGTGGGAAAATGGATTAAAGCAGGAAACTAATGATTGAGGGTAATGTTCAAGCAGAAAACCATTCATAACCTGGCGTTTACTAAATTCCGCAGCCCGACTCTTCTGGGTTTTATTAAGGATATCGTTGAAGTTCGGGGCCATGCCGTGGAAACCACCAAGCGGCTCTACCCGCGAAATACCCCGGAAATTCTTATTAATCTTGCACAGCCGATTCGGGGAAATGTAAGGGGCAAAACAGCCGTTATCGAGCAGTGCACCATTCAGGGCAGCAAAACGGAATTTGTGAATGCCTGGCATCCCCGGAACTGTCATTTCATAAGTATACGGTTCACCCCAAACGGGTATTACAAATTGCTGGGAGTTCCTCAAAAATCGTTTACCGATCATGTACTGCAACTTGAAGATATTATGGACAGGGAGTTGGAAGCCCTCATTTCAACTCTTCAAGAAGCGCCAACAACGATTAAACGTTTTCAAATCTTAAAAAAATGGCTCCAGAGTATAGAGCCCAAAACCAATCATAATTCGCAACTAATCTCCGATTTTATCCTCAATCAATTCAACCGGAAGCCAGGGCTCACGGTCAAACAGCTTACCGACAAAACGGGTTTCACCCGTAAGCACCTGGTTCAGCGTTTCAAGGAAGAAGCGGGACTTACCATCAAGCAATACCAGAAAATCCACCGCATCTACCGGGTATTAAAGGAAATCGACAACACAGACCAGATTTCATGGGCCCGCATAGCCTGTCAATATGGTTTTTACGACCAGAGTCATTTCATCAGGGATTTTAAACGATACACCGGTTTCACCCCGTCTGATTATCTGAAATCAAGAAATATCCCCGAAAAGCATCGTAAGCTAAGCTGCAGGTAACATTTTTACAATACTTTATTCCAGCCGGGAGCTATGTTCAATAAAAAAGAGGAAATCCCGGTTATGGATAGTCTTAAAAGAGTATTACTCGGAATTTTGCTGGTTCTTGCCAGCTATCTTTCGGTGGGATATTTCCTGCACCTCATCGTCTTTCCCGAAGCCAGGCCCGATATTGAAACCTACTTTGAACCCGGAGATGTGATCGACTCTGAGGCAGGCGGAACCACCTTAACCGTTGAAAGACAGGAAGGAGACCATCTGATTCTCACGCTGGAAGTCGCTCCCCATTCGGAGGGGCCTCCCCTTCACATCCATACCGGCTGGGAAGAGACCTTTATCATTGAATCTGGGAAGATAAATCTGCACGTGAATGGAGAAGAAAAAGTGCTCGAAGCCGGAGAGCGGTTTACGGTTCTGCCGGGGACTCCCCACAGACCCTATAACTCCTTTGATGAACCTGCGGTAATCAGCGGGGTGGCCATGCCGGCTCAATTTGTGGTGTATCTGAATCAGGCCTACGGATTTCTGGAGGAAGACCCGGATAATGCCACGCCGCCAGAGATCATATTCCAGATGGCCATGTTCAACCCGTATTTCGACTCGTATTTGGGTGAGGGTCCCCCGGTAATGGTCCAGAAAGTGCAAAATTTTCTGCTTGTGCCTCTGGCAAGGCTGATGGGATACAAATCTTATTACGAAAAATACAAGCTCTAATAAACCAGGATCAATGATGATACTTCTCGGAATTGGATTATTCATCGCGAGTTACTTGTCTGTAGGCTACCTCTTTCACCTGATTATTTTCCCGGAAACCCGACCCGACCCAGAGCGATATTTTGAGCCGGGTGATGTCTTTGAGACCAGGAGAGGAGGAAACAAGCTAGAGGTGTTGAGCCGGGAAGGTGATAACCTGCAGCTTAAGTTGACATTCAATCCTAATGCCAATGGGCCTCCGGTGCATATTCAAACCAAGTGGGATGAATACTACAAAATCCGGTCGGGTGAACTGACACTTACCATGGACGGGGAGGAGCAGAAGCTCGGTCCCGGAGAAGAGATTACCATTCCGCGGGGAGTTCCCCACAAACCCTCGAACCCGGCGGATGAGCCCGTGGTGTGTGAAGTGATTATGCCGGCCCAATTTGTTGTGTACCTCAGCCAGATTTACGGGTTTATGGACGAAGACGAAAAAAACGCCGAACCTCCCCGGATGATTTTCCAGATGGCCCTGTCTAACCAGTATTTTGACTCCTACCTCGGGGAAGGGCCTCCGGTTTGGCTTCAAAAAATCCTCAATTTTCTGTTACTACCGGCCGCCCGGCTGATGGGATATAAATCGTTTTATGAGAAGTATCGCATATGAAAATATATTTTGATATAGGTAAAAATGAAGTTTTACGGGTCGTTTTATATAAATCAGCTATCGAGCTAGCGGAAAAAAGTCGAAAGGAAGAAGCTGCATCCGTTGATACCGAAAAACCTGGCATAGCTTAAAATGGCAGTGATGCGTTGAATACTGTGGTTATCCAGGCGTGAGACGAAGCATTCAGCCACATACTCGTTGGACATTGTACGGGAATGAGAATTTCTCCTCGTTACTCTTATTCAGAGCGATATTCAGGCCAGGTGTGATTTTTCTTCGCTTTCTTCCTCAAGGTTTTCCACAGCGTGACTGATATCCAGGTAGAACTGGTCGGGTCCTATGACGTCGTCAAGGCCGGAACGTCTGAAGATATCCCGCACCGGCCCCTTGACGCCGGTAAACATAACATCGACGCCGCGTTTTTTATATTCATTCAGCCTCGGGTGTTATTCTAGGATATACCTGCACCTCCGACCCAATCGCCAGACCCATGCGATTGGCCCATCCTCCTCAAGGAGGGACTGTTTCCTTGCCATTTCAAGGCAAACAGGCATCCGGTTGAGACAATTATGCCGAACTCAGGTTAATTTATAAGCGGTGAAACAGGGTGTTCATTTTTTGAATGATCAAAAAACGGACCTTTAGATTCTCGTTAGTAAAAAGTTCCATCTTGTCATAAGATATATTGTAACCTTTTGCCTGCCATTAGGTTAAATTTATCCCAAGCTATATCGTGATAAATACGGGCTGAAGAGAGCGGAGTTATTTTTTAACCGATAAACGCGTTATTATTACCGGGAGGAAAGAAATCAGTATTGGACAACAGTGAACCTCCGATGGCGGATGCCATCTAAGTTATAGAACGCACGTCCTTCAACTCTGAAGAAAACATCCCAAACACCAGGTAAACCAAGGGTGATGAATTTTAATCAGCTGAACTATATTATTGCGGTCGATACCTATCGAAATTTTACCAAGGCTGCTGAACATTGCGACATCGCCCAGTCTACGCTGAGCAAGGAAATTCAGCGGCTGGAGCAGGAATTTGATATCGTCATTTTTGACCGCTCCCGCCATCCCGTCGTTCCCACCATGAAAGGAGAGGACCTGTTGCAGCAGGCGCGGGAGATACTGGAAGCAAAGGAAAAGTTCATTTCAATTGCCCGGAAAAAAGACAACGAGCCGGTCGGCTCACTGACGTTGGCGGTGCAGCAGAGCCTGGCTCCCTACCTGGTACCATTGTTTATTCAGTCGCTGTCAAAAAAGTATCCCGGGCTGGAACTCTTCATCTCGGAAGTGGGCCTGCAGGAGATGGAAGAGCAGTTCGAAGAAGGGCGCCTGGATATGGGTATCATCATATCACCCTACCGCAGGGAAAATGCCTACGAAACGCCCCTCTTCAAAGAGCCATTCGTGGTTTATCTGGATCGGAATCACCCGTTGACAGCTCACGAAAAAATCAAGGTCTCGGATATTCCCCTCGAGGAGACGATCCTGCACGAAGAGATCCGTAACCTTTTTGTGGACAGTGGAGAAACGGGAGCGGAGATCTCCCTGGTCAAAAAATTAAAAAATATCACCTACACCAGCGGCTCCCTGGAAACCATTCGCAAAATTATTGATTTGAACGGGGGACTCACGCTACTGCCGGAGCTGGCCTGCATGTACATGGGCAACCGCCGAAAAGAGATGGTTCGCCGCTTTGAGCCCCCGGTTCCCTCCCGCACCATAAGCATGGTCACGCCGCGCGGTTTCCAGAAAAAGCGCCTGACCAAGGTCGTACGCCGCGAAATCCTGAACAACCTTCCCTCCCAGCTCGAGGTTTTCGGCTGACCCTCATCGATTCAGGCGATGGCAGTAATCGCCTCTCCCTTATTGAGAATCGTTCTAAATAAGGCTTCCTTGGCTAGTGAACGATGAACAATAAACGGAGGATCAATGATGACCCGAATTGAAGAGTTGGCAACATTCGTTACCGGAAAAAAATTTGAAGACCTGTCGGGAGAGGCAGTACGGGAGCTTAAAATAAGGCTCCTTGATTCACTTGCCTGTGCCATCGGCGCGCAGGAGGGAGCCCCGCCCCGGCGAATCAAGGCGCAGCTTGATGATTTCGGGGGCAACCCGCTGGCCACCCTCATCGGCGGGGGCAAGACCGCTCCCGACCGGGCGGCATTCTACAATTCGGCCCTGGTGCGCTACCTGGATTATAACGACAGCTACCTGGCCAAAAATGAAACAGGTCACCCCTCAGACAATATCGGCAGCGTGCTGGCCGCCGCAGAATATGCCGATCGCTCCGGGAAAGATTTTTTGACGGCCCTGGGCGTCGCCTACCAGGTGCAGTGCCGGCTGAGCGATGAAGCCCCGGTCCGCGATAAAGGATTTGATCACACCGTGCAGGGGTCGTACAGCGCGGCGGCGGGCGCTTCTGCGGCACTGGGACTCAATGCCGCGCAGGCCGCCAACGCGCTGGCGATTGCCGGAACCGCCTACAATGCGCTACGCGTGAGCCGCACGGGAACCCTCTCGAACTGGAAAGGGCTGGCCTTCCCATCTGCCGGGTGGACGTCAACCCATGCCGCTTTCCTGGCGATGCGGGGAATCACCGGGCCAGAAGAAGTTTTTGAAGGCAACAAGGGGTTTGAGGAGTCGATCGCCGGCCCGTTTTATATCGACTGGAGAAATGAGGACCTGGAGCGGGTGAATTCCACCATCATCAAAAAATACAATGCGGAGATCCATTCACAGTCGACCCTGGAGGGGGTAATCGAGCTTCGGGAGCGTCACGATATCGATCCCGATACGATTGAGAAGATCGAGCTCAATACCTTTGATGTGGCATACCATATCATCGGCGGCGGAGAAGAGGGAGACAAGAAAAATATCCGGACCAAGGAGGAGGCCGACCACAGCCTGCCATATATGATTTCGGCGGCGCTGCTTGACGGCAATGTCCTGCCCGCCCAGTACAAGCCTGAGCGGATCCGGCGCGGGGATATCCAGTCGCTGCTGCAAAAAGTGGAAGTCCGCGAGAAACAGGAATACTCCGACCGCTTCCCCGGCGAAGAAGCCTGCGATATCACCATCCACTTTAAAAACGGGGAAGCGGTGAGTATCGAAAAGCATGACTACGAGGGGTTTCACACGCGACCCGCCTCCTGGGATTTCATCAGCGAAAAATTTCACCACCTGGCCGGCCCTTTTGTGGAGCCGGAGCTGGAGGAGCAGGTTGTCGATCTCGTCAGGAATTTTGAGCAGTACCAGGTTACTGATTTAACCGCACTGCTTGCCCGCGTCCACCCCGTGGCAGCTTCGTGACGGGCCGGCCACAGTTCACCGGAGAGATCCGAGTATTCAATGAAGGAACAGAAATTGTTGAACAGAATTTTTTGGAACAACTCACCAAACAGCAAAAAAGGAGAAAGACCATGGAAACAGAAACCAAAGACTTCAAGGTAAATCCAATCGCATTTGACTGGCTCAAGCGCAACGATCGTGAAACAAAGCCGCGAACCAGCGGTCTCACAGAAATCCGTGCGGCCTACTATTCCAACTTTGGTCCCCGGTACTTTCGTGACATCCTGGAGACCAGCGGCAACTATGTAGACAGCATCAAGTTTGCCGGAGGCTCCTTCACCTTTATGAATCCAGAGAAGATCCGGGAGATCAACGACCTGGCACACGAATATGGCACGCTGGTTTCCACCGGCGGGTTCATGGAGTATGTAGTGACGCAGGGCAGAGACGCAGTCAAAAAGTACATCGGGGAGTGCAGGGAGCTCGGTTTTGATATCATCGAAATTTCTACCGGCTTTATCTCCATTCCCTCCGACGACTGGCTGCGGCTGATCGAGGATGTGCAGTCCGCCGGACTTAAAGCCAAGCCGGAAATCGGTATCCAGTTTGGTGCCGGCGGCGACACCGCGCAGGAGGCGCTCGAAAACCAGGGAGTGCAGGATGTGGATTATGCCGTAAAACAGGCCAAACGTTTCCTTGATGCGGGTGCCTACCTTGTGATGATTGAATCCGAGGGAATCACAGAAAATGCCGATCCCTGGAGAGTGGAAGTGCCTGCCCGGTTTATCAACGGGCTGGGGCTCGAAAAGCTGATGTTTGAAGCGGCCGACCCCAGGGTATTCAAGTGGTATATCAAAAACTACGGTCCCGAAGTGAACCTTTTCGTGGATCACAGCCAGATTGTACAGCTTGAGACCACCCGCCAGGGCATATGGGGCACCAACGACATCTGGGGAAGAGTTGTCACCTACAAGTAGGGCAGGCAACACCAGGTCTGGCAACAAATACGGTAATCGGATAAACAGAGGAGGGGCCGGAAACCGAAACGGCTCCTCCTTATAATAATTGAACTTAGATCCAGGGTATTTGGTAAACCCGTTATACCTAATGAGCTAACCCGGATTATTTACGAAACAGAATTTATTACAGCTTGAGACATTGATATTATTGTATATAGCGAGAATAACCGGCAGCTCAATTTTGCGCGGTCATTTCCCCTTCGCCTCGTGCACAACTAAATTTCTTGGTGAATAATCCGGGCTAACAAAGAAATTCAAAGCACTACGGTTTTGCCCTTCAATGCGTTATTGCGCATCGAGGAAGTCGACGATCGCTTTCCAGACGGCTTCCAGCTTTTTGTCCGCTTCCGCCTCAAAAATAGTGTCGTCATCGACCACCACCTGGCAGCGATTGCCAGCGATATGGACGGTATGTCCCAGGTCCTCCTCAATCTTGATGACGACCGGCATCAGCCATTTCCAGGAGATGTGAAATTTCAGATCTTCCGTCGCGAGAAAGGCCAGCGGTATATCCTTGACATCTTCCTGTTCAATCTTAATGGTGCTGTCCATGAAGTTTTCTATTAGGCTGTTGCCGTCTGTAATTTCCTGGTAAGTCATGATGTAATAATGCGATTAGGTTTTTGATCACGATCGAAGCGTGCGGCACTCCGAAAACGAAGCTGTAATATATTATAAAATAGTACAACCCTGAAAAAGGACCGGGGACCGGTCAGGAACGGATTTCTGGTCAAAATCCGTCGAGATACTACAGCTTCCTTTCGTAATGGATACGCCAGGCCAGGTTCCATGTCTGACCGCTGTCAGGAGAGGTTTTCCAATCCCATGTAAAGGAGCTGTCCGTAATATTGTAAAAAACCATCCTTTTCAGCAGGCGGTTTCCATCTGTGCCCGGACCTTCCGTGGTGAATATTCGTTTATTTCCTTCAAACACCCCTTCAAAGTCGATGTACTCGCTGCTGTCATCCACCCATGTTTGTCGCCATTTGCCCGTTGTTTTCTGGTAGACCGAAAAGCTCTTTCCCTCGTAACCGGCAAAACGTCCTGATTTTGCCTCAAAGTTTTCCAGCAGCACATTGCCATCCAGGATCTTCTCAACCGTGCTGGTTCCCGTTTCTATCACCCCGTTGGGAGCTTCCCAGGTAAGATCCCAGGTGCCTACCCAGAAATCGAAGTACTCCTCCGGTTCCAGCTGGTTGAGATCAACCTGTCCGCTGGCGGCAGCGGGAACCAGTACAACCGGCAGGGCGATTGCCAGGACAAGAATTTTTTTGATCGAGTTCATATTGCTGTCAATAGAGAATTGGAAGAACGGGGGGATACATACGGACGCCCCTGTTGCATATCTGAAATTAAGAAGCATGATCCGGCAATAGGGCTGTTATCTTTCACGCGTTATGTTATTTTATTTAAATCGTACTTGTTAAAGAGGACTTTGCGAAACCCTCAATTCCTCGTTCTGAGGGAGTTGTACTCCCGTTTTAACGGTCACCAGGGTCGGTAGTACAACTACCTCCCAACAAAATGGAAGGTTCTGCTCTACCCGGTAATAAAACAGTGTTAACAAACTGTTTATAGTTAATTAACCTCCTAACGTTACCTTTTATTCTTATGGATAAAGTTATAAAAGTTTTCTCTATTCTTATTCTTTCCGCGCTCTTTGCCCTGCCCGTCTTTGGCCAGACAGATGGGCACAGCCATACCCACGGCCATGATCACGAGCATGACCAAAAAATCACCTTCCCCGACATCCCGGGATATCACACGTTGAAAACAGATTTTCACATGCACACCGTATTTTCGGACGGCAGCGTGTGGCCCGATATCCGGGTGAAGGAGGCGCTGCGCGAGGGGCTCGATGTAGTCGCATTTACAGAGCACCTGGAGTATCAGCCCCATGAAGAGGATATTCCGCATCCCGACAGAAACCGGTCGTACGAAGTGGCAATGAATTCCGCGGAAAATACCGGATTGACAGTGGTGAACGGGTCGGAGATTACGCGGGATATGCCGCCCGGTCACTCGAACGCGGTATTTGTAAAAGATGCCAACAAGCTGCTGGTGGATGATGCGATGGAGTCGTTTGAGGAGGCCAACCGGCAGGGCGCGTTTGTATTCTGGAATCACCCGCACTGGACCGCCCAGCGTAAAGACGGAATTGCCCGGCTCAGCGATATGCACCGGCAGCTGATCAGCAAGGGGCTCCTCCACGGTATTGAGGTGGTCAACGTGCAGACCTATTCGGAGGAAGCACTGCAGATCGCACTCGACCATGACCTGACGATTATGGGCACTTCGGATATTCATGGTCTTACGGACTGGGAGTATGATATCCCGCACGGCGGTCACCGCTCCATTACGCTTGTTTTTGCCGAGAGTGAAACCAAGCAGAGCATTAAGGAGGCACTGGTGGAGGGACGCACGGTAGTCTGGTTTAAAGATACCTTTATCGGCCACTCCGAGTATCTTGTTCCCTTGTTGGAAGAGTCGATCCGGTTTCAGTCGGCGGGGTACCGGGGCGACACCTCGGTGCTGGAAGTGGTAATTAAAAACCCCACCCACTCGGAATTTATACTCAAAAACGAAAGTCCCTACAGTTTTCACGAAGATGCGAACCTGTTCACCCTTGAACCCAACAGCACCAAAACCCTGCTGGTCAAAACAGAAGAAAAACGGAACAACGTAACGTTGCCGTTTACAGTGATGAATGCGATCTACGCCCCGGAGGCCCATCCCACCATTGAAGTGAATTTGAAACCGGGAGTAAACTAACAGGGACAGCTGGTCAGGAAGTCTCCAATAAAAAAGCTGTTTTCCCAAGCGAGGTGTCCCTTTCGTCTTGATCCAAAAGGAACTCAACAATCAAGGCGGTGAATGGGGCACACGCTGCAGCCTGTGCAGGCGCGGATGTTGATGGCCCGTCACGCCGGCTGCCCGCTATCAAAGTCCTCACCGGCAGGACATCCACAATACGCCTGCGTCGGCCTCCGCACCCCATTCAAGGGCGGAAGGCCAATCTATATTTTTGCTCCATCTCCTCGTCAGACAGAAATTCTTCCGGTTTCGGAATGATTGCTATACCTCGTTCATACGACCTCCCCTTCGAAATTCATCATTTCTAATTCTTCATTTTTAATTCTTAATCCCCCGGAAAAGGACAGCCTCATTAAAGACCTGCCCCAGGAAATTAAGAAACAATGTTAAGGCTGGAAGCCAATAGAACTCACGTTAGTTACACCCTTTACCGAGTGTGTATTATTTAGTGAAAATAGCCTGAAAAGGAATATAACTGAACGGTTATTTAACGAGTAAAATCTTAATCAACTCAAAAGGGAACCTATGACTACCGTTACAAGCATAAAACAATATATTTATTCAGCCACCTGTATACTGGGGATACTAACCTTTGCTGCCTGTGATCTTAACAGTGGGTCCGGTTCGGAGCCGCAGCTCAATATTATGGAAACCGCGCAGAGCTATTCCGAACTGGAGCGTTTTGTAGAGGCGGTTGAGGATGCGGAGCTGGAATCGGTGTTGACCGGTACCGGGCCTTACACCGTATTTCCGCCGACCAACGAGGCATTTGACAATTTGCCCGATGAAATGCGGGATACCCTTTCCAACGATCAGATGGCCGGGATTCTTGAGTATCACATCATTGAAGATGAGTTCTATGGCAGCGATTTTGAAGAGCGCCAGGCGCTGGAGACCCGGGAGGGAGGCGATCTCTATTTTGTACTTGACGACAGTATCTACGTTAACGATACGACCGCCGTCATTGCAGGTAATATACAGGCTACCAATGGACTCGTACACGCCGTGGATCAGGTGTTACTGCCGGACCGGTTTCTTCCCGTATTCGATATTATTGGCAAGCGGTACGCGCTCCAGACTTTTGAGGAGGGCATCCGGGAGGCAGAAATGGCGTCGATGCTGCAGGAGGATCATGAAGAGGGCTATACAGTTTTTGTGGCCCCGGAGTCCGTATTTGAAGAGCAGTCGCTGCCCGACGACCCGCAGGAGCTGGAAAGCCAGTTAAGCTATCACATCGCTCCCGGTAAAATAGCAGCGGATGACCTCGTCGACGGTCAAACGATTGAGACGGTTCACGGCAAAGAGATCAGCATTGGACGAGAAGGGGATACCATAACCATCAACGGGAATGCAGTCGTCACCGAACCCGACCTGGCCGGCACCAACGGGATTGTTCACATCATTGATGCGCTTCTTGATCCCTCTGCTGAGCAGTAACAGGTTTCTGCGAAAGAAAATGAGCCTGCCACACATCGATTTGTGTCATTTAACGGCAGGCTCAACGTTCAACGCAGCTGAAAGACTCATTTCGCAGCCTATTACATACTGTAATGATAATTTGGCAGTAGAAAATGGTATAAGTTATGGTCATTCATAAAGTTACATGATTTTATCCAAAATACTCGTGAGAAATCCGGGGTACAACTCCCTCAGAACGAATAAGTGAGGGTTTTGTTAAGCCCTCTTAAAAGTAATTGCGATATACGGATCGAATAAAAAAGCTAATAGAAAAACTGAACACACGTATGAAAAAACAGGTTGTTCTATTGATCGCACTTCTGTTGAGTCTATCGGCAATTCAGCAAATCCACGGCCAGGAGACTGAAACGCTGTTTGACGGGGTTGCATCTCACGGCGGATTCGGAGGTCCCGTGATCAAGATAAGCGATGTGGCGGGCACCCCGGGCGTATGGGTCGGAGGCCGGGGTGCCTGGCTTATCAACCTGAAACAGGGCGGGCGTGCCATTTCGCTGGGTGGCGGGGGATTCGGTCTTGCCACCGATCACAAAGTGCCCGATCCCAATTATGGCGAGCCCGGGACCGATTATTACACGGATATCGGTTACGGAGGAGTAGAAGTGGAGTTCTACGACCGATCGCACCGGCTCATTCACTATACCATGTCGGCCATGGTTGGCGGTGGCAGTTTGAGTACGAGAATGGACAACGACATGGAATATGAAGGCGAAGATTCCTTCTTCCTGTTTGAACCGGGCGCCAATATCGAGGTTAATATCACCGGCTTTTTCCGCATTGCAGCGGGACTCAGCTATCGATTTACCAATGGCATTAGCAGGGCGGGCTTTAGTGACGGTGATTTTTCCGGAATCTCCGCAACCATGACCTTCAAATTTGGACAGCTGAGACGGTGAGATCATGACAGGGAAGTTCATTTTTTCATCGATGAAAAAACGAACCATATGAAATCGCCGGCGGGGGATGGGAATTATGAATGAAGAATTAGAAATGATGAATTTCGAAGGGGTGATCGTATGAACGTATTAAGCA
Organism: Halalkalibaculum sp. DA384; assembly: GCF_043951955.1. Taxonomy (NCBI): domain Bacteria; kingdom Pseudomonadati; phylum Balneolota; class Balneolia; order Balneolales; family Balneolaceae; genus Halalkalibaculum; species Halalkalibaculum sp. DA384. The sequence goes on along the minus strand of NZ_JBINJE010000008.1, from coordinate 2,571 downwards.
ATTATTCCGAAACCGGAAGAACTTTTGTCTGACGAGGAGATGGAGCAAAAATATAGATTGGCCTTTCCGGCCTTGAATGGGGCGCGGAAGCCGAAGCAGGCGGGGGTGGATGTTGCACCGGTGATGGCTTTGATAGCGGGCAACCAGTGTGACGGACCATCAACATCCACGCCTGCACAGGCTGCAGCGTTTGCCCCATTCGCTGCCTTGATTTTTTACGTTCCTTTTGGATCAAGCCAAAAGGGACACCTCTTCTTTAAAAAAACTGCTACTATTTTCTTGTTGGGGCTTTCTAACCATCCTTCCCTGTTCATTTTTATACGGCCCAAAAACGAACATTCATTCAGGGGAATGTAGCTAATAACCGTAAGTTTGCATCTTGCCTCCTGCTGAAAACTTAAAATTCTGTTTATTGGATAAAAATGTAAGGGTAGCCGGCTTTTCAATCGTAACCCTTTCCGAATAGTCAGAGAATAATTTGAAGCAGGATTATTTCTGGAGACATGATGATTCACAATCTACGTAGCTGGAAGGGAACGTTTTTCCCTAAACCCTAAGTATCCACCCAGCTCGTGGTTGAGCTGGAGTGGATCTCCTTAAGAGGGGGGGATTACTGAGAAACCGGGAGCTATTGCTCCGTTAAAAGTTGGAAAACTGCCGGAACATAAAAACGGGATCATTAGAGTAGCACTTTGGTTGCAGCAGCCGTAGGTTTAAAAAAGGGATTAATTTTGGGATAGCAGTGCAAACACAACAGCCGTCATAGTATGGGATAAAGGATGAGCAGGAAGAAGCCTGGTAAAAACGGGGAAAAATTACTTATCCAGCGCATACGCGAGGGAGAGGAGTATGCCTTCGAGATCGCCTTCCTGAAGTATCACACGCCCCTGTGCCGGTATATATGGAAGTATGTTCGTTCGGAGGAGCTGTCCAAAGAGATCGTACAAGAGGTCTTTACCGATGTGTGGGACGATCGCAAAAACTTGAGTCCCTCCGGGCACCTGCGAGGATTTTTATTCGAGATCGCCCGAAACAAGGCACTGGATTATATTAAACACCAAAAAATTGTAGACCGGTATATATCGGAGGCCAAAAAGAAAAAGCGGGAAGATTTTTTTCAGCGAATTCATCACAGGGAGTCAGACGACCGGGAGTTTATTGAGGCGGTTAAAGCGGAGATTGCCAACCTGCCGCCCCGGGGACGTGAAATATTCGAGCTAAACAGAAAAGAGGGGCTCACCTACCGGGAGATATCGGACTATCTCGACATATCGATAAAAACGGTGGAAACGCATATGAGGAGAACGCTGCAAAAACTGAGAGACCGCCTGTCGGCCTATATTCCCACCCTGCTGATATATGGGATGGTACAATTTCTTTTTTAACGAATTGGAAATACTCTTCTGTTTTATTAAGCCACCCTATCACTTTTCTTTGTTCCTTTTCCATCGATGAAAAAAGGAACCAAAAAAATCGCCGCCGGGGGATGGGAATGATGAATGTAGAATTAAGAAAGATGAATTTCGAAGGAGGAGGTCGTATGAACGAGTTATAGCACCATTCTCCTACCGGAAGAATTTCTGTCTGATGAGGAAGAGGCCATAAATGCCAACCGGCCTTGAATGGGGCGCGGAGGCCGACGCAGGGGGTTGTGGATGTTGCACCGGTGAGAACCTTGATAGCAGGCAGCCAGCGGGACGGACCATCAACATCCACGCCTGTACAGGCCGGAGCGGGTGCCCCATTCCCAGCCTTGATTGTTGAGTTCCTTTTGGGTCAAGCCAAAAGGAACACCTGTATTATAGGAATAGGTCTCTCTTTCTTTTGGAGTTTTATTCGCTTCTTTTCTTGTTCATTTTTTCGACGAGGAAAAAACGAACCCAAAAAACTCGCCGCCTGAGAATTTTTTGTGGCGTTTCCTGCGCCGCCGCTATAACCATTGAACTCGATCCGCTTAAAAACGCGGATCTCAGACAACAATGGTTTCTTTACGCTCTGGCTCCGGGCACTTTACTCCACAAAAATTTCTATAGGGCGGAAGGGAAATGATGAATTTAAAATTTAGAATGAAGAATGGGTCTTGGTGGGCAGCGGAAAATGGCAGCCTGGCTTTCCCGGCCTTGGTAAAGTTGACCGCCCGGAAGGGTGCGGAGGGGAGCGTGAAGAAAAAATCTGTGATTTTTTTAGCGGAGCGACGCCCCCTTCAGGTCAAGTTTACCTCCGCCGGCGATTTTTTTCGTTTATTTTTTCATCGGTGAAAAAATGAACACCCCCGGATTAGTAGTAGAGGGCTTTTAAAAACCTTCAACCCCTCGTTCTGAGGGAGTTGTACTCCCGTTTAAAAGGGAAATAAGGTCAGTCCCACCTTCCAACACAATAGCAGGTGCTGCAAAGGCCCCTAGCAGGCAGCTCCAACGGTTTTTACCGGGCAATAGTAATTAAAAATCAGGAATGAAAAATTGAGAATTGGTTTTGATGGGCAGTGAATAATTGTAGATCTGCCTTCCCAGCCTTGAATGGGGCGCGAAAGCCAAAGAAAAATCCAGTACAGACGCGACATGTCGCGTCTCA
>NZ_JBINJE010000089.1:0-1694 GCF_043951955.1 Halalkalibaculum sp. DA384 | reverse complement strand
GATCCGCTGAAAAACGCGGATCTCAAACAGCAATGGTTTCTTAACGCTCCGGCTCCGGGCACTGTATTCCACAAAAATTTCTGCAGGGCGGATGGAGAATAAAAATTTCTAATAACGAATAACAAATTTCGAAGGGGAGATCGTATGAACGAGTTATAGCATCATGCCCAAGACCGGAAGAATTTCTGTCTGACAAGGGGGGCGGGCTACAAAATATACAATCTGGTCTTTCCAGGCCTTGAATGGGGTGCGGAGGCCGTGCCGGTATACCTTGTCTGATGGTCAGCTCGGCTCGAAACCTGCGAGGTTTGTACTCCGGAAGGGATGCCCCCCCTCAAGGTCATTACCTTTCCGGGAAGGGAAACCTCGCAGGTTTGGGATCAAGGCCTTGTTCGGTACGCCGGGGGGTTTAGAAAGGGCATTGTTCTCTATCCCTCCACGCCTGCACAGGCGGCAGCGTTTGCCCCATTCACCGCTTTGATTGTTAAGTCCCTTTTGGGTCAAGACAAAAGGGACAATTCAATTTATTTTATATCCTGATCCTGGAATCCCGGATGGAGGGTATCAGACAGTAATCGGTTCTTTTCGCTCAGGGCTGGATACTGGATAACATTCCTGTTTTTCAAAGCTCTCTTCGAATTAGCTTTATAATTCTTTCCAGTTGCGGGACATGCTCATCACAGACTGTAAATACCGTTTCCGCATCTATGTCAAAGTAGTGATGGGTAATGATATCTCGCATCCCCATCACTTTTTCCAATCGATCTGCGGATATTGGGGGAGTAACTCTTTGTGGGTTATCTTATCAATATTTTTCAGAGCCTCCCCAATATTTATTAACTGCATACAGATACTATCGAGTTTTTCAAGTCCCAAATCGCTATCCAGAAAGTCTGAAGCGGTCTCTATCTCCCTGAACCGTTTCTGAATCTGGTCGAGGGCCCAAAGCATATTGTCAAGGATATCAGCTACCACCTCATCATCATATTCATGCATACACGGCGTCTTTTTCTATTCTTTTCTTCAGATTGTTGTTCATTCTTTCGCGGTGTCGAACTATATCTACTTTCATCCCCAAATCTTCTTCAATTCTCTGCTTAATACCCACAAGAATGAGCAAATCGGGTTTTTCCAGTTCTACGACAATATCAATGTCACTGTCTTTATCGTTTTGTCCACGTGCATAACTGCCAAACAGACCAATTTTTGTCACTCCAAATTTTTGCTCAAATTCAGGCTTGTGATCTGAAAGATACTGTATGATGGTTTCCTTTTTCATTGCTGCCCGCACCAATTGTTAATACCTTTTTATCCGTTTCTCCAGGCTTCATCACAAAATTACTCATTCTTCTTTCTAAGTCATAATCCATACGATTGGCCGAACACGTTTTCACCTTGCGAGCAATTACTGATTATTAACTCCGGATAATTAACTGAGGGCCTTGCAAACCTTTTGAAGGTTTACCGAACCCCTGACTGGCATAAGTGACAAGTGTTTATCAGTTCAGATTAACAGGGAGTCGCTCTTTTTCTTATAAAAGCTCATTCATCCTCTTTCCTTGTTCATTTTTTCACCGATGAAAAAACGAACCAAAAAAATCGCCGCCGGAGAAATTTTTGTGGCGTTTCCTCCACCTCCGCTAAAACCATTGAACTCGATCCGCTGAAAAACGCGGATCTCAAACAGCAATGGT
>NZ_JBINJE010000088.1:0-1705 GCF_043951955.1 Halalkalibaculum sp. DA384 | reverse complement strand
TGCTGTGATATCCCGGGTGCAGCCGTTGCTCCCCGCCCTGCACGGTTTCTTTCTTCACGCCGCCGCTGCGCTTGTCCCGGGCGGCTCATAAATCCAAAGCCGGAAAGGAGGGGGAATGAGGAATGTAGATTGAAGAATAGTGAATTTCGAAGGGGAGATCGTTTGAACGAGTTATAGCACCATGTCCAAGACCGGAAGAATTTCTGTCTGACGAGGGGCGGGCGACGAACCTAAACAGCGACAACAAACAAACTCCGCCCCGAGGAGTTAAATTCTTCTTGATCTTTTGGTCCCTTTTGTATCAAGACAAAAGGGACAACTCTATTGGGAAAATAGTCTCCTGTTTCATATTCAGGCTTCCTTATCAGCTTTTACTGTTCATTTTTTGTACGGCCAAAAAACGAACCAAAAAAGCCGCTGGGGAATGGTAGATGTTCCCCTTACCAGCTCATTCCCGGCCGGTTGCTTTCAAGCGCCGGCCGCCTCTCCCCTTTTGCCTGCCGCCATTCCCCAGACCCCGAGGGCTGCTTGCTACTATATTGTCAATTGCTACTATATTGTCAACAATCCAATACTAATAACCGATAACAAATAACTAACCCGCGCCGCCGCTGCGCATGTCCCGGGCAGCTCATAAGTCCAGGGCCGGAAAGGAGGGGAATTATGGATTATGAATTCCTGGAATCCCAGATTATATTGACATCATACTCTTCAAATTCGGTATCTTTAGAAACAAGGGCGTACCCTTCTCTTTTTGCTTGAGCAATAATCAATCTATCAAAAGGATCCCGGTGGTGAAATGGTAAAGTAGTATTGGTTAAAATATGATCCGGAATTATGGGCAAGAGTGTGAAACCACTTTCAAAAAACAGTTCAAAAATTCTCTCCAGCTCCGCTTTTAATTTCAACTTTCCCAATGAATGTTTTATCCCCATTTCCCATAATGTTGCAACACTTACATAACAATTATGTTTGGGATTTTTAATTAGCTCCTTAGAGAATTCAGGCAATTGTTCGTCGTCTGTTATAAACCAGATAGCAGCATGAGTATCTACCAACAGGTTCATTCCCTATACTCCTTAAAATCATCAAGGGGTTCGTCAAAATCATCACTCATTTCAATAAGACCTTTCGCCAAACCGGGTGTTCTGCTTTTGGGCGTTTGTTGGTTTGCTATCTTGGATTTCAGGAACTCTACGAAATCATTGGCCTCTTTCTTTAGCTCATCAGGTAATGACACGAGTTTTGTATACAATTCCAGATCATTCATAACTATAGGATCTATTTTTACTTTCTGAATAATTATACAAAATTTATTGGAGATTTTGATCAAGATCTTCGGGACTATTGGCCAACTGGGGTGCCACAAGGGGAATATGGGAATTATGAATGAAGAATTAAAAATGATGAATCTCGAAGGGGTACCGGGAAGAAGAACGCGGGGGGTTCCCCCTTGTGGCAGTTATGATTGAAAAGCAGTAAATGATGTTCGAAGGGGGTGCAGGGGGATGTTCAGTGAGGAATAAAAAATGAAGAATTAGTAATGATGAATTTCGAAGGGGTGATCGTATGAACGAGTTATAGCACCATGCCCGAGACCGGAAGAAGTGCTGTCTGACGAGGGAGCGAGCTACAAAATATACAACCTGGTCTTTCCCGGCCTTGAATGGGGTGCGGAAGCCGAAGCAGGCGGGGGTGGATGCCC
>NZ_JBINJE010000087.1:0-1758 GCF_043951955.1 Halalkalibaculum sp. DA384 | reverse complement strand
TGGCTATTTCGGAGATCATTGTGCCACCCATTTCGGCCATGTTGTGCCATCCGTTTCGGAGGTCATTGTGCCAGTTTAGGTAGGTGATCGCCGGACCATTTCGGTCGCCATTGTGCCACTTTCCATAATGCGTACCTTGCCGCAAAAAAATTAATGGCAGGGCAACGAATCGACATTATGGACCTACAACAACTCATTCAACTAAAACACAAAGGCCTGAGCAACCGCAAGGTAGCGGAGGCGCTGGGCCTGTCCCGGAATACCGTCAACAGTTATGTTCGGGCTTTTAGCCAGCATGAGCTCAGCTACCAGCAGCTGGAGGCTCTCTCGGAGGCCGAGCTGGCCGGACTGTTTCCCCAGGCCGACGCCAAAGATCAGGGGCGCTATGAGCAGCTGGCCGGGTATTTCCCCACCTTTGCCAAAGAACTCCGTAAAACCGGCTGCACGCTCCAAACCTTATGGAGAAGCTATCTGGCCGACCACCCCGACGGCTACCGCTACACCCAGTTTGTCCATCACTTCAACGCCTGGAAGGACACTACAAAAGCCAGTGGGATTTTGCGGCATCAGGCCGGCCGGAAGCTGTTTATGGACTTTGCCGGCAAGACGCTTTCGTACGTCGATCGCGACACGGGGGAGATTCGCCGAGCCCAGGTCTTTGTAGCGCTGCTGCCGTGCAGCCAATACACCTACGTGCAGGCGACCGCCAGCCAGAAGCGGGAGGATCTGGTCCGGGCCGTCACCGATGGCCTGGACTGGCTGGGCGGGGTACCCAACGCCCTCGTGGCCGACAACATGAAGGCGGTGGTGGCCAAAGGGCACAAATACGCGCCCGTGATCAACAAAACGCTTAAAGACCTGGCCCTGCACTACGGATGCGTAGTGGATCCGACGCGCCCGTATCACCCGCAGGATAAAGCCCTGGTTGAAGGAGCTGTCCGACTGGTCTACCAACGCATTTTTTATCCATTGGCCAATCAGACCTTCTTTAGTCTGGAGGAGCTCAATAAAGCCATACGGGAGCTGTTGGGTCCCTACAACGATTACCGGTTCCACAACCGCCCGACCACCCGTCGCCAGCAGTTCCTCGAGATCGAGCAGCCTGCCCTGGACCCGTTGCCTCCAGCCCCCTACCAGCTGCGCCACTACAGGCGGGCCAAAGTCCAGAAGGTCAGCCACATCTACCTGGGGACCGACAAAAACTACTATAGCGTGCCCCACCGCTACGTGGGCCGCCATGTGGAAGTGCAACTCGCCGCCGATGTGGTGGAGATCTTCTATGGCGGAGAGCGCATTGCCCACCACAGGCGGAGCCGAACGGCCGGCAAGTACACCACCATTGGGGCCCACATGCCCTCGACTCACCAAGTCTACAACGACTGGAATCCCAAATGGTTCGCCCGGCGGGCCGCAGCCGTCGGGCCCTATACGGAGAGCTATATCCGGCGGCTGATCGGACAGTACGACTACCCGGAGATCGGCTACAAGCAGGCCCAGGGGATTCTGGCCCTGACCAAACAATATCCACCCGAACGAGTCGAGGCCGCCTGCCACCGGGCAGCCCAGGGTCACCGGGCCGGTTACCGGATAGTCGCCAATATCCTCAAAAACAACCTTGATCAGACCAGAGACCCTGAACTTCCGCTGGAAAATCACATTCCGGATCACTCCAATATTCGCGGAGGCAACCACTACCAATAAACCAACTAACCCAATACCCACACGATGAATCCTAATAATACCCTGGAAAAAATGCGC
>NZ_JBINJE010000086.1:0-1794 GCF_043951955.1 Halalkalibaculum sp. DA384 | reverse complement strand
TGCTGTGATATCTCATCCGGTAACGCTGAGAGCTGTCTTGCACGGTTTCTTTCTTCACGCCTGCGCTGCGTTTGCACCAGACGGCTCATAAATCCAAGGCCGGAAAGGATGGGGAATGAAGAATGTAGATTGAAGAATAATGAATTTCGAAGGGGTGATCGTATGAACGCATCAAGCAATTATTAACCTCCAACCACCAACCTTCAACCTTCAACATTTAACCTTCAACATTCAACATTTACCCTCCACCACAGAAGCAACACCAGGATTATGGATAAAATACTATCCTGGGGCATCCGCCATCCGGTATCCGGCATTCACGCCCCCAACCTGCCATCTACCGCAGTGGCAAAAGCAGTAAAATCATCCAGGTGATCCAGGAAAGCAATCAAACGATCCACATCGACCGCGACATACTCATGCACCAAAATGTTTCGTAACCCGGCCATACCAAGCAACCGTTCCTCAAGATCCTGATCAATGATGTCAAACTTTCCCAGCAATTGAATACAATCTGAATACGTTTCGGCATTGCCCAGGTTATGATGAACAGCCAAATGACAAGAAAGATCAATGACAATTTGAATAGATTCTAGCAACCCGTACCGCAGGGCCCATTCTTTTTTCTTATCCCGCTTGATTTCGGAAGGGGAATATGCCGATTTCAGCTCTTGTAATTCAGCTACATTATTTTCCAAATTCTGCAGACGTCTATTCATAATTCCGTTTGCCAAAATTTCCGGATGTCAGGCGTTTTCGAAAAGCTCCCTCAAACTGATCGCGCAGATAAGCAGTATCAAAATAATATCGATACACCTTGCTTTTATAGGTTGTATGAAGGTCCGGATCCCTATTTAACAGCAGTACCCCTTTTGTCACAATTTCATAGGCAAAAGCCGGATTTTTAGCAGGCAATTCATTCAATATTGTCACGTCCACAGTACCAGCCAAAATGCGATCTAATGCTGCCTGAAGTTTTCCGCGGCTGATGAGGTCGGGCGTTGATTTCATATATACGGCTATATCAACATCACGGAATTTTTCTTTATCGACCATTGAACCAAACAGATAGACAAACAGCACCTCTTCTTTGGATGCAAAGAAATCCTTAATTCTTCGTCGGATATGATTTTTTTTATCAACTTTCACAGGAGGATCTATTTGTCATGTGACGATATAACGCAGGATAAGGTGCAAAATTCTAAACGGGGGCTTTGCCAAACCCCTCCATTCCCCGTTCCGAGGGAGTTCTATTCCCGTTTAAACGGTCACCAAGGTCGGTGGTACAATCACCTCCCAACAAAATAGCAGGTTCTGCAAGGGACCCCAATATATAAAAGAGGCCTTTGAAATACTACCGGGGGAATTTCCTTGTGGCTGGCTAATAACGGGTAGAGACGGAGGATTATGGAATATGGATTAAGGATGAAAACGAAATATAATGAAGTTGAACCTGACGAGGAGGAGGCAACAAATGCTACCCTGCCCTTCCCGGCCTTGAATGGGGTGCGGAGGCCGAAGCAGGCGGGTGTGGATGTTGCACCGGTGAAAGTTTTGATAGCGGGCAACCGGCGTGACGGACCATCAACATCCACGCCTGCTGAGGCTGCAGCTGGTGCCCCATTCACCACCGGAGGATGGGAATTATGAATGAAGAATTAAAAATTATGAATTTCGAAGGGGTACCGGGAAGAAGAATGCGGGGGGTTCCCCCTTGTGGCAGTTATGATGGAAAAGCGGTAAATGATGTTCGAAGGGGGTGCAGGGGGATGTTCAGTGAGGAATGAAAAATGA
>NZ_JBINJE010000085.1:0-1801 GCF_043951955.1 Halalkalibaculum sp. DA384 | reverse complement strand
TTCTCCAGTTGATCCCGGCGGCCGGCTCGTAATAATTGCCTCCCGCGTTGACCACCACCGAACCGTTGTAACGGGCGTCAAAGATATTGTTGACCGCAACAAAGGGGCTCAGCCTCACATCGGCTCCCAGCTGAAGCTCGTTATAACTGGCCCGTCCATTGACGACCCAGTATTCCTCGTTGAACGCGGTATTCAGGTTGTCCACGGCAAATTCACTGACATGTTGCAGGTCGGTGGTTATCCACAGTTGACCGGGTCGCCAGTGCAGGGCGCCCGAAAACCGGTGCTCAGGGACTCCCGGAACGGCATTCCCGTCCAGGGAAACACTGTCGCGGGTAGAGGCCCGGTTGAAATAGGCGTCGGTAAAGTTGTAGGTGAGCTCGGCCTGCAGGCTGTGCGAAAACCGGTAGTTCAGGTTGGCCTCAATGCCCCGGTGGATTGTTTCGCCCTGGTTGCGGTAATAGTCGGGACCGTTAACTTCCAGCCGGTAGGGAAACAAAAGGTCGGTGATCCACAGGTTATAACCCGCAATATCAAATGAGAGCCGGGACGACCACAGCTGCCCGCGCCCGCCGAGTTCCAGCCCCACGGTCTTTTCAGGGCCCAGGTTGGGATTAAATCCGTTACCGCCTTCGGGCCGGTTGCTCAGCTCGTTGGCCGTCGGCGCTTCAAACCCGGTGCTGAGGTTGCTGTAAATGTCGACGGAGCCGAGCGAGTAATTCAGGCCAATTCCCGGACTGAGCGCCTGGAAGTTACGTTTGCCGGCAAGGGCAATTGAATCGGAGTCGGCCTCGAAACGGATCCAGTCATACCGGAGCGAACCGAGCAGTTTCAGATTTCCCACATCATAGGAAGCGGTCAAGAATCCGGCATGGTTGTTGACCTTTTCCACCTGGTCCAGGTCCACCGGTCCGCGCTTGTCGGGTTGATCGGCATCGGCGTCGTACTCAGTGCGGTCGTCGTGCTGGAGTTTGCTTTCCACCCCGATATTAACCGAAAGGTTCCCCATCTGCTGCTGAAGTGTGGCGCGTGCTCCGCCGGCTTTCCGCTGAAGGTCGATAACCCCGAACGGCAGCGGATTGTCAAGATCCCGGAAGGTGCCGTAGGCGGTGGCCTTGAAGAAACCGAGCGAGCTGGTATTTGAGAAGCTGATGCCTCCCTGTCCCTGGCTGATCTGCTTGCCGGCCCCGAAATTCTGGAAAAATCCGTTGGCCTGGGTGGGATCCTCCCGGACCTGCTGTCGGGTGAGACTGCTGGGATGTTCGGCTTCCGGCATGTTGGCGTATGCCCCGAAGTACTCGAGCCGGTTATCGGCATCCAGGTCGATCGCCCCGGTAACGCCCGCCCGGCCGATGCGGACTTTACTATGATCGCGGTATCCGGCTTGATTTAAGTATGAGGCATACCCGCTAACTCCATGATTGCCAAATTTTTGTGTAAACTGGACATCGGTCTTTTTGAGCCCGTACGATCCGACAGTCCCCCGAACCATGAATGGGGACTGGGTATTGGTTGGTGGGTTGGTATTCAGGTAGAGCACCCCGCCGCTGCTGTTGCCCCAGAACATCGAGGAGGGTCCCCGCACGAGCTCAGCCCGCTGAATAAAGGCCGGATCCACCACCGTGAGCATTGCCTGCCCGTCGGCCATCGTCAGGGGGATGCCATCCATTACCACCTGGATGCCCCGGACCCCGAACTGGGCGCGCCATCCTACGCCCCGAACAGTAATCCGTTCTCCCAGGGCGTAGTTTTCACGGTCATTGATCCATATGCCCGGCACCTGGGTGAACAGGTCGTCCAT
>NZ_JBINJE010000084.1:0-1908 GCF_043951955.1 Halalkalibaculum sp. DA384 | reverse complement strand
TTCATTTTTTGTACGGCCAAAAAACGAACCAAAAAAGCCGCTGGGGAATGGTAGATGTTCCCCTTACCAGCTCGTTCCCGGCCGGTTGCTTTCAAACGCCGGCCGCCTCTCCCCTTTTGCCTGCCGCCATTCCCCAGACCCCGAGGGCTGCTTGCTACCATATTCTCAACAATCCAATACTAGTAACCGGTAACAAATAACTAACCCGCGCCGCCGCTGCGCTTGTCCCGGGCGGCTCATAAATCCTAGGCCGGAAGGCGGCTGGAATTATGAATGAAGAATTAAAAATGATGAATTTCGAAGGGGTACCGGGAAAAAGAGCGCGGGGGGTTCCCCCTTGTGGCAGTTATGATTGAAAAGCGGTAAATGATGTTCGAAGGGGGTGCAGGGGGGTGTTCAGTGAGGAATGAAAAATGAAGAATTAGAAATGATGAATTTCGAAGGGGAGATCGTTTGAACGTATCAAGCAATTGTTCCGATACCGGAAGAAGTGCTGTCTGACGAGGGAGCATGAGCTAAAAATTGCAAACCTGCCCTTCCCGGCCTTGAATGGGGCGCAGAGGCCGAAGCAGGCGTTTGTGGATGTTGCACCGGTGAGGGCTTTGATAGCGGGCAACCGGCGTGACGGACCATCAACATCCACGCCTGCACAGGCGGCAGCGGGTGCCCCATTCACCGCCTTGAGTTTTTGGTTCCTTTTGGGTCAAGCCAAAAGGGACACCTCGGTTGGGGAAAACAGTCTCCTGTTTCTTGTTGGTGCTTCTTAATCCCTCTCCCCCCTTCCATTTCCAAACACGAGAAGAGAAACAAAAAAGGCACAACTCCTTTAAAAAGAGCTGTGCCCGTCAAGCTGTTTATCAATTGGGTTTAGTGACCGTTGGTATCCAGATGGATCATCTGCAGAATGGTTCGTCCGATTATTTTCATATCCAGTCCAAATGAGCTTTTTTGAACATAAATGAGGTCATAATCCAGTCGCTTCCGCATATGCTCTTCATCCAGCGTGCCGCCGCGATATCCCTTTACCTGGGCCAGCCCTGAAATTCCGGGTTTTACCGAGTAGCGATAGAAGAAATCTTCGAAGGAGGAGTTCCAGTACGCACACTCTTTTACAGGGTATGGACGGGGCCCCACCAGGCTCATGTCTCCTTTGAGGACATTAAATAATTGGGGAAGCTCGTCCAGATTCAGTTTTCGCAGGATACTGCCGAATTTAAAGATACGGGCATCACCTTTTTTAGTGATATCAGGCTCGCCGTTTTCAGTTCTCTTTTGCAGGATATGCATGGTCCGAAACTTGTAGCAGGTGAACGACTTACCATTTACACCGGTCCGCTGCTGCTTAAAGATTACCGGTCCACGGGATGATATTTTTATGGCAAAAGCGATAAACGGAAATACGATAAGTAATCCCAATACACCGATACCGGAGAGCATGATATCCAGCAGCCGTTTGCCGGAATATTGTTTTTTTGCGAGAACGTGAAATCTTTGGGGTAAGGTATCCTGTACAAGGGACTCTATATCGGTTTCAAGTTCTGCCTGTGAGATAATACTTTCGCGAACCGTCATAGTTTCACCATCTTCAAGGGATAATGCCTTGGTATTGCCTCTCATAATGTTATTTAAGTTTTTCGGTTAGTAACGTTATAGCCAATCACGCAACTTAGGGGTTAAATAGAAGGCCTATAATAGGAAAATGTTTGGTAGTTTCAAAGGAATTGATTACATGTGTTAAAAAATCATAAGATTAACTCAGTCTCATAAAATTGTGTGGTATTATAGTACACTTTCAGATAAGAAGTAACTATGCTGGCTATTTCGGAGATCATTGTGCCACCCATTTCGGCCATGTTGTGCCATCCGTTTCGGAGGTCATTGTGCCAGTTTAGGTAGGTGATCGCCGGA
>NZ_JBINJE010000083.1:0-1921 GCF_043951955.1 Halalkalibaculum sp. DA384 | reverse complement strand
TGCAGGGGTTCTTTCTTCACGCCGCCGCTGCATGCGGCCGGACGGCTCACGAATCGCCAGGGCGGAAGGAGGATGGAATTATGAATGAAGAATGATGAATGATGAATTTCGAAGGGGCAGGAATGGAGAACCCGGGTCTTTCCCCCTTGTGGCAGTTATGATGAAAAAGCGGTAAATGACGTTCGAAGGGGGTGCAGGGGGATGTTCAGTGAGGAATGAAAAATGAAGAATTAAAAATAATGAATTTCGAAGGGGGAGATCGTATGAACGAGGTATAGCAATCATTCCGAGTGGAGGATCGGGCGGATGTTCCCGATCCGAAGTCGAGGAATCTATCCTGGCGCATGCCCGGTGCAGGTGCTTCTGCGGATCTCTTCGCTTCCTGGCGAGCGGCGAAATTGTCTTGCTGACGAACCAATTTCCTGGTGAAAAATACATGTTAATCGCAGAGTACGCGGAGGTATTCGCGAAGAGTAAGTACAGGGTAACGTATGCCTGACAAACGGTCGTCAGTCGTCTACCTCCAAATGTTCCAAGTCGTTTAAATCTTTTAGCCTGCCACTGGCCTGCTTATTCTGTTTAAGCTTCTCTAAACTAATAATATTTACACTGATATCATCCCAACTCTCTTTTATTCTTGTATCATAACATTCCTTAAACTCCACACCTGAAATAGAAGTCAATACTTCAATCCGCATTGGTGGCACCCCCATACGTATAACCTGGTCTTTTTCTAAAAATAGGTTCGCACTCAATTTATCAGCATCAAAACCAAATTTGTGAAGAGCTTTGACTACACGCTCCGCGTTAGAAGGGTTTCTTGCTATCCAAATATCCATATCTGCAGTAGCCCGGACATAGCCGTGATAACCTACTGCATAGCCATCTATTAATAAATATTTAACTTTTTGATCGTTCAGTAACTTCAAGAATTCTCTGAAGTCGGGTGGTAGCGGGATCGTAGCCATAAATAATCTGTCTTGTTAATTCCATTGCCTCTAACCGTTCATGTGGCGTTTTATCCTTCCAATACATTTTCTCTTCCTTGTCCTGTTCCTGGAGGCTGGTAACGGAAAATGCATTACGGTCAACGCGGAATTTGTCTTTTTGCATAATTATAATGGTCACTGATTGAAAAGACGTTACAGATGTTTAATGTAACAAAAGGAAGACTTTATTGCTTGGGGATAGCCTTCCATATCTGATGGTATCTTCAACAGCTTTCTTAGGTGTTCATTTTTTCATCGATGAAAAAACGAACCAAAAAAATCGCCGACTGGGGATGGGGAATGATGAATGTAGAATTAAAAATGATGAATTTCGAAGGGGCAGAAACGGAGAACCCGGGGCTTTCCCCCTTGTGGCAGTTATGATGGAAAAGCGGTAAATGATGTTCGAAGGGGGTGCAGGGGGATGTTCAGTGAGGAATGAAAAATAAGTAACGTGAGTTCTAGCTTCCAGCTTTAACATTGTTTCTTAATTTCTTGGGGCAGGGCTTTTATGAGGCTGTCCAAAAAGTCCAATAAGGGGAACGCCACTTAAATAATTAAGGCGTGGTCAATCTCCCTAAATCCCTCTTCTCCAAGAGGGACTTTGTAAGTGCCCATTCCATACAATAAGAGCCCATTTTCTTGTCACTGAGTGCCTCCTTGGAGAAGGAGGACAGGAGGATTGATATTGGTAATAGTATTTTTAGCTATTTATACAATCTTGCTTTATAGAGTACGACCGAATTCGCAGCCAATCCTTACAAAAAGCATCTGCCAAGAGAAATGATGGCTCGGCGTTGATTTAGGGTTGGCAGACCGTGCCTTCCCCCAAGGTACCCCACCGGGCAGGTGGACCGCACCGGTGCTGGTTTTGCTGATTGCAGCATGGTTCGAAACCTGCGAGGTTTGTTACTCCGGAAGGGACGACACTT
>NZ_JBINJE010000082.1:0-1931 GCF_043951955.1 Halalkalibaculum sp. DA384 | reverse complement strand
TGTTCGCCTGCGGGTGCTTCTGGTAGATCGGGATGAACTCCGCGCCGAAACCCAGCCCGATAATCGCTATGTTTACTTGGTTGTCTGGCATAATACTAATATTGAATGTTTCGAATATGTGAAGTTAAATTTTTTAATTGGCAAGGGGCTGTACAACTTACCCGTTGACATGGCCATACCTTTTGGTGCTTCTGGAAGCTCAGGCTTCCGCCGGTGCTTCCCTTTTCTCCAGGCGCTCCACCTGGTATCCACCCCGATGCTGATCCCTGATAAACCATAGCAGATATACCACCCCCGACAGCAGTGCGATCGGGGCGACCCATCGGAAGGCCATCCGCCCGCCGTAGTTGTCGGCCGGTCGCAGTACTCCCGAAGCCTGTTCGATAAGCTGTTGTTCCTGGGGCATCCCTGAATCAATCAGCGCCCGAAGGGCATTGCCGGTGGAGCTGCCTTCGAATACTCCATGCTCCTGGTAATAGGTCAGGGCAGCGCCAGTATGCTCCAGGATGTTGCTGACATCCGCTGCCCGGTAGCCCAGCTCAGCCAGCGCCTGTCGGTTCCCCGAGGCTTTCTCGGCCTTCTCCAGATGCGCCGGGAACCGCTCCTCCACCTGTCGGAGGATCTGCACCGTCCGTTGCTCGTCAAGAGCCTCCGGCATGTAGCTGTCGACAATCTCTCCCATGATGGCATTCGAGGCCCCTCCGCCAACAAAACCCATGCCAATCAGTAGCACAATACCCAGCAATCCGGCTTTCGGAAACCGTTCGCTCATGAGCCCGATCATGTTTGGCACGAAAAAGGCGATACCGACCGCAAACAGGGCTCCGGCAAGCATCAAAAGTGCAATCCCGGCTTCCACAAAGCTAAATATCAGTAGACCAAGGAAGGTCAATATGGAGCCTCCTATCAGCATACCTGTAGGAGAAAACTTTTCCACAAACGGGCCAGCATACATCCGAAGGGCGAACATCAACCCGCTGATCCATACCAGTACCAGCATCCCATGCAGCCCGGCCGCCTGCAGTACGCCCGGGATCCAGCGCATCGGCCCCATCTCCATTCCAAGGGTAAACATCATCAGCAGGATAAGCCCCAGTACATACGGGTTGGTAAAGGTATAAGAAACCATCTCCTTTATCGGGATGCCCGCTTGGGCGGTCTCGGTCTGCGGGAACTTGCGGGGAAACAGCAGCCACCCGTAGATCAGAATTGGTATATAGACCAGCGCCATTTGTGCCGTCCAGTGACCAATGTTAATCGCTCCGATCGTTCCAATCTGGCTCATGCCCCAGCCCAGCAGGCCACCTACCACCAGCCCACCGGTATAAAAACCGTGAAAATGATTCAGCTTGGTGGTCTTGTTATCCGGGTACAGAGCTGCCGTCAGCGGATTTCCGGCCACCTCGATCATCCCGTTTCCAAATCCCATTCCAATCGCACCGGCAAATAAAATCCAGAATGCAACCGGATCACCAGCAAAAAAGTAGGCAACTAAAAACAGTGTTACCCCGGAAATATGCCCCGCGAACGCGCCCATCGCCGCTTTCTTTAATCCAAACTTTTCCATAAATGGGCCAATGGTTAGCAATGATACTGACATGCCCCAAAGGGCTGCCCCGCCGATATAACCCACTCCAGCGTTCGTAAGGATAAACTCGGTCTTCAATTGATTGAGAATATTGCTCACTAAAATAAATGAGAAGGCCGTGGGCACCAGGGCCATGCAAATGCCCAAAAATAATTTTTCCCGCTCAATATCTTTATGGCTTGCAGACTGCTTATTCACGATAATCTCTTATTTGTTTCTAAAAAATTAAAATCGAAGACTAATCCCACTTCTCCAGTTGATCCCGGCGGCCGGCTCGTAATAATTGCCTCCCGCGTTGACCACCACCGAACCGTTGTAACGGGCGTCAAAGATATTGTTGACC
>NZ_JBINJE010000081.1:0-2095 GCF_043951955.1 Halalkalibaculum sp. DA384 | reverse complement strand
TAACATGACCTCTTAAAATAAACCTCTATGAATCATAAGGTCATATATCAGTTTGTCCTGGCCAGAAGGTTAAGCGTTCAAATACTCCCGGGCGTAGTTTTAAATAATGGTGCTCGTCTACTTTTGGCGGGCACATTCTATTTCCCTCCTGTCTATCTTCCGATAAATTACAAGCTGGTGCTACAGAAGGTACGGCATTTATTCAGCCATTAATGCCTCAAAACCATACCTATAGAGTGAAAGCACCTCTTTTCTCAACACTGTTCAAACACACGGGTATCAAAATGTACACCAAATACCTTCTTATTTCCTCTCAACAGGTACTTATTATACCGCAGCTGTAACTATTTTACCTGAAAATAACGGATCAGATCGATAAACAAATCGCAAAGTTGCCTTTAATGTAACGAAAGAAAAAGTAGTAGCCCCTGTTTTTGAGGCTACTACTTATTAGAGGTGCCACTTATTTTTCACCCTTTGATTTCTTCTTCCATTGATCAATAGCAATGGGAATTGCAAAAATCAACAAGGCAATAATACTGATAATAACTGAAGTTAAATCGATATCCATGGTGATATTTTTTGTAATTGATATACCATACCCAAAATGAGCATATGGGTATAACTCTGGCCTAATAATGGTTGAATGTTCAGCCAGTGGAATTACAAAAAGAAATGGAAGGGATATAGAAGCTTGCCTGGCGTGAGCCCTGTTTCAATTAAGCTTCCATCCCTGATACAGCATGTTACCCATTGTTCTGTTACCGGTTCGGGAGCAGAGCCTCTAAACAGATTATATTCTCGCTCGGTAGAAGATTGTGATTGAGGAACTCTGTTTGTTATTTGAACCGAACCTTCTGCCTGTGGATGAATCGCATAGAAATCAGGTTGAGCAGAAGGATACCCAAACGGGGTATGATCCGTTTCCCCGGGCTGTATTTCGGATCGATTATCCAGGTATCTCGAAGGGAGTTCTCCCATTGCATTAAGGGGAGAATGAATGGCAAAAACCAGCAGAAATATATTTATAAAGGCATGCATACTTTATAAATATAGGAACTCGGAGAAAGAATGCGTACTCTAATTTCTATCATACTTATGGCGCTTGTTACTCCTTTTATTTAAGAAGCTGCCTGATTTCAGCCATATCCTTTTTATCCGAAAGGATGTGCAGCTTGTCATGGCTTTCTATAAACGGATTTCCATCAATTCAGTAGTCTTAAGCAGATCTATGGAGATCGTCAAGGTTGCACCGGTTAGAGTAAAGAATATTCAGTTTGAAAAATATAAGTGGATGCAGGATAACGATCAGGAGATAAATAGCTGTATGAGTCGTTTTCAATGTCTTCAGGCAGTTCTGCATTTGGGCTGCGTTAATACTAAAATCGGGCACTCGTTTTATATTTGCCTGCTGTTTATGGCTTTGGTCTGAAGATGAGGATCGAATCCTTCCGGTCGGATTTCTCTTCAACCCGATGATTCACACTGATATGTGATATTTTTTTGTTTTTGGATGCATATTCACTTGAGAGAAAAGGCATCTGAGGATTTTCTGCAACTGACGGGTTTCCCGGATCAAGTGGTTTAAAGCTTGCTTATTTTCGAAATCTGGAAACGTATCTGGCACTCTGTTAACCAGGCGATTATTATTGAATAAACAAAGTCTTACCCAAATTTTAAAAAAATACCAGATGAACCGAATTAATAACATCAGCAAAAAAATAGTCAGTACTTTTAAATATGGGCATGATGCACATCGCCTTTCTTTGGGATTAATCTTTATATGGTTTGGACTTCTCAAACCTTTTGGAGCAAAAACAGCAACTTCGCTTCTGGCCCATACAATTTATTTTTTTCCACCAGAAACCGTCCTCCCTTTGTTAGGCTGGTGGGAAGTCGCTATTGGTATTACTTTGATTTTTAAGCCATGGGTTAAGTATTCCATTATTTTGCAATTTATCAGAATACCAGGGACAATTTTAGCCTTTTTCATACACCCTGTGGCTATTTCGGAGATCATTGTGCCACCCATTTCGGCCATGTTGTGCCATCCGTTTCGGAGGTCATTGTGCCAGTTTAGGTAGGTGATCGCCGG